>MFBZ01000030.1 GCA_001776545.1 Candidatus Curtissbacteria bacterium RIFCSPLOWO2_12_FULL_41_16 | reverse complement strand
CAACTATGAAAAACTTGCTTATGATTGCTATCGATTCAAATACAACCCACCTTCACATAAAGCTATGGTGGGCAAAAGGAGGTGAGAAAGGGAAGTGATAAATAATAAAAAACTTTGGGCAGCTTTAGGCACAGCAGCACTTTTAGCCTCTGCCGCAATCCCAGCTCTGGCAGCAGATACAGGAGTAGTTACAGCAACAGTTACGCCTCAATTGATTTCGGTATCTGTTTCACCAGGATCGGTTGCTTACGGCACCTTAGCCTTAAGTGTAAATGATGGCAGTCGTACAACTAAAGAATCGGGTACCATTACCGCAACAAATGATGGGAACGTTACTGAAAAATTTAACATCAAGGGTTCTGACGCTACAGGAGGGTCAACTCCTTGGACTTTAAGCGATACCCCTGCGGATACTGGAACAGTTGCTGCAAACCAATATGTTCACGATTTCTCTCAAACAGTACCTTTTGACGAGACAACCGATAAATCCCTCAATAGTGTCACATATAAAGAGCTTGCGGCAAGTGTGGCCGTAGGGGCTAACGACACATCTGAGTTACAGATGAACATGCCTACGTCGTCTACAGATGCTAGCGCGCAGAAGAGTACCACAGTTACTGTTCAGGCAACAGCTATCTAAAGCGGTCGTGATTAGGATTTGTGATAAGAGCTGAGAAGAGTTAAAATCTTTCCATCAAAGATGGGAAAATTTAGGCGACCGCTTTTTGTTATTCTTCTTTTGCCTATTTTTTTGCTTGTTGGGCTTGTTGTCTTTGCCCAAGAGAAAAAAGAGCCAGCTGCTACTGTCACCTCTGAATTTTTCAAAGCTCCTCAAAAATTTGATAAAGTTGATCTCAATAAAAATAAAATTCTGGATGATTTGGATGAGCAAATTGCCGGTAAAGCTGAAAGTGACAAATTTGACGTAATTGTAATGTTAAATAAACCAATCGAAGAAGCTAGCCCCTCTGCCTTAAAATCAAAACATGGTGACTTTGAAGAAAAATTTACTTACCCTTCCATTAATGGCTTCGCCACTAATTTAGCCAAAAGCCAAATTATCGCATTTTCTGCTGATGCCGATATTAAACAAATTGAATTTGATGCACCAGTCTACCCACATCTAGACACTTCTCAACAATGGTTCGGCACTACCAAAGCTAGAGGTGATTTTGGCGTTGATGGCAATGCCGATGGTGCCGCCAGTTATTCCAAAAACGATGTTGTCATTGCCATCTTAGATACAGGCATTGATCCCAACCATGTTGATTTAGATGGCGGCAAGATTATTGCTTGGCGTGATGCCACTATCAATAACGATCAGTCAGGTCCATATGACGAACTGGATGATTGTAGTGGCCACGGCACCCATGTGGCGGGAATTGCTGCTGGCGAAGGCCAAGCCGATGCCAACTTTAAAGGAGTTGCTCCAGGCGCTGCGCTCGTCGGTATTAAAGTTTTAAGCAATCGTTTTGTTCAGGGCCAAATTCTCTGTACTGCTGCCACTTCCGAAATTGTCTCCGGCGTCCAGTGGATGATCGATAATCGGGTAACTTATGGCATCAAAATTGGCAACATGAGCTTAGGTGCCTCCGGTTGTTCCAATGGAACGGATTCCATGTCCACCATCGTCAATACCGCTGTCGATAGTGGCATTGTCATGACAGTCTCTGCTGGCAACGAAGGTCCGGGTCCCTGCACTATTGGTACACCGGCCGCCGCCGATAAAGCTATTACTGTTGGCGCGTTGAGCGACGTCACCCCCGGCTCATCTGCATCAAACGTTTGTGGCGATAATGATCTGCCCAATGCCGGTTTCTATCTGGCTTGTTTTTCCTCACGAGGCCCAACCGCAGATAACAGAATCAAACCAGACATTGCTTCTCCTGGTGTCTTCATCAAATCTGCCAAAGCGGCAACCACCAACCAATACGTTAACTTTAGCGGCACAAGCATGTCCTCACCTTTTACTGCCGGCGTTGTCGCCTTGATGCTAGACGCAAACTCTAGCTTAACTCCAACTCAAATCAAACAGAAAATTGGCGACACCGCCCTCGATTGGGGTCCAGCCGGAGCTGATGTTGATTATGGTTCGGGTCGTTTACAAGGGTACGAGGCTGTCAAATCAGCCGGTGGATTTGCAGGAACTGGACCTGCAGTATCTTCTCATTCTTTCACTTCTGATTCTTTGTCGAGTGGTAATACTCAGGATTTTTGGAATATCAATGTCACTGATGCTAGTCTTCCAATTGCTGTAACCATAATTATGCCAGAGTGGGAAGCATTTAACCGACCAGATTTTGATATGGAATTAAAAGATCCAGGAGGTACAGTGCTTGCTTCATCAATTAGCACTACGAGACAGGAGACAATTGGTATTCAGCCTGCCACCACTGGTATCTATCAGTTAAGAGTCTATCGCTTTCGAGGATCAGGACCTTATTTTTTTGATACTTCTTTTGGCGAGGCAGCAGTTGCCATCAGTTTGACAACCGACGGAACCACTCCCTTTGGCATTCTGGCTCTTGGTGCCACCCGCGATACCACGCCAACCGGCACCAATGATGTGCAGACAGTCCAAGTGACAACCGGCCCCGCCAATCTTTCGGTCAAATCGACCAATTTCTCAGATGGGGCAAATACCTGGAATCTTTCTTCAACTAATGGCTCCAATCAGGCCAAATGGGAATTCTCCAAAGATGCACTGATTTGGGTTACTTTCTCGGCTGCCAATTCCCTCTTTAATCTTGATACCAATGTGGCTGGGGGAGACACCCGCAATCTTTACTTAAGGCTTACCATGCCAACGTCAACATCGTCCAGCAGTGAACATTCAGCAACCGTTACCATTGTGGCAACAGCTCCATAACTTAGGTATGATGGAAGGTGGTGAGAAATAAATGAGAAAAATTTTGACCGTTATCGTTATTTTTGGAGCATTTCTTTTCCCTCAAACTGCGTTTGCCAAGATTGGCGTCGGGGTTGGTTTGGGAAAAGTTCAAATCGATGAAGAACTTTCGCCCGGCGGCATTTACAAACTGCCGACTTTGCCGGTTCTAAATACCGGTGATCAGGACGGAGACTATGAAGTCACCGTTACCTACCTTTCCGACCAGAGCGAATTTCAGCCGCCCGTCGAGTGGTTCACCTTTGGCCCCCAAAAATTCCCGCTTTCGGCCGGAGGGTCACAAAATGTGGAAGTGAGTCTGACTCTGCCGGTTGACGCTCGCCCCGGTGATTATTTCGCCTTTCTGGAAGCCCATCCAGTGGCCAAGGCTGAAGGGGTGACTATCGGTGTTGCCGCAGCCACCAAGCTTAATTTCACAGTTAAGCCTGCCGGTGTCTTGGGTGCAGCTGTCGAGAGGCTGAGAAGCCTTTTGGAAAACAATGCACCTGCTTCCTATATTATTATTGCTGTTGTTGGTGGCGTTTTAACCCTAAGTTTGTTGGTGGTAGTCGGCAGGAAGTATTTAGCAGTGCAAATTCGTATCAAAAGTAAGTCAACTCGCGACAAGGAGAGTTAAAATTGAGAACCCTGGGGGTCATTGCCGCCAGTCTGCTTTTATTTGTGTTTTCTGGTGTGGAGTCTGTCTATGCCCAAAGTGGCACCGTTACCGCCACCGTTAGACCAAATCCACTCAAGGTCCAAATCTCGGCTCCCTCAACTTACCCTGTAAACAAATGGTTTCCCGTCAGTGCCGACATCACCAATCAGGGTGCAGACCCCATTACTAAAATCATAGTCACCCTAAACGCTGATCCCGGAATCAGGATCAAGTCTTCAAGGAAAAAGATTGGCACTTTAGGTACTCACCAAACGACTAATATCAGCTGGGAAGCCAAAGCCACCGCCGTTGGCAATTTCATCATTACCGCAGAAGCCACTGGTAATTTACTCGGCGAGACGATATCCTCCTCTGACTCAGCAATGATTGTCGCAACCGGTTCACTGGGTGCATTCTTGTTAAGACTCATCTTTGGTGCCTAATGTGTCCGCCCGGAAATTTTTCATCACTGCACTTGTTGCTATCATGATTACTTTTGGTGCCGGCCTCATTTTATTAAACCGTCAACCGCCAAAAGACGAATCTTACAGCCATGCTCCTGACTATTCTTGGGTTACCGGACAGCTTGAATATCGAGACATTGAGGGTGGTTTCTGGATAATACGCTTTGGTAGCAGGGATGCTTCCTACAATGGTCAATTCGTTTTAGGAAAAGACCCGCGTTTGCAAAATTTTAAAGATGGCGATTTGGTCAAGATTACTGGCCAAATATCGCAGGAGCAGATTAGCATCTATCAAGCTGGTACCATTTACACCCTTCAGTCTATCGAATTTCTCAAATAATAAGGTGCCAGGTTATTTGGTGGTCTTTGGGTTACCTAGGGAAAAATCTATTGCTACCGCAGCAAGCGTTGCTTTAGCGATAAATCTGACAAGAATACCTGTTTATCTTAGCCAGTGTGGCTTTTACTTTAATCATTATAGATTTATGCTTTAAAGAAAAAAATTAAATCATAGAGGTAAAACTTGGCTGTAATTTTTTAATTTCCTCCCACCTACCCTTTGAAAGTTCAACTTGAGAGATATCCTCAAAAACCTTTATAATCCTAAATACCAGAGTTCTAATAATCTCAGGACTCAGGAGCTGAGTTGCTAATTTTAGAACCTGGCGACATTCAAGGCTATTTGAATTCAATTTCACCGTAGCATTTTCAGGGTAAATTGAGTTCAGAACACTTTTTAGGAGATTTTCGAACCTAATTTTCTTGGTTCGAATCTAACAGTGGGGTAAAAACAGTTGGACATTAGGTCTGAAATTTTAGGAAAAATATGCCCCTTTTTCTTCTCAGAATTAAGAAATAGATAAAAGTTTGACATGATTTCCTTCTCTAAAGCCTTCAAAACCGGCGTTTCGCATGGAAACGATGAAAGATATTAGTTCCTCTAATCCTCGACCTTACTTTAGTGTATAATTACAAGCGCAGATAAGCCTGTAATTTTATGCGTATACTCAAACAAGCTCTTATAAGTCTTGTAAAGAAAAGTAAGTTAAAGAACTTATTGCTAGGTAAGATAGAGGAACAAGATTACGAGTTTGTATACCTAGCGCTTCAAAACGAAGGCCTTTTGTCATTTGATGCATACCAGCGATTAAAACAGGAATTTCAGGAGCGAAACAAATATCTTTCATTGATAAAAATCACAGCACCAACAGCCTTTGCTGATAAGGCAATGGCTCATCTTTTAAGCCTATTTCCCAAGCTTCAACCGGCAGAAAAAAACAAGTCTATAAAAGCTCAAAGGGAGTACGACGTTTTTTATAGAAGAGGCGGAAAAAGACTTATAAAAATAGAGGTGAAGGCGGGAAGAGCTGTTGATAAAACTCGTCCTAATATCCCATACGAACGCCGGGCTTTTTCCACATTAGATAAGGATGGTGTATTCGATATGAACTTCCAACAGATGAAACCAGACTATTTTGATATTGCAATCCTAATGGGAATATGGACTGATAAAATCAGATATTGGGTGTTGAGTTCAAAGGATATGCGTAACCACAAACATTTTTCTCCAGGACAACATAGAGGAAATAAAGGTAATGAAGGACAAATCCATATCAAACCTCAAAATCTATCTGATTTTAAGCAATTTGAGGTTGAAGAAAGACGAGTTCTCGAAACTGTGCTAAAGAAAGCTAGTAGATAATTCTTTATCGACAAAATCTACATCCTTTCCACTCAATTCGTACAGACTATAAATTGCTTCATCAATCATCTTTGTGGTTTTTTCAAACCCGCTTTCATTAGTAGCTTTTTCAGCTTCAAGTGCCATTTTTTCTATTTCTAGTTGTTCTTGTTCAGAGGCCAAGAGTAGTGGTAATTCTTCTAAATTACCTCTAAGTACCTTAACAGTGAAAAAACTTGATGCGTAATAATATTGCATTAACTTTGAATTTAGAAGGGCTAGTATATATCTAGATCTCATTTCTTTTATTCTTGGGATCACCCCATTTATATTATTGAGCATGAAGTATGATTGATTGTCATATGCGAAAATGAGTTTTGAACTGATAAATTTATAAAGCAATTTTTCTGGTTCTAGATAATAACCCTTTGGGGCTACCTGTTGAAGTTGATCTTTATCGTAAATAAAATAATTCCCACTAAAATTGATCTTGAATTTATTTACATCACTTCCAACTAAAATGCGGTTTTGTCTTGGATCGCCATTTGTTTTCGTTAGGTGCTTGTCGTTATTGCCTGTAACAATCCCTAAAAAGAAAAGCGCATTACCTTTTAGGTATCGAACATCTTGATTTTTGATTTTATTCTTCAAACTTTCTGAATCGCCAGAGTGGTTAATGTTAAAAATGTTCTCATGCGTTGAATAGAATGAACTTTGTGGAACAATTCCAAAATTGTTGTTTTCAGAAAGCGATTTTGACAATTTGACGCTATTATTTTGTCTTTGATCTTTGTCTTTCGCTGTTTCAACGACGATTATCAACGCTGGGGCGTATACTTTCTTAAACACATCCCCACATATTTGCAAAGTTAGAATTTTACACTTATCAAGAATTTGTTGTCGAGAGAGTTGGTGATTTTTTATCTTCAAGTAGGCTTCTGGAATCAAAAAACCCAGCCTGCCACCTTCCTCTTTTAGAAAATCGAGCGATCTTTCAATAAAGAGGGTGAATGAATTTAATCCTACATCACCAATTTGATAGTTTTTTTTGAAATAATTCTTTTCTTCGGTTGTTAATTTAGCACCCCATGGGGGGTTGCCTATAATGACATTAACTTTTCTTTCAAATTCACTAAGAGGATCTAGATTAAAAAGATCAGAAGATTTTTTAAGTGTATTTGCACAAATCATCTTTGGGATTATTGGCGCCAGAAACGCAGCACGTTTAAGAAGATTAAATTGTGCTAGAGAACAAGCAATATTGTCTATGTCAACGCCAAGAAGTGAAGAAAGTATGCGTGAATATCGATCGGGTTTAGTTAGTTCTGGATTGGCTTGTTCATACAGTTTGTCTAGTTCATTAAATGCCTCTATTAAAAATTGCCCTGATCCACATGCTGGATCCATAATCAATTTATCTTTAATAACATCCAAACGAACTTGACTAAGAATCTGTTGCACTACTTTTTTTGGGGTATAAAATTGTCCATCGGATTTTCTTCCTAGCTGATTTTGTAGTAGCTGATATAAGAATCCAAGAAAATCGTCGTTGGTATCATTTAGATCATATTTAGCAAGGGTTTTTACAATTGTTTGGTTTATTTCCTTCAAAGAGCCATCAACATTCCCTTGAAGCCGACTAGCGATCTCTTTACCTATTTTTATTGCATCAACTGAGGTACTATTTTTTTTATTGAAAGTATCTAATATAGACACCATCACATTCGATAAGATTAACTTATCTATGTCTTTTGCAAGGCTATCTTTTTTAAGAAGATCCAGTTTTAGTTTTTGAAGTTCAGTAGCGCACGTGATTAAATGGGGGTGCTCATTCCAATAATCATCTGGAATAATATAGTTGTTCTCGTGTGATATTAAATTAGATTTTTTGTATCTCATATTTATAAGTTTAGCTAAAAATTACCTCTAACTAAACCAACAAATTTGCCTCTAATCTCGAGTTGTTCTGGAATTATTGTCTCATATTTAGGGTTTCTTGGTTGTAAGATTGTTCTTCCACTTTTTTCACCTAAAACTTTTAATGTAGCACCATTTTCTGTGATCCCAACTACTGTATCCCCGATATCTGCTGTCATTTGATGCTTAATAAGAACGATGTCATTGTCGAGAATTCCCATATCCATCATACTGTCGCCTTTTACTTTAAGAGCGTAGTAGGAATGGTTTGGATTCAATTTAATATTCGATGATACTTGTATGGGTTCAGCGTTTTCAATTGGCTCTATGGGTTCCCCAGCAGCTATAAAACCCAGTAAAGGAACAGTTTGTTTTTGGGTAATTGGTGCTATCCCTCTATTTTTATGTGGATCTCGTTTAAGATAACCTTTTTTTTCTAATTCTTCGATATAGTACTGAGCGGTACTTAGATTTTCGGTATCTAAAAACTTAGCTAATTCACGTAGAGAAGGGGAATATCCCCTTTCTTGCATAAATGAATTTATGAAGTCCAGTGCATCCTTTTGTTTGTTGGTTAGGGGCTTGACTGTTAAGGCCATATTATGATAACTTTATGACAAATTTATAGTACTGTCAAGCGGGTATAAATATATCATATGAGTACCAATCAAAATCAGAAAGACGAAAGCGAAATATTATTTAAGAAGCATAAAAAAGTGCGGGATCTCTGTCTACAAAATGCTGAGGATCTGATTGAATCTGCAAAAAAACTTGATGAGGCAAAACACCGCCATATTCGCTTCCATCTCTCTGCGCTGGCTCTTGAAGAAATCGGGAAAGCCGAGCTACTAGAAATGTCGTTTGTGGCAGAAGTAGATTCTCGGGATTCTAGTTTTGGTGAATCTAGCATTGAGAATCATATAAGGAAGCTGTTTTGGGCATTTTGGGGGCCTTCTTTTGGCAAGAAAGTTATTACCAAACAGGAAATAGATCAATTAAAAGGGTTAGCTACGTCTATTCATCTTCGCAGGCTAGATACCTTATATATCAAGCCGACAGATCAACAACATCCTAAGAGTAAATTGCCTCAAGAAGAAGCGGATAGATTGTTAAGTATGGCTGAAGCCAGATTGGGAATGGAAAAAGGCAAAACGATGCTAAAGCCTAACGATCCATCGATAAACAAAGAGGAACTTCAATGGTTTTTAACAGCAAATTCAGATCCAGAGAAATACAGACTAATATTTGGCCGTAAATCCCAAGAGAAACTTATTGAATTGGGCAATGTGCGGGATTGGATTCATTGGCTTAAACAACAATTCGATCAGAATGACGAAGAAATTCGTAAAATTGTTAATGAGGAATTGAGTAGAAAGAAGCCAGAGGGAAAAGATGCACGCAAACCAAAATATAAGATAAAAATCAGAATAAATAGCGAATCTCACTCAATAAGGACTAAAAACCTTAATGAATGGAACAAGCATTCGGACTTTGTAAAATTATTTTCTGATGATAAATCCGATCTCATTATTGAATTTCAACTTGCTGCATCTACACCCGCACAGGCCCTATGGTATATAGGTTGGGGTATGGCTAGATCATTCGTAGTCGCCTTAAATATAGCTTCTAGGGGAATATTTTGGTGGCATGTCCAAAAGGACAAGGCTAGATATTATGAAGAAATATGGGATTTAGAGCGAAATATGAAACTAGGTGTGCAGGTAAATCCAGAATTGAGCGTAAATTTCAAAGAACTACGATGGGTATTGAATGAAAATCAACTACTCAGAACCAATTTACTTTTCTACTACATCGCTATGGTTAGAAACAAAGAAGAGATTAAACCCTTCAATAGTTATGGATTAGGATTGGCATTCTGGGCAAAGAACGACATACATCTACGTTTTGAATTAAATGCCTACAACTGTTTTTATCAGGCATTTAAGGAAGCATTTTTAACATCAGGGGATTGGGATGGAAAATCCGATTTCAAGGAAGCGGTTCATAGGCAGTTTGCTAAATTGGAAGATTTTCGAAATTTGGATGAAGTTATAGACTCAGGGGAAGATCAGGCAAAGTCCCCGACGAGAAGTCCTAAAACACCCATAACTTTAACAGAAATCTTGGCTTTGAAAATGTATTGTGATATTTATCTAGAAATAATAGCCAAACGGGCAGTTGATAAATGGAATAAGGAAAAAGCCAAAAAATAACATTAGGCTACATAGCCACGGCTGGCCGTACTTTATCCATCTCTTCCCGTAGTTGGCTAATGAACTTGAAATCTTCGAAAACCTTGAAAATACGCACAAATTGGCTGGTTATATTAACGTTACGATCCTCGAGCACCACTTTTTAGCCTCATCTTGACTTTTCCAAGGCAAGGGATTTTTTTAGCTTAAACAGAGAATACCTTTATTTGAATAAACTGCAGTCACTTAGTGGGCCCGCCGGGGGTCGGTCAAAGGTGACCTGTGTCACTTGACCATCGTGCTCTATAGTGAGGATAGTCACTAAGATAATCATAGGGGGTGGCCCCGGGTCATGAACTGCATCTAGTGTACAGGTAATCGTTGGCGGTTCCGACGCAGAAACTGGTGAAGACAAACCGACCACTGCCGCAAGGAGCAATATGACTAGGAAAAGACCGCCCAATCGTCCACATCCTTTTAGCAATCTCTTCATATTCTCACCTCCTTTTGGGCACTGATTTGCTCACAATAGTACTCTCAGCTCGTCCCGCCTGTCAACCGCACGCTGTGTCAGATACCTCATTTCTTAAAATGTTCTTCAGTACCATTCGATACGGGGCAGGCGAAGTTCGTAAAATGCGGGGAGCACTATATAAAAATCGGTTCAAACTCTTCGTCAGTTTCCAGAAAAAAGGTCCCAAGTGCACTAACATTGGCGAGCACTTCGGCAGTGTTACTTGACGAACACCCCATATGGAGTTAAAAAGAATTTATAATAAACTAAGAGAGGTTGAGAAGCGTGGACGAAATTAGAAAATTTTCTTCCGAGACCCGCAAAGCCTTAGAAAAAGAAGGTTATATTATTTATGAATTAAGTGGGCGGTCAATAGGAA
>MFBZ01000029.1 GCA_001776545.1 Candidatus Curtissbacteria bacterium RIFCSPLOWO2_12_FULL_41_16 | reverse complement strand
ACGTAGGAAAGAGCACGCTTTTTAATGCCCTTTTGAAAAAGTCCTCCTTCGCTCGCGCTTCGGAAGGACAAACAGGTCATGCAAAAATTGCAAATTATCCGTTCACGACCATTGAACCGAATGTCGGGGTTGTGGAGGTTCCAGACTTTCGTCTGAACAGATTGGCACAGATTATTGCGGATGAGCACGGATCAATACCTCCGATTATTCCTGCGGTCGTTCGGTTCGTTGATATTGCTGGACTTGTCAAGGGTGCGGCGCAAGGGGAGGGGCTTGGAAATCAATTTCTGTCACATATCCGCGAAGTCGACATTATTGTTTTTGTCCTTCGCGGATTTAAAAATGAAAACATAATCCGTTCAGGATCCGTTGACCCGAAAGAAGACTTAGAAGTTTTAAAAACGGAACTTTTGCTCAAAGACCTGGAAACAATAAACAAGAGGCTGGAAACATTAAGCAAGGAATTAAAATCAGTGGCTCCCCAGGACTTGAGACATCAAACCTTAAGAGTACTTGCGAAATCTAAGGGTTTAGTCGAGCAGGGTAAATGGTTAGAAGAAAATTTGGATTCCGAAGAGTCTTCAAAAATTGCAGATCTTCAACTTTTATCGATGAAGAAGACGATTGTTGTATTAAACAGCGATGAGCTGAAACTTTCTGATAAGGAGTCTCCTTTAGACCCAAAGGAGACTCCTTTAAGTATCAGTGCGAAGCTGGAGGACGAGCTAGCGGACTTGTCAGAAGAAGAACAAAGAGAATACTTGAAAGAATTAGGGGTTGAGGAATCAGGACTGAGTTTACTAATAAAGAAGGCTTATAAAACTTTGGGGTTGATAACGTTTTTTACCGCCGGCCCGAAGGAAGTCCACGCCTGGACTGTTAAAAAGGGCACTCTTGCGCCGCGAGCAGCCGGTGTAATCCATACGGATTTTGAAAGGGGTTTTATCGCGGCAGATGTTATCCAATTTGAAAAACTGGTTGAGACAGGTTCCCGCCCGGATGGGCGAGGCTCGCCAGGGGCGGCCTGGCAAAAGGCTAAAGCGGGGGGTTTTATAAAAACAATCGGTAAAGCGGAAACAATTGAAGACGGGATGGTTGTGGAGTTTAAGTTTAGTGTGTAGTAGTCGCCCCACAAAATTTACTTCAAGTCTTTTTGGTATTATTCATACACGACTTGAAGAGTATTTTTGAGGGACTGCGCTTCGCCGAGTCTGACTCGGCTTCGCTTGAATTCAAGTTGAGTGTCTGATATCATTTTCTCTATGACTTACGAGTTGACGGTTGTGGCAAGTTGTAAACTTGACAGCGACTTATCTTTTTCAAAAGTAGAAAAAGTCCTGAAAGGTGTTAATGCTTACGATATCGCGGTTGAGCGACTCGGGAGAAAGATGCTGGCTTATCCTATTGTCAAGCAAACCGAGGGCGAGTATTTTGTGTTTAACTTTGAGGCTGAGGGTGAAGCTGTCAAAAAGATCAGCGAAGCCTTGCGACTTGAGCAAGAAGCGATTTTAAGGTATCTTATTATAAAGAGAACAGAAGGGACAAAGAAACCACAAGTACAGGAGGTATCAAAAATACCATCCGTTTCACAAATTCAGGACGAGCAGGTGTCACGGGTGATAAAGGGAAAGACAGAAAAGAAGATGGCGAAGGTTACGGTAAAGACCATTACTAAATCAAAAGTCCCCGCCAAAGGCGGGTCCGCCTATGGCGGAAAAGTGAAAAGTCAAAGTCAAGAACGGGTAAAGAAAGGGAAGAAGTAAAAGGATTTGAAAATGGCAAGCAGAGCCTCGTTAAATATCAGCCTTTTGCCTTTGGCAAAATCTCATATTAAGCCGCGGCTAGAGAGGAGTACTTATGGCATCACGCGCCTCGCTCAAAATGAGAGCATATTTAATTCGGCAAGGAGATTCGAATGGCATCTAGAGCCTCATTAAATAAAGTTTTGCTGATTGGTAATCTGACTCGTGATCCGGAACTGCGCTATACTCCCAGCGGAGCGGCGGTTTGCTCATTCGGTTTGGCTACGAACAGAGTCTACATGGCCAGTGACGGAACTAAAAAAGAAGAGGCCGAATTTAGCAAAATTGTGGCTTGGAATAAGTTGGCAGAGTTGTGTTCCCAGCTTCTTACAAAGGGACGAAAAGTCTATGTTGAAGGAAGGCTGCAGACAAGGAGTTGGGAGACGCCAGACGGAGCGACGCGTCAAACGACAGAGGTGGTTATCGATGACATGCGAATTTTGGATTCAAGACGCACTTTTGAAGAAGCCGGCGGTGAGGAGATTATTCACGAAACAGTTCTCTTGGCGAAACAGCCTGCCGTGGCGGAAGAATCAAAATTGGCAGGCAAGCCCGATGAATTAGAAGGAACACAAGGCACAGAGGGGACAGGGGATATGAAGAGTACAAAGAGGACAAAGGGTACAAAGGAAGTAAAAAGAGAGGAATCGAAAGATTTAAAGAGCACGGAAGAAGACGAATTATCACTGGACGATTTACCGTTTTAGACAACTGACGACTAACTCCACCAAATAATTTTCAAAGCTTCGGTGATTAGTCGGTTTTTTAATAGCGATGCGGAAATTTATACGAAGACTAGCACAAGCCAAGCATTGCCCGCTTTGCGAAAGCGGGACAAAAGTTGATTGGAAAGACGTCGTACTTTTAAGAAGGTATGTTTCCGAGCGTGGCAAAATATTGGGAAGGGCAAGATCCGGAATTTGCGCCAAACACCAAAGACAAATAACTAAAAGTATCAAAAGAGCAAGAGTTTTGGCACTTTTGCCTTTTCAGACAGCATAATTTTACTGATTTTTGATGTTTAGACCGAAACCTTCCCAAAAACAAATTTTACCATCAGGCGTGGTCCCTGCTAAAAATTCGCCAGGCGGGCCGATTTTTAATTTTCTTATTCAATTTATAGTCGTTGCTGTAATTTTTTTCGCGGTTGGGTTTGTTTTAGGGCAGAAAAAAGTAGAGATTTTACAAAAAGGGATAGCGCCGCAAATTAATGTTGTTGACAAGTATTCTCCCAAAACTCAAAATGTAGATTTTTCGCTGTTCTGGAGTGTTTTTGACACTTTACCTCAAAAATTTTTGGATAAAAGCGCCATAGACGGGCAAAAACTTTTGTACGGGGCAATTTCGGGCATGGTTCGGTCGCTTGGCGACCCCTATACCGCGTTTTTAGATCCAAAACAAAATGAGGCAATTAAAAGCGAACTTTCGGGAAGTTATGAGGGAGTCGGGATCCAGATAGGTTTTAATAAGGAAAAAAGACTGGTGGTTATCGCGCCACTTGCCGGGACCCCGGCCGCAAAAGCAGGGATTTTACCCCGTGATTTAATCCTAAAGATAGATAGCCGCGAAACTTTTGATCTTTCCCTGCCGGAAGCAGTTGATTTAATTAGAGGCCCGGCCGGTAGCCGTGTCAAGCTTTCGCTTTCGCACGAGAATCAAGATAAAACTTTCGAGGTGGAAATAGAGAGGGCGAAGATAGATGTTAAAAGCGTCGAGTTTAATTTTGTTGACACAAAGGCTGGAGGCGCGGCAGTTATAAAAGTTTCCAGATTTGGCGATAAGACAGACAGTGAATGGGATAATGCGGTTCTTGCGGTTTTGCAAAAGGGGGTGCGCGGAGTAGTTGTTGATATGCGCAATAATCCGGGAGGACTACTGTCTTCCAGTGTTCACTTGGCGAGTGAGTTTGTAAAAGGGACAGTTGTTGAGCAGGAATTCGCAAACGGAAGTATTGCGCCGATAAATGTTGATCATGAAGGTAAGTTTTTGAAAATGCCGGTAGTTGTTTTGGTGAACGGAGGTTCAGCTTCAGCTTCCGAGATATTTGCCGGAGCAATACAGGGCGGACGGCGTGGTAAAATTGTTGGCGAAAAGACTTTCGGTAAGGGTACGGTTCAGGATGTGGTCGATTTTCCCGGAGGTTCGGGGTTGCATGTGACTATTGCCAAATGGTTGACTTCCGGCGGTAAGTCTATTAACGGGACCGGTATAATACCCGATGTGGAAGTCGCGTCTTCGGCTGAAGGCGAGGATATAAGTCAAGGACCGGACAGGCAGCTTTCGAAAGCATTGGACCTTCTTTAGTCAATATGAAAATTAAGAAACTGACAATATTTTTGATGATATTTGCGCTCGGGGTGGTGGCAACGGTAGCTACTATGCGGTTTTTCGGCAAAAATTTGCCCCAGACAGGCCAGTTGCCCAAGAGCCCTACAGAAAATTTACGAGTGGTTGAGGAGGAGTCGGTGGTTATTGATGTTGTCCGCCAAGTTTCACCATCGGTGGTTTCAATTGCCGTAGAAAACAGACCAGTTTTTGATCCCTTTTTTGGTATTCCCCAGCGTCCGGGAGAGAAAGAGTCAGGCATCGGTACGGGCTTTGTGGTTTCCAAAGAAGGGCTTATTTTGACGAATAAGCATGTAGTAGAAAGTGACAGTCAAAAATACATCGCTATCGTTCGCGACTCGGCAGGAAGCGAAAAAAAGTATGAGATAAAAAAAATTCATCGTGATCCCTTTAATGACTTAGCATTGGTTCAAATTGATTCTTCGGCTGGCTCAGGACAAGCGATAAAGCCCTTGGACCTTGGAGATTCGGACCACTTGAAAGTTGGCCAGAAAGTAATCGCCATTGGTAACGCCTTGGGTCGTTTTCAAAATACGGTAACAGTCGGTGTCGTTTCCGGATTGGGCCGTGGGGTGACGCCGATTGATCCGACAACAGGCGTTGCCGAGAGACTTGATGATTTAATTCAGACGGATGCGGCCATTAATCCCGGTAATTCCGGGGGACCATTGGTTAACATTGGGGGTCAGGTAATTGGCATAAATACAGCCGTGGCCTCGGCGGAAAACATCGGCTTTGCCATAAAAATAAATATTGCCAAACAGTTGATTGACGATTTTCAAAAATCCGGCGGCAAAATTTCCAGGCCCTTTTTGGGAATCCGTTACACACACATTTCGCGCGATGTGGCACTTTTAAACGAGGTTCCGGAAGGGGAGCTGGTGCGGGAGGTAGTTAGTGGTTCGGCCGCGTCAGATGCGGGGATTAAGGTTGGCGATATTGTAACGAGTTTTGACGGCCAAAAATTAACCGACGAGGCAAGTTTGGCAAAATTGATAAGGGCCAAGAAAGTCGGCGATGCCGTTAAAATTAGGGTTTTTAGAAACGGGGCGACACTTGACTTTGCGGCGACTTTAAAAGAGGCACCGAATGAGTAGAGTTAAATGGAGTCTCCAGAAGCTTGCAATGCCCAGATAATTTTAGATAGATTCCCATCTATTACGCCTTGCAAATCGTGCCAGGATTTATTGATTCGATGGTCTGTTACTCGATCCTGGGGAAAGTTGTAGGTGCGGATTTTTTCGCTACGATCGCCGGCTCCGACCTGAGCTGCTCGCAAGTTACCGACCTCGGCTTGTCTTTTTCCCTCTTCCATCTGATAGAGTTTGGCGCGCAGAATTTGCATGGCAATTTCGCGATTTTGGGCTTGACTTCTTTCGGTTTGGGCTTTTACGGTAATTCCTGAAGGAATATGTTTGATGCGTACTGCCGTTGAGACTTTATTAACATTCTGGCCACCATGCCCGCCGGATCTAAAAGCTTCGAATTCTAGATCTTTCGGATTAATGCTGAAGTCTGCAGTTGCAACCTCGGGTAAAACCGCTACCGTGGCGGTTGAAGTGTGGATCCTGCCGGAAGCTTCGGTTTCGGGGACTCTTTGGACACGATGGACCCCGGATTCATATTTGAGCTTGTCATAAATATTTCTACCGCCTATTTTTACAACAACTGTTTTGATATTGCCAATGCCGCCTTCGTTTCTATCCAGCTCTTCGACTTGCCATTTTTGACTGGAAGCATACTTGGTGTACATCCGGTAGAGGTCGGCGGCAAAAAGTCCGGCTTCTTCGCCACCGGCGGCGGCACGGATCTCTAAAATGACGGCAGAGCCGTCATGGTTTGAGCTTTGTGGTTTATGGTTGATGGTATTTTCTAAAGTAGATTTTTCTTCTTCGAGTTTTTTTAGTTCTTCTTGGGCAAGTTCGGCCATAGAAGGATCTTCCAAAAGTTTTTTGACTTCGGCTATTTTGGTTTCCAGTTCGTCGATTTGTTTTTTTAAGTAATCGTTCATACTTTAATTTTCAATTAAGATTTGGAAATTAAGCCCGCCGTAGGCAGACTACGAAGAGGCTTGCTTTTTGGCGAGTTCTAACATTTCGCGAAGATTTGTAGGGCGTTTTCTTTGTTCTTTTGTTTGTTCCTTTTTAATCTTTTGGGTAGTTACAAGCCTGGCTTTTTCCCGGCTTTTTTGGAATTTTTCGACTCTGCCTAAAGTATCCATGTACTTCATCTCTCCCGTAAAAAAGGGATGACACATGTTGCAGACGTCAACGTGTATTTCACGAAGAGTGCTGCCGGTGGTAAATGTATTGCCACAGGCACAGGTAATTTTGCTATCGTTAAAGTATTGCGGATGAATATTGGCTTTCATAACTTGATAATTCTAACAAAATTCGGCTGCATTTTACAATTCCATCTCTCGTCTTTTTACTATTTGTCAAGCTGGCGGGCTTGCCGTTTGTGTTCTGCCAAAAAGACGCCGATTATGATTAAGATACCGCCTATTGCCAATGTTGAAGTTAGTCTTTCTCCGAGAAGAATCATTGAAAGAATTGCCCCGGAGACCGGGTCAAGATAAAAGAAAAAGGCGGCTTGGCCTGCCGGCAAAAGCTTCAATCCTTGTTGCCAAGCCCAATAGGCAGCCAATGAAGCAAAAAAAATTCCGTAAAGAAGACCTAAAAATCCTGAAGTGTCAACTTTGCCAATCCACGTGGGATCTCGCCAAAATTCCCATAAAAAGAGAGGGAAGAAAGTGGCAGCACCTACAGCCATTGAATAAAAAGCGACAACCCCAGCCTGATAAACCTTGAGAAGTTTTTTAGCAATAATTTCATGGGCAACCCAAGAAAGGGTGGCAGCAAAAAGTAGAAGATTGCCAAGGAGTTGTTTTGGGGAAAGCCCGCCATCGAATTTGCCAATAATGATAATGACTCCAATCATGGCGATTACGGAAGCGATAATAAGCCGCAGGTTAAACTTTTCTTTTAGATAAAAATGAGCCGCGAATAGCGTAAAAACAGGAACTGAGGCAACCAGAAAGGCTGCCAAAATTGCCTGAGTTAATTTAAGGCCAAGGAAGAAAAAGGCGAGATTGAGAGTTACGCCGGTGATTGCAGCCCAAAAGAATGTGGCATAATCTGCTTTTTCAATTTTTAATTTTTTTGCGATTAAAATTCCCAAAATCAAAGAGGCCACGGCCATTCGGATAAAAGCTAAAGAAAAAACCGGTATTTGAGCCAGGGTCAATTTCATAATCGGAGCCGTGGCGCCCCAAATGACAGCGGCCGTGACGGTGTAGAAGAAAGCGGGATTAGGCTTCATTAAAAATTTCTAAGGAAGAGCTTCGATTAATCGATCAAGTCCGAACGAGAATCCTACTGCCGGAATTTGTTTTTTGGTTCCTCCTTTGTCGGGATGGGTAAACATGCCGATTAAATTATCGTAGCGGCCGCCGGCCGCGATTGTTAACGAAACGGGATCGTCATTGGGCTTAAGTTCAAAAATTGAGCCGGTGTAGTAGTCGAGGCCACGCGCCAAAAAGGGATTAAAAATATATTCTTCTTTTTTAACAGCGAACTTCTCTTCAAGTATTTTAAAAATTTCCCCTAAATCTTCGGTTGGTGATTTATTTCTCATACTCTGGAGTATGGTAGTTGCCGCAGTTTCTTTGATCCCTTTCTGGGTTAGTTCTTCCAGGACTTTTTCCTGGCCGATTTTATCTAGTTTATCAAGAATGACAACAATTTCTTTTGGTACATTTGTAAAATTTTTGCGGTCATTGATGAGCATTTTGGCACCTTTGACATCTACCGCCTTTGTTGCTTTTAGGGCACAGGCAATGATTTTGGCGTCTTCTTCGAGGCTATCTGATCCGATCGTATCAAAGTCAAGCTGGGTGAATTCGCGATACCTGCCGCGCTGAGGGTTTTCTCCTCGGAAGACCTGGCCGATTTGATAACGGTGAAAAGGCAAAGGAGAATTGTAGGTTGCCACATAGCGGGCCAGCGGTACGGTCAGATCGTAACGCAGAGCGAGATCTCTTCCGCCGCGATCTTTAAATTCGTAAATCAACCTTTCTTCCTCGCCGTATTTTCCTTTTAAGGTTCCGGCAAATTCGATGGTTGGTGTTTCGATTGGTTCAAAGCCGAATTCTTCTAAAACCCCAACGATTTTATTAATTACCTCCCGGCGCTTTTTGGCAAGCTCCGGTTGTATATCGCGGAATCCTTTTGGTGTTGGTGGCGCCTTTTGCATGATCTAATTGTAGCAGACTGATCTCTCCAATAAACACCTCCGAGTTGGGCTTTAACTCCTCGGAGGTGGGATAATGGTTTTGTACCCGCAGGTGTCAACGCAATTCACCCCAAGGGTGGAAGTTGTGAATTTTTTATTCTTGAGAAAGTTTTAGTTTGATGGCCTTAAAATCTAATTTTAGTACGGGCAGTAAAATTACCAAAGAGATAACTATTATGGCGATTGAGATCAGGTAAATTGGTTTTGTTTGGACTTCGCCTGAAAAGATTAACGCAGAAACTACTCCGATATTTTGAGCCATCCATAAAAGAGCGGTGTGTGCCTCAATATTTTTTTCTGTTGAAACATCACCTATTAGGGCAAAAATAGTTGGTGCAATTACTGCTCTGTTTATGGCAAGCAAGAATATACCTAAAATTAATAGGAGGGGTCTTTCTCGAAAATACATCGACATTAAACCTAGGGTTAGAATGATGTATGAAAGAATAATAGTCGCTTTTCTGCCACGGATATCAGAGAATCTTCCAAAAAAGAAAGAAAAGAAAATGGGCATCATAAAAATTATGGAGGATAAGACGCCAACGTATTTGGTCCCCAGAAGGTTTTAAATATCAATTGGAATAATACCGAAAACGAGTCCGTTAATAAAACTAAACGCAAAGTAAAAGATTGATAATCTTAATGGTATGATGTTCGTCAGGAATTTGGCGGCGAGTTTAAATTGACTGGTTTGCTGTTTTACTTTTAAATCAGTAAGTCCAGTTAAGAAAAGAAAGCCGGCAAGCGGCAGGAAAGAGTACCATAAAAGAGGTATTTCGTAATGAAACTTTGCGATTAAAAACCCCAAAAATAAAACACCCACTCCTGAGCCAAGAGTAAAGATAGAATAAAAAAATCCCGATGCCGTTCCATATGATTTTTGATTCGAGACTCGAATTAAATAACTATTTTGGCCTGTCCAAAGAAGCGCAGCGGCAATACCTAAAAGTGACGAGGCAAAGTAAACTAACAAAATATTTTTGCTCAAAAGTGAAAGAATAAACAGTGAATAGATTGTTGATCCTACGAGCATATTTTTCTTTGCTCCAAATTTAGAAACTGTTATGGCAGAGATAGGTCCAGACAAAAGAAAAAATAGATAAATTAAAACTAAAGATTAAAAGCCAGTTGATGCTTGTCCAGTTGATGAGAAAAATGGCGTGACAAACTGCTGGACAGCACTAAAACCGGCAAAAATTAATGCAAAACCAATACTTAATAGTTTAATTTCTTTGTTGACGACAGACGTCATGGGCTTGTTATTTGGGGTATTAAGTAGATTAAATCGGCGATGTTTTTGTCGTCTTCCTTATGATAAATGACAATGGCATTTTTGTCTTTTTCGATATCCGTGATTTTGGCTTTTTGACCAGAAGGCGTAATTTGTGAGTTTTTGTCGAGGGCGAATTCAGCAAGTTTACCATCTTTATTATTTTTTACGGAGAAAAGATCCTGACGGACGTTTGCGCTAATTTTACCAATAATAAAATCTCTAGTATTTTGCGGTTTGTCGCCTCTTATGATCTGTAATGATTGGGCAATGATGGTGTCCCGGCTGGAGGCCTCGCCTAAAGCTATGGCGAAGTCTCCGATACGGATGTTTTTAATGCCTGCAGCTTGCGTGCCGTCTTCTTCGGGAATATCAAGTTTAGTCGATTTGCCGGTGCGGATGTTTTTGTCACCATTTGCGGAGGTGAGAGTGATGAGAGTATCAAAAATGCTTTTAACGGTGCCTGTGAAAAAGTTTTTGCCGGCGTCTTCGTCTTTTGTAAGCCAGAAGGAAAACTTTTTTTGACCTTCTTCTTTAAGGTTCCCGGAAATGGTAGTAAGATTGACCAGATTAAGGCCCATGTTAAGAGTAATTTCTGATTCAAAATTACCAGTCTTGTCGGTTTTGACAATGGCCTGATAAGCGTTGGAGTATATCAAAACAAAGTCATCGGGCAAGAATTTGCCTTGAAGTAAAACTTTGGACGATTTCAAAACTGAACCATCGGCAGGGGTGATTTGTATGTCTTTTTGGTTTTCAGCAGGCCGCGCCTCCTGGGTCGCGGTTGTGACAGACTCCGGGCTCACCAGCCGGTGGGGTCCTGGTTGTCTTTGCCAAAGCCACCAGAGGGCGTATGTCAAGAATAAAATAAGTATAAGAAAGACCGCAATTTTAGCGGTACTATTTACGGAAATTGGTTTCATTATTCAGTGTACTAGCTTAACATAAGGTGATTTTAGCTGGCAATTACCGTCTTTCTGTTGTTTAGTTACTTGTGTTATTATTTTTAAACTATGGTTGATATCTGGTGGTATGGTCAGGCTTGTTTTAAAATTCGCGGTAAGGCTGCCAGCGTGGTTTTTGACCCATTCGATGCTGATTTTATTGGTCTTCCTAAACTTAAGCTTGAGGCGGATATAGTTTGTGTTTCCCACGAGCATCGCGATCATAATTATATAGAAGCCGTACAGGGTACGGATGAGGTGGCGCCTCCTTTTGTGATTTCAGGGCCCGGGGAGTATGAAAAGTCAGGAGTCAATATTGTCGGCCTGCCAAGTTTTCACGATGACAAGGAGGGAAGCCAGCGGGGAAAAAATATTATTTTTCAAGTGACAATTGACGGGGTTAATATTGTCCATCTTGGCGATTTGGGACAGAAAAAATTAACGCAGGAACAGCGAGAAACGTTGTCTCTCTGTGATGTTCTTTTAATACCCACAGGATCGGTGTATACGATCGGCGGTCGCGACGCAGAGGATATCATTTCAGCCGTGGAGCCCAAAATTATCATACCGATGCATTACAAAATCAGCGGACTAAAAGCTGATCTTGAAGGTGTCGACGTTTTTCTTTCGGCGATGGGAAAAGAAAAGTTGGAGCCGGTCGGAAAACTTTCCGTGAGCCGTGATCGATTACCCGAAGAACCGGAAGTAGTGGTTTTGGCAAAACAAAGATAGTCAAAGTGTAATTTTAATCCATGGCAAAACAAATTACAGGGCGGATTCCCCCGCAAGATTTGGAGGCAGAGCAAGCAATAATCGGCGCGATTTTACTTGATCGCGACGCGATAGTATCTATAATTCAATTTTTAAAACCCGAGCACTTCTACAGACAGGTACACGGCGATATTTTCGGCTCTCTTTGCGATCTTTACGAGAGGCGGGAGCCGATAGATTTGGTGACCCTGACAGCTCAATTAAAAAGGAATGGTAACTTTGATAATGTCGGCGGATCAGCATATTTGGCGGAGTTGGCCTCGGCCGTTCCGACTGCTGCCAATATTGCCCAATACGCGCAGATAGTCCGTGATCACTGGGTAAAACGGCAGTTAATTGCGACGGGGGGCAAAATTTCCGAGAAAGCTTTTGATGAAACGGGAGATATCAGGTCGATTTTAGACGAGACCGAACAAGCCATTTTTGCCCTTAGCCAACAACAGATGCGCCAAAACTTTATTCCGGTGAAGGACGCTTTGGCCGAGAGTTTTGATCGGCTTGACGAGCTTCATCGAAAGGCGGGAGGTTTACGCGGAGTGCCGACCGGTTTTTGGGATTTGGACGGAAAATTGGCGGGAATGCAGGATTCAAATCTTTTAATTCTGGCATCTCGCCCTGGTCAAGGTAAGACTTCTTTGGCTTTAAATATCGCTAGTCATGTGGCCGTCAAGGAAGGGCTTCCCGTGGGAATATTTTCCCTGGAGATGAGTAAAGAGGAGTTGGTCGACAGACTTCTTGTTTCACAGTCGGAAGTTGATTCCTGGAAGCTTAAGACCGGCAAATTGGATGACGAGGATTTTGACAGGCTGCAGGAGGCGATGGGGATTTTGGCCGATGCGCCGCTTTTTATCGATGATACTCCGGCTGCCAATATCATGGAGATGCGTACCAAAGCGAGGCGTTTGCAGGTTGAACACGGACTTTCGCTTTTGATTGTTGATTATCTGCAACTTATTCACGCGCGCAATTTAGAAAACCGGGTTCAGGAAGTTTCGGAAATTTCTCAAAATCTGAAGAATTTGGCAAGAGAGCTTAAGATCCCGATACTTGCCTGTTCACAGCTTTCCCGGGCAGTAGAGCAAAGGGGTACCAAAAAGCCGCAACTTGCTGATTTGCGCGAGTCGGGAGCGATTGAACAGGACGCCGATGTGGTGATGTTTATTTGGCGGCCGGATCAGGACAGTTTGGAAGCCGTGAAGCTTGATATTCAAAAACACAGAAACGGGCCGACAGGAGAAATTGATTTGGTTTTTCGTCCCGACCGCGTTAAGTTTTACGGAGTGGAAAAGCGCAGAACCCGCGGCGCCCCCGAACCCCAGGTGACCGCCGAAGCAGCCTAACCCCGGCAACTTATAGTTCTTGAAAAGTAGCAGCTCAAGGTCTATACTTTGGGGTACATGACCGGAGAAAGAGAAGTGGGTCCCAGAACACACGCGCCAGATCTTTATGCTAGAGTCTCATTAGATGGTCCTAGACCTCATTATGTTTTTCCGGCAATAGGGGAAAACCGGCAAGTGGATCGTGATGTTGTAATTGAAGAATTCGATTTATCCTCCCTCTGTGAATTATTTCTCTGGAGAGACAGAGAGGACAAACTCCTTAATTATTTATTAACCCTTGACTCACAAATCTCTCAAGAGAGTATAGATTTATTAAAATCAGGATCTGCCACCGAGTCAGACTCTCTGCAGGCCAAAGCAATTAAAAGTCTTCGTCCTTTCTGCACTGTCTCTCCCGATGAGGGTATGATGCTAGAATTACCCAATGGATTTTATGGAATTACCTTATTTAGGCTCACTTGCGACAAACATTTTGAAGTAAGTTCTTACTTGGCAGGTGATGACAAACCCATTGCGGATGGCAGTTGGCACGGAACACTACCAGGAGTGTATAGGATAAATTTTACTTCTCCACCTTACTTTTTTGAAGCAACTCTTGCCTATTTTGGAGAATTTGTTCAACGCAAAGGAAGCACTATCCGTAAGGAGGGACTTTTTGTTTCAGGAATTGAATTTGCCTATCCCGACTTTACCCTAATCAACGCCAGAATGCAGGGCGTTATAAATGAAGGTATCTTAGATGAGAGGAAATTAAGAGAAATCGTCAATCCATACTTTCGATTGGGAACCGCAGGTGAATTTTAATCCTGGGGTAATCAGGGATTCAGTAATCAAGGCTGGTCCCGGAACAGGTTGACCCGACAGTCCAAAAATGAAGGTCTTTTAGGCAAAGTTACTTTCATGGCTTATAGTATTGACATAGTTGGCGAGGAGTGTTAGAATCGGTCGACTATGGTTGAACAGTTTTTTGGTGCACTTGAAGAATGTGTCAGGAAACAAGCCCGCAAAATGCGCGAAGAGAGGACAGAAATGCTTCGTCGTGCCGTCGAAGCATCTGGTGCCGGCGATGAGGAATTATGCAACGAGCTGATGGAGCAAGCTTTTGCTATCGGCGAAAGATTGTCAGAAGCGTCCGAGCAATTGCCCGCGGTTTTAGGGGCTGCCGCGGTCAGTATTAAGAAAGCATTTAGTCAAGTAGGCGTTGATTTGCCCCCGGAGGAGTATATTTTAGAAGCCTACCGCCAATTCTTGGGTGAGCCAAATGCTATTGACGCTGGCGATAGCAAGACAAGACAGGGGATGGAAGGAATCCGCCAAAGTCTTGGCGATCTTAACGCTTTTTCCCTTACCGAAGAAAAACTCGCTATCCCTATTGGTGCCTTATTTCGCGATGGGGATTCTTATGGTCGCAGAGTGGGAACAGTGCTTCAGCGTGGTGGTGCTTTAACAACGGTTGGTGATGTTCTTAGAAAAAGCGAATCCGAACTTTGTGCGATAGGATCTTTCAGGCAAAATTCCCTGGAAAGGCTTTTGAGAGGGCTTTACGAAAGCGGCTTTGTGCCAAAGACAACATTGACCGCTTCCGATCCGGGATCGGAATTTTGATCCGGTCCGAAGCCGTGTATAAACTTCTACCGAGTCTGACTCGGTGGTTTTCGCTATCTTGGAATAAAAATTAAGTGCAGCCCTCACAAGATTTTAGTCTAATTGGTAAAGAAATTACAAATATAAATAAGGTTTTGCTTTTTGATATTTTCTTTTCAAGAACGGTAACGATGGGGAGTAGTAGATCCAATTGAGAAGTTTGGTTGATTCTTTCTTGCTAAATTTTAGGGTCCAGGTTGTGACGTGATTTTTATGTTTTGGTTTTCTTTCTAATAAAGCTCCTTGAATATCGAGAGAGTCTTTTATATAGTTCTGGAGCCATTGGATATGAACTTTACTTGCGGACATAAAATATGTCATAAGCCTTGCATAAATGTATTCTGGGTTTTTTGGAGTGTTGTATTTATCTGTGTACGTAATTATACAACCGTCACCATCGAGGTGCCCTCTCAAGAAATCCCTAAAAAATTCATTTGGAATTTTTAACTCTCCTAAAGAATAAGTTTTGTTTGGAGATAGTCCTATCTGTAATAGGAAGTTATATAGCTGAACATTACCGAACTGGATTCTCCACGCTTGATTTTTAGAATAGCCACTCATTGGGTTTTTGGAAAGTTTGTTTTTCAGGTTTAAACATTTTGCCAACAAACGGAGCATTTCTTTTTCTGCGGATGTTAGAGATATGTGACGACCGTCTTTTGATAGACTGCCATCAGTAGCTAGAACTCCGACTGCATAGGCAAAATTAGAAGTCCAGTCAAAGTTTTTGAGAGGTAATTTATGGGCAGGCATGTGCCGGGAGAGGGACTCGAACCCTCACGAGCGTTAAGCTCTCTCGTTTTTGAGACGAGATCGTATACCAATTTCGACACCCCGGCTCGTCAGAATGAACTTCGCTTTAACGTTTTGTCATTCTTTCTCTTCAAATGCAGACGCATTTGAGATCAGATTGCATTATTGAGCCTGTTTATTATATCATTTTCCAAAGCTAACCTTTGTAGCGGAAAGCGTTCTTTCAGAGGTTTGATCTCTAAGTTTAAATATGAAAGTTACAGTTAATAAATTTAATTTAGACAAAATTACTGCCGATACATTGGTCGTCGGTTGTTGGCAGGAGCAAGGCAAGAAGGCCACACCCTCGGTACTCGGTCAGGTTGACCTGATGACTGATGGCGTGATCGGTCGATATTTTGAAAAAGACGAGAAGTTTGGGAAACTTTTTGAAAGCGGCACGTTTCATATTCCCCCCAAAAAACATAAAAAAATCGAGAAGGTAGTTCTTGTCGGTTTAGGGAAAGCAGAGAAGCTGGATAATGTAAAGCTTAAGCAGGTGGCAGCCTATATTGGCAAGCAACATACAAAAGGGGTCAGGCGTCTGGCAATTTATTTGCCAGAAGAAACCAAAGTATCAGATCGAGTTGACATCGTAGTTTACGGTTTTGCTTCGGGAATTTTTGATCCGGGACACCATAAGACGGAGAGAAATGAAAATGGAAAATCGAAAATGGAAAATCTGGGAATATTAGTGGACGGGGACATTGCTAAGGTAAGGGAAAAAGCTGATTTAGGTCTTGTGATTTCAGAATCAATTCATAAAGTGCGTGAGGTGGTTAATTTGCCGGCAAATGTTTGCACCCCGGAATATATGGTTAAGTTTGCCCAAAAAATTGCAACCGAGAATAAGCTCAAAATTGAGGTCTTTTCAGAAAAACAAGTTAATCAAATGGGAATGAATCTAATGGCGGCAGTTGCCAAAGGTTCGGAGGAAGATCTTTATTTTGTGGTGATGGAGTATCAAGGCTTGCCACGTCAAGGATTCTCCTTGGCATTGGTTGGCAAGGGAATCACTTTTGACTCGGGCGGTATTTCGATAAAACCGGGGGAGAATATGGAATGGATGAAAATGGACATGGCAGGAGCAGCTAGCGTTTTTGGGGCAATGGAGATTATTTCAAGGCTTCGTCCTAAAATCAATGTCGTGGCGGCGGTTCCCTTAACTGAGAATTTGCCTTCAGGTCGCGCTTCAAAACCTGGTGATGTTGTAAAAGGGCTTTCGGGGAAAACTGTGGAAATTATTAATACGGACGCGGAAGGTCGTTTGGTTTTGGCGGATGCTTTAACTTACATTCAGAAAAATTCAAAGCCTGACTGGATCGTGGATGTTGCGACGCTAACCGGGGCTGTTGTGGTTTCTTTGGGAACTTGGGCATCCGGAGTTTTGGGTCGACCACAGAATTTTGTCGATCTGGTCAAAGAAGCAGGAAACACAAGCGGTGAAAGATTATGGCAACTTCCTCTTTATGATGAATTTAGAGATCAACTTAAAAGCTACATTGCCGATATATCCAATCTTTCTACTGTAAAAGGTGGGGGAGTCTCAACAGGCGCTAAATTTTTAGAGGAATTTGTGGATGAAAAGGTTAATTGGGCTCATCTTGATATTGCCGGAACTGCCTGGGAAGAAAATGAAAAGCCGTATCAGACAAAGGGAGCAACGGGTGTGATGGTGGCGACGCTTGTGAACTTGGTAATGAGATTGGCCGGTGAAAAATAATCGAGCAATTTGAAATTTTTAATCAAATCTAAATTTTAAAATTTTAAAATTAAAACATTGAAAATTCAATTTAAATTAAAAATTTAAAATATGATTTCAGTTACTGAATTGCGATCCGGAACTGCTTTTGAGGACAGAGGGGAATATTTCCTGGTTCTTTCCTACGAGCATATTAAGATGGGCAGGGGTTCGGGTACAGTCAAAGTCAAAGTGAAAAGTCTAAATACCGGATCTACAATTGAAAAATCGTTTATCACAGGAGCCAAAGTCGCCGATGTCAATCTGGCGCGAAAAAAAGCTCAATATCTCTACAGAGACGATCAAGGTTACCATTTTATGGACACCATAAGTTATGATCAGTTTAATCTTGCCGACAGATTGACGGGAGAGTATGGGCCTTATTTAAAAGAAGGAATAGAGATTATCTTGTTTGCGGTAGAAGACAAGCCCCTTTATATCGAGATCCCAAAAATCCTTGAGTACAAGGTTTTCCAAACAGGCGGGGCAGCCCGCGGTAACACTGTCGGGGCTGCCCAAAAGGATGCAGTTTTGGAAAACGGACTGGTTGTAAAAGTGCCACTTTTTATCAAGACGGATGAAGTGATAAGGGTGGATACGAGAACAGGACAGTACGTGGAGAGAGCAAAATAGTTTTAAATTGTGGGGGTTTTCCTTTGGAAAGGCAAATTTTCAATTTAAAATTGAAGAGGTGACCAGCGTTTTATCCACCCCAATACTTCTCAAAACCAGAACAAGTATCACCCCGACAACAACAATTTGCGTTACAAGTCCCCAGGGAAGTTGCATACGGCTTTGGATTTTGTGGCTGATGTCTTCCAGCCAGGAAAATGGAGGAATTTTGATACCAAACATGTCTGATGGAGTTTTAAGCCAATCGGGCAGTTGAGAAGCAATAACCATAGAATAAAGATAAGCGGGATCAACCTTATTCCTAAACAGCAAGAATACCAACAAAAAGCCTAGAATTACATCTAAAGCTGCCTGGATTCTCCAAATTAATACAGATTTTTTGCGATGATTGGTGCCTGTATCCCAGTGAGGTACAAGATCTGCCACAAAATGAGAGAGGATGGCTGCCGGAATTCCTATAATTGGATTGGTGATCTTGAGAGCGAGGCTAGCGCCAATTAAGGCATGTGCTGTGGCGGTCATAAAATATGACCAGCTTGAAAGCCGGTACAACAAAAATTCTACCATATTCTGGCACATCAGCCAAGCCTCTATCCCTGGCGGGCAAAGCAGAGAGGAGGTGTTATCCCCGCCATTGGCGGGGGAGGGCGACCTGTTGATATAATGCGTCTGCGAGAGATGATTTTAACCATTTCTGATTTTGTAGCAATTTGGCATCCTCTAAGTGTCGGAACGGCTTCTGCCCTTGCCCTTTTTTTATTCTGGAGAGCAGGCAGGCATGAGCTTTTGGACTCCGAATTTATATTCGATATTGCGATAATTTGCGGTGTTGGGGCTTTTTTGGGCGCCAGGGTTTTTGACTTTGTTATTAATCCTGGTCTGTACCAGTGGTCGGTTAACAGACTTCTTTTTTTTAATGCTTATGGCGGTTTTGATTTTTATGGCGGTCTTTTTGGAGCAATGCTTTTTGCGGCGTTGTATTTGCGAAGTTCGAAAGTCAGCTTTTGGTATATTTTTGATTTAGCGGCAGCTCCTTTGGTTTTTGGGATGGCTTTGGCGGCTCTTTTCAGTTTAAACCGGGAAGGCCTTTATCATTTTTTGGGATATTTTGTCATTTTTGTAATTTTAAAACGCCTGGCAACTCAAAAAAGGCATGTGGGTTTTTTTGCAAGTTTATATCTGGTTTCGGTTTTCTTGCTTCATCTTTTATTTGTAGTTACAAAAAGTGACGCCGGGCCTAAAATTGGCCCGTTGGCCTATCAGCTTTTGGCGCCATTTCTGTTTTTTATTGGCGGGATCGGTTCTTGGTATATTTTATCCAAAAACAGCTGGAGAGACGACGCAAAGAAGTTTTCGGCAATTTGCCTTTTAGTACTTTTTAGGGCGTTGCGCATGGTAACCAGTATTGAGGAAACAGGTAAATTTTCCAAGTCTATTGTTTTTTTACCTTTTTATTTGTTAAGATCAATATTCATACTGCTTTGCGTAGTCGTCAAAGAAATTGCTGACGGATTTTTTGACTTTCTGGGAGTAGTCGGGATTAAAAGATGAAAACATATTTTTTTAATTAGCAAATTGCAGGATGATTGATATTCAAAAAATTAAAAATAAGGTAGAGCGTCATAGGGATGCAATCCTTTCGAAAATTAAGCGTCTCAGGCGGGAAGATCCGTTTTTGACTACAGACAGAGCGCTTATTGTTGAACCGGGAAGCGACGCCGCCGCCCTTTTTGGTCATGAGCAAGTTGCGATTATGGAAACAAGACTCAAAGATGAGCTTGGCGAAATTGAGAGGGCACTTACCAAGATCAAAAAAGGAACATATGGAATTTGCGAGCGTTGCACCAAAAGAATAGAGCTGGCAAGGCTTGAGGTAAAACCATCGGCTATTTATTGTTTAAAATGTAAGGAAGAAATTGAAAAAGGAAAGAAAATAAAATAGTCGGTGCTTCAGACTTTCCCGGTATTATTTTCAGTTTTAGCTTTTGATCAGATCAGCAAATGGTATGTTTTAATTCATGGTTTAGATTTAAACTGTAATGCTGGTTTTGCATTCGGAACCCTGCCGGGGATTCTAAACGGTTTAATAGCTTTTAGTGTACTCTTGGCAGTTATTTATGTTTTTCTAAAGCACTTTTCTTCGATTGGCCCCTTCAACAGTAAATTATTTGCCTTAGCGCTGGTTATTGGTGGCGGGACGTCAAACATCTTTGATAGGGTATTGAGAGGATGTGTAATTGATTTTATTAATTTTAGTTTTTTACGACGTCTGACGTGGCTACCACTGCCGGACTGGTTTCTTGTGGGTTTGATTAAGTGGCCCGCCTTTAATCTCGCGGATGCGGCAATTACGATTGGGACAATTATTTTAATCTACTCCCTGATTTTCCCTCGGTTAATAAAGGAAGCGAAAGGATCTTATCCAAGTTCGCCTTACGGCTGATTCGTGAACGCGCATTGTCAAAAATATGCGTGCGCGTCTATGTAAATTACCCTTTTTTAGGCTCTTGATCGTTTAAGAACGAATTGATTGCTTGAAGAGAAGAATTTTTGAGTCAGGGTTGATTCCGCTATCCGGGTGATAGATTTGTGCTGCGACTCTTTTTAATCTTGAAACAGCTCTAGCTCTCTCAGCCGGTGGCAAGGATGCTATTTTTTCTCTTGTAAAACTCAACCCCCCCCAAAAAATTATCAAGATCTGTGGCGCCCCTTTTTCCTTGGTCAGCTCTTTTTAGGTCACTGCCGGAATTTATACGTAATCCAGCTAGCTCTCTTTGAGCACTCTCTAGCTTGTTTCTTAACTGTGTAGTCAGGTCTGCTAGGTATTGCTCTCTTACTGTTAGTCTATCTACTTGTAATTTTAGATGCGCTATCTCCTGTTTTAAGTCTGTTTCTCTTCTGGCGAATTCTGTCTGTTGTCGTTGTAATCGAAGTTCTGGGTCTAAATATTCTATAATTTGCCCGACGGTTTCAATTTTTGGTAATTGACCCCGCCTTCTTAACCATTCATGAAGTTTTGTTGGGTCAGAAATAACATCATCTGGCGCTCCAGATTCCTGAGCAAGTTTTATTTTTGCCAGAGCACTCAAACTTTGGCTTACTTGCCATGGCTGGAGGTCACGGGTTTCAATCCCAAGTTTTTTGGCTAGTTCAGCCGCTTTTTCATTTAATGGGTTTGGAGTTTGTCCAGTTTCAACCATAGGAATGGACTTTACTACTATCGGCTTATCAAGTCAACTTGTTTGAATTTTGACTTGGGGCTTTGCTTCCCGATACTATTAACTTATGTTAAAGAGAGCAAGCATTGTTTTTGAGGATGGACAGATTTTAGTGGTTGAGAAGCTGGCTGGGCTGGTGGTGAATCGGAGCGAGACGATTCGTGAAGAGACGTTACAAGATCAACTGGCGGGATATTTTCACCTCAAACCTGGCGATTCAGGCATTGGAGATCGGGCGGGGATTGTGCATCGACTGGATCGGGAGACTTCGGGACTTCTTTTGGTGGCAAAGACCCAAGAGGCCTTTGATTTCTTGCAAGGGGAATTTAAAGAAAGGAGAGTTGAGAAAGAATATATGGCTTTGGTTCATGGACTAATAAAGGAGGAGTCGGGGGTTATTGAATCTAAGATCGGCAGGATAGGCAAATTTGGCAAGTTTGGGGTTGCCCAAACCCGGTTTGTAGCTTCAATTCCAAACCGGGTTTGGAATGGTGTTGGTTCTAAGGCTAGAGAGGCAAGGACGGAATATCGAATGGTTAGTTACTTTCAGCACAAGTTCTTTAGGGGTCCGACCCCTGAAGGGGTCGGACCCCTGGAGGGGATGACTAAATCTCGAATTAATTATTTGGAAAAACATGCTACTTTCTATACACTGCTTAAAGTTTTTCCCAAAACCGGCCGGACTCATCAAATTCGTGTTCACTTAAAAAGTATTGGCCATCCAATCGTTTCTGATTTGATTTACTGTCCGAGAAAACTTATTAAATTTGATCTTTTGTGGTGCCCGCGGCTTTTCTTGCACGCGGCATTCTTAGCCTTCAGGCATCCTAAGACAAAAAAAGAAATTGCTTTTACCCTAGACTTGCCAAAGGATCTTAAAAATGCAATGATTTTTCTAGCGTCTAGCGACTAGCGTCTAGTTTATGCCCACTGCCTTTTTAGAGCTGGCCAGCGTTCTGGTTTTGGCCACAATTATCGGGATTATACTGCGGTCTTTCAAGCAGCCGCTCATTCTCGCCTATATTTTCTCAGGCATTATTATTTCTCTTTTTGGTTTTTTCAAAAACATTGATAAATCCGTTTTTGATCTCCTTTCAAATCTTGGCATCGCGTTTCTGCTTTTCTTGGTAGGAGTGGAGCTTAAAACCCAAGATCTTAAATACGTGGGTAAGACAGCAATTTTTACGGGTTTGGGGCAGATCTTTTTCACGCTGGTTGTCGGTTTTATTCTACTTTCCGGGCTCGGACAGAGTCCAATTGAAGCAGCCTACATTGCTTTTGCCATTACTTTTTCTTCGACAGTAATTATCATTAAATTACTTTCCGAGAAACATGATTTGCAATCCCTATACGGGAAAATTGCCATTGGTTATCTCCTGACTCAGGACTTTGTAGCCATCAGCGCTTTGATGATTTTGTCGGGATTCGGTCAAGGCGGCCATCTTCCTTCGATGTTTTCGATTCTTTTGATTTTCGTCAAAGGGTTACTTTTAGTAGGATTAACATATTTGGCTTCAAAATTCATTTTGCCCATTTTGTTTAAGTTGACTTCAACTTCTACTGAATTGTTATTCGTTGCAGCTATTGCTTGGGCCTTTTTGTTATCTGCCGTAGGCGCAATAGCCGGTTTTTCGATTGCCATCGGGGCATTTTTGGCGGGTGTGGCCATTGCATCTTCCGCATATCGCTTACAGATTTCGGCAAGAGTCAAGCCACTTCGTGATTTTTTCATCGTCATCTTCTTTATTTTACTGGGGGCTTCTATTTCCGTTTCGGCATCCCGCGTGATGATTGTCGATATTCTGGTTTTGTCTTTATTTATCCTTTTTGGTAAGCCACTTATAATGCTGGCGATTATGAAAACGTTGGGCTTCAGAAACAGGACTGCCTTTTTAAGTTCAGTGACCGGTGCGCAAATTTCAGAATTTTCTCTGATACTTTTGACAACAGGGGTGGCGCTTGGGCATATAAGTGGCGATACTCTTTCTTTAGTGGCCGGCGTTGGGATTGTAACGATTGCTCTTTCTTCTTACTTAATTCTTTATGGGGAGAGGATCTATCGATTTCTGGAAAAGCCATTTTTAGTGGTTCTGCCGCAGGTAGCTCGCGAACCATACGTTTTAAACAGAGAGAAGCTGACAGATCACCTAGTTTTGGTTGGCGGTGAACAAATGGGTTGGGACATTTTGGAATTTTTAAAAACTAAGACTCGCGATAAAAATCAGATCGTGGTTGTTGATTTTAATCCCGATATAATTAAACAAATTACAGCATCCGGCTATAATGCAGTTTTTGGTGATATTTCTGATCCAGAGGTTTTGGAAGAGTTAGAATTCGGCCGGGCAAAACTCATCGTAGTGACTGATCCTGATGTTTCAGACAACATCCATCTTATAAGGTTTGCCAAGGGGAAAAATTACAAAGGACCAATTATTGCGACTGCCTATTGGCTTCACGATGCCATTCGTCTTTATGAGTCTGGCGCAGATTACGTGGTGGTTCCGGAAACCGTAGGCGGTAAGCATTTGGCCAAACTTTTAGGCGACCACTGGGATAATCTCGCGGCTATTAAAAAAGCCAAAAGCCAGTATTTTGAGGAACTTTTATCTCACAAAATATTTTAAGGATGGTTTAAAAAGTCGGGTTTTTGGTAATTTCAATGATTTCTGTCCATTCGGGTGTAATATTATTTGTTTCTTCTTGCGCGCGATTTTCCAAATCCTGAAATTCAGGAGACTTTTTTAGCCTTCTGTCGAGAATAAACGTATAAGCGCCTGAACCCATGGATCCGATAATCTTGCGGTTTAGGATCAACAATGCCAAGTTAGCTGCCAGCCTGGCAAGCCGTGTTCCGACAGCAGACAGCGCCCTTTTTTGAGTTTTTTTGAGTTTTTTCTCTTCTTGCTCGATAAGATCCAAGTCATAAGCATGTCTGGCCTCATGAAGGAGGGTTAAGCTAAACAGTCTTTGAGTTCTTGCCAAAATAATTTGTTCTGAATCCATTTCCGCGACCTCAGATTTTTGGCCGGCATGGAATCTGGCCAAACTTCCGGCGTAGAGGGTGGTTTCTCTTATTCCTTGAGGGTTTCTTCTGAGTGCCGTTTCTCCAAGAATTAATTTTTCCTGGAATTCTTCCCTGACCTCTTTGATTTCTGGGGAAATCGTGATCGCAAGGCCCCTAATTTGCTCTTGCGTGAAACTAAACCTTGATTCTAAAAGCGCGCAGAGATTTTCTCCTTTTAGCTTTATCAAAAAAGGAATTTGCCCTGAATTAACTCCCTCTTGATAGACGATTCGGGGAAGGTTGTGACCAGCTGATAAGCTATCTTCTTCGCTGTTTTTTCTTTCCATGATGGCTGATTATACAACATGCGGGCTTGTTCTGGTTTGCGTCTGGTTGTTAGAATGAATATGGAGGTTGCCTTTTGTACATATCGGGTGTTTTTGGTGGAATAAATTATGAGCAGTTTTGGAAGTTATTATAAAGGTGAGAAGAGGAAGAAGAAAAAAGAGATTTTGGAAAAGCAAGCCGGGCAAATTGCCAAAGTTTTTGCGCCTCCGAAAGTAGAGATCATCGGGAAAAAGGAGAAGGGCTAAGAAAGTTTAAAATTTCAAATAGATAAAGGAATTTTAAATTCAGTAAAGTCAATTTAGAGCCTGTTTCAACGTCGTCATTCTGAGCTTGAAGAGATGACTTGAAGAGATGACAAGAGAGGTTTTGAAATGACTTTTGGGTGTGAGGGATTTTTTTGCAGGGCAGGATAAGTTGAATACGAAAAAGATGACGGATTATCCTGCCACTCGATCTTCTTGGAAAAAGCACCAAGTCCAAAAAAAATGGCGAGATTTACTTGCCGCCTTCATCGTAATAGTTCTGATTTTTGCAGTTCTTTCCGGTTTTATTAAGTCGTTGTCTTTTAAAAAATATCTTGATAAATCGGGCTGGGACGGTAAGGGTTCGTTTGTTTTAGCACTTTCAACATCTCAGCCTTCGGTTTTTATTTATCAGAAAGATCCCAAAAGAATGATATTTTTGACGGTTAATGATAACTTCTACTTGCCTTCCGGGCAAATAAATAAACCAATTGTCAAAATTTCTTCCGTGGTTGAGGAAAAAGACGGAATAAAATTTGCGAAAATTTTGACTCTTTCGTTCGGGGCAAAAATTGAAAACTATGTTATTTATAAGGATAAACAGAATATTAACGAGAAAGAGGCGCAAAAAATGTTTAAAAATTTTGCGTCCCCTTTAACCCCTTTTCTGATTTTGGCCCGTCCTAAAAGTTTTAACGTTCAAGAGACAAATATTACTCGACTGGATGCGCTTCGCTTGTGGTGGCAAGTAAAAGGTCTTAGTATAAATCAGTTGAATTTAGTTGACCTTTCGAGTTATGGCGAGGAAATTGTTTTTGGAGACAGCCAAAAAGTATTGGGTGTTGATGAAGTTTCTTTAAATCGGGTTATCGCCAAATATTTGGAGACGCCGGAAATAATGAGAAAGAATTTTAAAGTTACAATCCGCAACGCTTCTGGTTCTTCCTCTGCGGCTAAGTTGGCAACGGACTTTGTTACAAGTGTCGGTTTTGATGTTGTTCGTGTAGAGAGCCAAGGGGACAGGAGAGAAAGTTCAGTGATTCTTTCCGGTGATGGCGGCAAAGATAGCGTCTATTTGTCGAAATTGTTTAATTGTGATATAGTTTCGCAAGCCGGAGAGGAGAATGCGGGTCTTGCGACTGTGGTGGTAGGAGCAGATTTTGCCAGAAAATACTTTGAATGATTTTTGCTGCAGTGGGGTTTGTGATTCTTGTCATTTCATTTGCGATTGCCCTAATTTCCCTGATTCGCGAGCAGGAAAAGGTCAAAAAACAAACACAGCCTGAAACATCCGAGTCGGGGTCATCTGCCATATCAATATTGGCAAAACCAGGCGTTTTGGAAAAAACTACGGAAAAAATTTCGCCCGCGAGTTCCGACCAAAGCCCTTCTTTTGGATTGCCGCAATCCTTAAGTTTTGACGAGTCGTCAACTGACAATAAGCTGGATAGCGGCAGGCACCAGATAGATGATTTTTTCGGGCGTGGCAAAGTCTTAACAGGCGGTAAACAAGAGGGTCTGTCCGGAGAGTGGGTAAATCCCCATAATTCTTCTATAAAGTGAGTTTTGTCTAAGTTTAAACAAAAGAGCGTTCCTCTTCGAGGAGAGGGTTGAAGCTGTTCTGGAAAGAAGGTTGATTGACAAATCTTTCTGATCTCTCAACTTCCCTGATAAATAAAGTCAACATTTTTGTCGTTAAAGATCTGATATACGCTTCATACTTATTACCTCCGTTGATTAAAGTGAGAAGCCTATGGGCAAGATCGTCCGGTAGGGCTCCAAGATAAAGACCGTCAAGGTTGGTAATCGTGACTGCGTGTTTTTTGAGATTGATAAGGACCTGGTCTCCACAATTTAAAGTTGCCAACACGGACGGCGGGGCCAAATTTAAAAGGTTGACTGTTTTAGTCTTTCCGGGTTCGTATAAAAAGACACTTGAAAGATTGTCAAGTGATGCAAATTTATTGTTTGAATGATGCTCACCGTTTGTTTGGCCGTTGCGGTTTCCTTTGGTAATTTTTGCCAGATTTTTGGCGGCGATTATATTAAAAGGGTCAATTCCTAAAACTTTTTTGTAAGCTTTTTGAGCCTTTTTAAACTCTTTGAGACACGAGTAGGCGAAAGCCAGGCGGTTGAGAGTTTCGATATCATCTTTTTGGGAAAGTAAGATCTTTTTATTGATTTTCGCCGCTTCTTGCCAGTTGTTTTCCATGGCCAGCTTGATTGCGGTTCTGGTTAGGAACTTCATTTCGTTGCTTTCCTGCCAACTCCCAGGCAATAAATTGACCATGAAACCAAATTAAGTTAGTTCGTATGTGAAGTCAATGGGTGAAAATCTTGAAACATTATTGGATATTTTGAGTACTCGGCTTGTTCAAAACGTTATTTAGGGGTCGGACCCCTAATGACCCCTAATGATTGCAAAATAAGTTTTGAAAATTTAAAATTGGTGAGATATGTCGGGACATAGCAAGTGGTCGCAGATTAAGAGGCAAAAGGGTGTGGCAGACGTAAAACGCGGACAGGCTTTTACTAAGTTAGGAAACGCGATCACCATTGCCGTTCGTGAAGGCGGTGGAGGGGACCCGGTCAGCAATTTCAAACTGAGACTGGCAATTGACCAGGCCCGGGCGGTAAACATGCCGAAGGAAAACATCCAGCGGGCGATTGACAGGGGCCTGGGAAAAGGAGGGGGCGGGGGACAGCTGGAATCAGTCGCCTACGAAGGGTACGGTCCAGGAAAAGTCGGTTTAATAGTTGAGGCAACAACTGACAACCGCAATCGGGCACTTTCCGAAATAAGGGGAGTAATTGAAAAATCCGGGGGAACTTTTGCGTCTTTGGGTGCCGTCTCTTGGATGTTTAAAGACCAGGGCTTAATTACTGTTCCCAGGGACGGTAAGTCGGTAGATGAAATTTTTGAAATGGCGGCGGAGGCGGGGGCCGAGGATGTCGAGGAAGCCGGCGACTTGGTCGAGGTTTATACCAAACCGACTGAGATAGAAACTGTCAGAAGAGCGCTTTTGGAGAAGGGACTTAAGGCCGGAAGCGTGGAGCTTGTCAAAAAACCGACCACAACGGTTGAGATTGCCGATCCCGAAACTGCCAAAAAAGTTTTGTCGCTGATTGAGAAACTGGAGGAACTCGATGATGTCCAGAAAGTCTATTCAAATTTTGACATTCCGGACGAAATATTGGCCGGGAAGTAAAATAAATTAAGTCGAAAATCATGACAATGGAGAGAGATGATGGTAGCGATATAGAAGTTCGCATCGGTTCTTGCGATGGGTTTGCCATTTTGCCCTCGCTTTCCGTAAGGCATGGGATAGTTTTTGTCCTAGGAGAAAAATGCTCCATAAGGATGTTTAATTGGTGGCGGATGTTGCCATCTTCCTTAGAAGAAAGAAATATTTTGGAAATTGTTTCTTCCAGGAAACTCAACCGGAAGGCTTCAAGTGCAATTAAACTGGGAATTTGCGAGTTAATATCGGAAACATCTCCACAGACTGACCTGGATAAGATTTCCTTGGCGTTATTTGATGGAGGTTTTGACGATCCAAACAAATTTTTTGAAAGTAGAAATTTTTGCGCGGTTAAAATGGGAATTGCGCCATTCTTTTCTCCGGATGAGATAGAAGGTGCGGTTTTGCGATATTCAAAAAATGCGCTATCAGAGCTTAATAGAAGTATGATATGGGGTGAGAGTAGAATTTTTGGGACAATTTGGGAAAGTAAGGCAATTAGACAATAATTACCGGTTTGATTAAGGACAGATTGAATAAGCCATCAAGTCCCGGGCTTGAGCGGGGTTAAAATCATAAATTTATCATAGACTATTCCAAATCCATTCTAAACTCAAAGCCCCATTTTTTAAAACCAAGTTTTTCGTAAAACTTGTGGATATCTTTTCTATTAAATCCGGAAGTAAAGAGGATTTTGTAGGCACCTTTTTCTTTGGCAAGTTCTACTGCTTTTTGGGTTAATTTGGTGCCAATCCCTCTTTTTCTGAATTTTTCATCAACCACCACTCCTTCCAGAAAAGCGCAGGGCTTGCCGTGAGCCGGGATAGGTAAGTAAAAAAGAAATGCGGATCCGGCAATCTCATCATCTTTTTTTGCTACTAAGACATCGCAATCGTGATTCGTGATTAGTTTGTCTAGGATCTTCCTAGAATTTTGAGGTAGAGAGGAAACCCGGTAAATTTGGGTTTGAAGGTATAAAATGCCGTCGACGTCTTCTTTGGTGGCCAAGGTTATTTCCATAATTTCAAAACCTCCTTTTTATTCAAATAATGAATAGTTGGCGACCTGCTGATATAAAAATATTCTACTTTATACGCGCCTTTTATGCTAGAATTTTAAAATATCGATGAAGCTATACGAATTTGAAGGTCTGCGGATTCTTTCAAAGGTTGGGATAGAAACCCCTTTTTTTGTGATGACTTCGGATTTAGATGCGGTGAAACAGGCTCGCAAGCGTCTTAAATTTCCAATCGTTGCAAAAGTCCAAGTACTTTCCGGAAATCGCGGTAGACGTGGTGGAGTAAAGGTTTGTACGACAGAAAAACAGCTGACTGCTTTTGCAAGAGAGCATTTAGGAAAAGAATTTAATGGAGAGCAGGTAAGGTTCATAGCACTTGCCGAAAAGGTTGATATCGAAAGCGAGTATTATATTTCGATCACTTACGATACTGCGCTGAAGATACCCTTCTTGCTGTTTTCTCAAAAAGGGGGAGTTGATATTGAGGAGGTAAAAAAGGCTAATCCTGAGGCGATTATAAGAATTGATTTTGACCCTTTGGCAGGGCCAATTAAAAAAGATTTGGAAAAGATATTTAGGGGTTCAACCCCTAATAGGGGTCGGACCCCTAAAGAAGATAGACTTATCGATTTTATTTTGCGCCTTTGGGATGCTTTTTGGCGTTATGACTGCCGGTTGATAGAAGTTAATCCTTTGGCCCTTCGACGAGCTCAGAGTAAACGTGGGAGTGTTAATGGTGAGTTTGACTACGTAGCTGTTGATGCCAAAATTATTCTTGATGATGCTGGACTGGCCCGTCATCGAGATTTAGATGTTTTGTCAAAGGGAGCGATATCGGCGATTCCATCACAGCGAGAACTGGCGGCCAAAAAAATCGACGAGGAAGATTACCGTGGCTCAGCGGGTTCAACTTTTATCGAACTTGATGGCTCGCCTCGTGGCGAAGCGGGTGATATTGCCATTTTGGCTTCAGGCGGAGGGGCGTCGCTTCTCGTAATGGATGCGGTGATAGCCTCTGGAGGCAGACCGGCAAATTACACGGAATATTCCGGCAACCCGTCGAGGGAAAAAGTCGAAAAATTGACGCAGGTTACACTTTCAAGAAAAGGCTTGTCAGGTTGTTTAGTTGCGGGAGCGGTCGCCAACTTTACTGATATTTACGAAACGCTTTCAGGTTTTGTGCAAGGCCTTGGGCAAATAAAACCAAAACCGGATTACCCAATTGTGATTCGCCGGGGAGGACCGAGACAGAAAGAAGCGTATGAGATGCTTAGGCGGGTTGCCAAAAAAGAAGAGTATGATATCCATTTGTTTGGGCCGGAAACACCAATTTCGGTGGCATGCAAAAAGATGGTTGAGCTATCTAATCAGTTCAAGGTTCAAAGTGCAAAGTTTAAAGTTAATGGAAAAAAATAATTTTGAACTTTTAATTTTGAACTTTTAATTAATATCATGGCTATTTTAGTAAATCGAGAAACAAGAATATTGATTCAGGGTATTACCGGCAAGTCGGGAATGCAGGTTACTTCTGAGCTTTTGGATTACGGAACTCGTGTGGTTAGTGGTGTGACTCCGGGTAAGGGAGGTCAGGAGGTGGATACGGTTCCGGTTTTTAATTCGGTCGGCGAAGCACTCAGAGAAGCTGGACCGGTTGACGTTGCGATGATTTACGTACCGCCGCTTGCATCTTACGAGGCGGCAGTCGAGGCAATTGAGGTTCAAATTCCGCTAGTGCATATTTTTGTAGAGAAAATGCCGGTTTTTGATACGGCGCGCGTTATCGCGCACGCTTCCCAAAAGAACGTACGGGTTTTGGGGCCGGCATCAGTGGGGGCGATTAGCCCGGGCGAGGGTAAGATTGGTTCAGTCGGAGGGCCTGCTCCTGACGCTGTTTTTTCCAAAGGGCCGGTGGGGATTATTTCTAAGTCCGGAGGGATGTGTTCGGAGCTTGGACTTTTAGTGACCAATGGGGGATTTGGGCAGTCAACAGTTGTGGGTATTGGTGGCGATTTACTTGTTGGAACAACTTTTGTTGATTTGCTTTTGGAATTTGAAAAAGATTCTCAGACAAAAGTGGTGGTGGCTTTTGGGGAAGTGGGGGGCAGCGCCGAAGTAGAAGCTGCAAGGGTAATCGAAGAGGGAAAATTCACCAAGCCTTTTATTGTCTTTTTAGCAGGTAAATTTGCGGAAAAGCTGCCGCACGATACGGCACTTGGGCATGCCGGTGCGATTGTTGGGCTGGAAGCAACAATGGAGCAGAAGATCAAAATCTTGAAAAATTCCGGCGCAATCGTCGCCGAAAATTTTGAGGACATCCCGAAACTTATCAAAAAAGTTCTCTAGAGGAACCTTAACAATTCTGTATCGTTGTACTTTTGCTTTTTTGCTACTTTATCTCCTTTTAGTTATACTTAATTTATGCCTAAACCTTACCGCAGCGCAATTACCACCCACGTTGGCGGCAGGCCCTATGTTTATGGTTATGATCTGGCAGAACTTGCCGGAACAAACTCCTTTGCCCGCGCGATTTACTTGATTTTGAAAGGCGAGATGCCGGATAAAAACAGCGAGAAGATGCTGGAGGCAATTTTGACTATCTCCATCGATCATGGAGTAGAGCCGCCGTCGGTTGTGGCTGCGAGAAACGTTTATTCCGGGGGTAGTCCAGTGCAAGCGGCAGTCGCATCTGGAATTTTAGCTTTGGGTGAGTATCATGGCGGGGCAATTGAGGCAGCGATGGAAAATTTCTTGAGATATTGTCCGCCGGCAGGGGATGGGGCGGACAAATTAGTCGAGGATTTTGCCAAAAGTGGGCAGCGGGTTAGTGGATTCGGGCATAGACTTTACGAAACTGATCTGAGAACCATCAGGCTTGTTCAGATTGCCAAGGAGCTTGGATTTTATGGCAAATTTGTAAAATTTGCCGAAGCCGTAGAGGGGAAACTATTATTTGGTGGCAAAAGATTGCCCATCAATATTGACGGCATTATTGCGGCATTACTCTTGGAGATGGGTTTTAATCCGAAGGTAGGAAAGGGAGTATTTATTATTGCCAGAACGCCGGGACTGGTTGCTCATGTTGTTGAAGAAGCATTAAGGGAAAAACCTTTTAGAAGACTTTCTGAAAAAGATGTGGAGTATGACGGACCACGCCCGCGAAAATAAGCAAAGCTTTTCTGCGAATAAATTTTTGCGGGAATTTTTAATAATTACCAATGTCAAATTTCAAATGTCAAATGTGTTTAGAAGAATTAGAAATTGGTAACTGGAAATTTGAAATTGGAAATTCGACAAAAATATGATAATTTTCGGCATTGATCCGGGTACGGCGACAACAGGCTATGGGGTAATAAAACATAGCAAAAATCAAAAATCAAAGATCAAAAATGGTATTGAGTTGATTGATTATGGATGTATTGTTACCCCTAAAGATAAAGAGATGCCATTGAGGTTATATAGTATTCAAAAAGATTTAAAAAGACTATTAAATCTGTTTAGACCTGATTGTGTTATTGTTGAACAATTGTTCTTTGGTGCAAATTCCAGAACTGCAATGACTGTCGGGCAGGCCAGGGGGGTTGTGCTCTCGACGGCTGCTTCCTATAGGCTTCCAGTATTTGAATATCAGGGACTGCACGTAAAATTTACCTTGACCGGTTCTGGTCGGGCTGATAAAAAACAAATTCAAAAATCGGTAATGAAGTATTTGGGTAAAAGAAGGTTAAAAAAACCATTAAACGGATATTTGGACGATGCAGCCGATGCATTGGCGGTGGCGATATGCCATGTTATAAAGATCGGTAAGAATTCAAAAGGCATTTGATTTTAAAAAAGGTGCAGGGAAGTGATAGTAATTAAATCTCTTCACAAATTTTTTTTAAAGATTACTTCTTACGAAATAACCAAAAGGCAAAGATTTATTCTGATGTCTTTTTTCTTGACAATTGTGCTTTTTGCGACGCAAACCGTGAGTGAAAATATTAGATACCAAGTAATGGGGCTTATGGTTGTCTCAACTGTACTTTTGGCGATTTTTGCTCTTTGGGGTGAGTTAGCCGGAATCAAGTACTTTTTATTGCTTCTTTTGCCGATTTATTTCGTAGCGGGAGCCAGTCTTTTTTACTTCTTATTGCCGGTTAGGTGGTTGACAAAAGTTCCTTACGCTTTTTTCTTTGGAATTTCGGTTTATCTTTTGATGCTTACCTCGAATATTTACAATGTTGCCGCTATTCGTACAATTGCACTACTTCGAGCCGCTCATGCAGTTGGTCTTTTGTTTTCACTAATTGCCACATTTTTTTTGGGGAACGTGCTTTTTTCGCTGCACTTGCCATTTTATTTAATTGCGGGAGGCGTTGTAGCTATTGTTGCGCCTTTATATTTAGTAGGGTTATGGTCGTTGGAGCTTGAAGATTATATATCCAAACGCGTTTTTATGTACAGTCTGATTTTTACTCTTGTGACTACTCAAATTGGCTTGGTGCTTTCATTCTGGCCAATCGTTTCTATCAACGGGGCACTTGTTTTGGCTACAGTCATGTATGTTCTTTTAGGTTTGGCGCAATTTAATTTTGAGAATAGATTAAAGACTAGGATTATCTGGGAACATTTGTCAATTGCCGCTATTGTATTTGTAATTGTTTTGATTTCTACGAGGTGGGGAGGGTAGGTCGTGTTTGATCTTGTGCTTGGCTTCTAACCCCTATAGGCTTTGGATGAGTTCCGATCGGGCGGATTCGGAAAGAGACGAGTTTGGTTTTCTTCTTATGGCCAGCGGTAATCGATTTGGGGGATAGCTGATTAATCGATTGAGTTTGGTTCCCGGAAACAGAATTCCTTTGTTTCTTAGTTCCTCAAGCGTTTCGTCCGAAAGATTCATTTCCTCAACGTCTAAATTTGCAATATCGACGCAAGGAGAGTGCCTTAGAAGTTCGTAACCAAAATTTATCCCCCAAACGCTTTTACCCAAACTGTTATCGGAAAGAGGCAAGAATAGACTTAAAGCACTGCTTCTTGTTGGGTGGCGTAATTTGCTGAGAGCTTTTGTTACAAGAGAACTCGATACTTGATATGTGATATGGATACTTGGATTGTCAATACGGGGAGTTTGTTTGGCAACCGCGGCCAGTGTTTGTGGGCGCCCGGTCGCAAAACCGAAAACAAGAGAAAGAATATGCCGTTCTCTTGCGGTCAGCGTTTTCAGTGCTTCGTCAACAGCCTCTTTTCGAGCTTTGGCAAATTCCGGTGGAATCGGGGTTTTCTTGATCCCAAAAACTGCTCTTAACAATAAGCCTTCGGGACCAATAACTTGAGTCGGCTGATTGCCTTCAAGCCGGTTTCCTTGTTTTTCTTTACTCATAGGCGCAAATTATAGACTTTTTTGAATTAAAGATCAAATTATCGCAGTTTTAAAATTGCGAGGTTTACAAGCGAAATACCTAACCTATAGTTTTGTTTGGGGAAGAGGGTGTTTTTGGAAACAATTGATATTTAAGAATTGACAATTAACAAAATATTTAGCTTCAAATTTGCTTCGGAAAGTTTTAAAAAACAGGTGACAGGGGAGGCGGGGTAGAGTGGAAGATGATATAGTTTGATATTGTATGTGAAAAAGGCGAGTGAGAAGCGTGAAAAATAATTATAAGATTCATAGTTAGAATTTCATTCCAACCTTGACAGGTCGGAACTGAAATATTTATGGACATGAATCTTGCGGTCCTCGTCCCTCGATAAACTCGGGACTGCGGGCCTAGGGATATTTTATTTAATACTCCTCGCAAAGCGGGTGGAGGTTTCTTTTATCCTCTATCCTCTAAAATTTACGTGAGCTAATTTTAGCGACTGCGTGAAAAGAGTGCTAATCTCCAAAAAAGCCAATTATAGATTTATGGGAGGAGTGGCTTTTTGGGGAGCAGTTGACAGTTAACAATTTACATTTGACAATTTATTATTCACCGTATTTGCCTTTATACTCCCTACGAATAAGATTATGTTTCTATTGTTATTGGTCATTGCGTCGCACAATAATACTTTTGCGACGTAAAACGGGCATGGGATAGGGAATGAAGCTGGATTAATTCAAAATTTAAAGTTCAAAATTCAAAGTTTTATTTTTGCTAATTTCCTCTACTTTGAACTTTTAACTTTCAACTTTAAACTTGTCGCTTTTGATCTATTTATCCCCTATTTGTCCCAAATTGCTTATTTTGGATTCTCTTTGACCAATTATAATGATGATTGAGTTGTCTTGATGCCAAAAAAGCCGTTTTAGGGTCTTTGGTGGGTCAGGTGAGGTCAATTGGGGTTTTTAGACGGTTTTAGGCGAGGTCTTTCGACGGATTTGGGTTTAATTAGAAGATGAGGGTGCCGAGCTTTTCACCCAAGATGGCACGGGCGATGTTGTCTTCTTTGGCAAGATCAAAGACTAAAATGGGAATTTTATGGTCCATACACAAAGAAAGGGCACTGTTGTCCATTATTTCTATTTCTTTATCGGCGATGGCCTGGGTGAAGGTTAGGGATCCCAGTTTTTTAGCATCCTTGTATTTTCGGGGATCTTTGTTGTAAACGCCGTCGACTTTGGTGGCTTTGAGAATTATCTGACATTCGGTTTCAAGGGCGCGCAGTGCCGCTGCGGTATCGGTTGTGAAATAAGGATTGCCGGTGCCGCCTGCAAAAATCACTACTCTGCCCTTTTCCATATGGCGGATGGCGCGGCGACGGATGTACGGTTCGCAGACGTCTGGAATTTGGATTGCGGAAAGAACTCGAGTTTCCTGATTTTCTTTTTCTAGGGCTGCCTGAAGTGCCAGTGAGTTCATTATTGTTGCCAGCATGCCGATGTAGTCGCCGATCGTTCTCTCAAGTCCATTTTCTTGGGCTGAGGTTCCGCGAAAGATATTACCTCCGCCGACAACAACGGCAATTTGGGCATCTGTCTTATGAGCCTTGATGATTTCGCGGGCCAGCCACTCGCAAAATTCAGGGTCAATTCCGTACTCTCTTTTGCCAAGAAAAGTTTCTCCGGAGAGTTTGAGAAGAACGCGTTTGTATTTGGGTTGGGGCATTTAGAGTAATATTGTAGCAAGAGCGAGATAGTTTTGTCGATGCGTTTGTGTTGTCAATGAGCTTGGTGGTGGCGGCGCCAAATTGAAGCTAAAGTAATTCCAGCTATGGTGATAACTGTAATTCCGCCGCCTATCATTGCCGTATTCCATTTACTTAGATGATTATTTTCTCCAATTTCAATAGTTTCATCCGTCTGTTGATCTTTTAAATGGGCGATAGTTTTATCCCACTGCACTGGTTCCGTCAGTTGGGCAATTATTTCCTTTTCGATTTGATCCCGTGTTTGGATAAGTTTACCGGTTGTGTTTGCAACTAGAGGAATTCTTGCGTCACGTATATGAATTCTGCGTAGGGCCTCAACTACGTATTCTACTGCTGGTTTCATCCATTTAGTATGGAATGCGCCTGCTACATTTACCTCTGCAAAGGGGATCTTTTTTTCGGTAAGTAATCTTTTTGCTTCTGCTATGGCTTTTTCAAGTCCACCAAACGTAACCAGATTATCAGTATTGGTTATGCACACTTGTACACCCAATGTTTGTAGCAGTTTCCTAATCTCTTCTGAAGGATTCTTTAAAGCGACCATTCTACTTGGATGTCTTTCATAAGCTATTTGTGTACCCTTGCCTCTTTCCCTGCCTAATATCAAAAGATCTTCAACACTAATAGCTCCTGCAGGAACTAAACCACTTAATTCACCTAAAGAATGGCCTGCGACTAGACTTATATCTTCTATATGTAGCTTACCCTCTTTTTGGAGAGCAATTAAATTGGCTTGGTGATTAATGAGAATAGCAGTTTGAGCGTTCTCGGGTTTATTTAATTCTCCTTCTGGTCCTTCAAAACAGAGTCTTGCCACGTCTTGTCCAGTGACTTCGCTCGCAAGAGAAAAAAGTTCTTTGACGGGTGGATATCTTTGCCATAATTCCCACCCCATGCCAACTCTTTGCTTTCCTTGCCCTGGGACTAATAAAGCGATTAATCTATGAGGTTCTGTTTCGGGTGCAACTGCAACACTTCTTTCTACCGGTGACATGTGAGGTATTATAACAACTGGCAATCGTCTTTTGTAAAGACCCCATATTTAACGGTAACTAGACTTAACGATACGGGATCGTTAGCTTGGTTAGCGTTGACTCAACCTTATAAGCTTCTTATGTTGTCGTACAATTTTGGGGCTGGCTTCCCTACTTGTTGATTTTTAGTTTGAAAGCGTCGTAGAATGTAATGAAGATCGTTGATCGTGTATCGTTCATGGGGTTTATTTTCCCGATGAACTATTAACGATTCACGATTAACAAAATGTTCGATCTACCTGCTTTAGTTAACGAATTCCTCGAATATTTAGAGATTGAACGCAACCTCTCTCCCCTAACCATTCGCGACTACCGGCACTATCTTGAGAATTTTGCCTCGTGGTCCAAAGCCCAGTCCCCCATTGCCAAGCCTCAGGATATTACCGTGGAGTTAATCCGCAAATATAGGGTTTATTTAGCCCATTACAACAGTCCAAACGGTAATTTGCCAATCAAAAAAGTCACCCAAAATTATTATGTAATAGCCTTGCGGTCTTTTCTGAGATATTTAATAAGGAAGGATTTGCCGGTGGTGGCACCAGAGAAGATTGATTTGCCAAAGGTTGAATCCAGATCTTTGAAATTTTTGGATCGAGACCAGCTTGAGCGTTTACTTGCTCAACCTGATATTTCCGGCAAGCAAGGAATTCGCGATAAGACGATTATGGAAATGCTTTTTTCAACAGGACTCAGGGTGTCAGAGTTATGTAAATTGAATCGAGACCAAATCAATCTCGAGAGAAGAGAGTTTGGGGTCATCGGCAAAGGCGGACGAGCTCGAGTGGTCTTTTTGTCCGACCGGGCGACAATTTGGCTCGAGAAGTATTTAGCCAAAAGAACAGATCAGTCAAAAGCTTTATTCATCCGTTATGCTGGCAACAGGGAGCCCACCCAAAATTTAGAGAAATTGAGGTTGACTCCCCGCTCGGTGCAGAGGCTTATCGAAAAATATGTGCGCAAAGCACGTTTGCCGATTAAGGCTACGCCGCATGCTTTGAGACATTCTTTTGCCACAGATCTTCTGATGAACGGGGCGGATTTGCGCTCGGTTCAGGAACTTTTGGGCCACAAAAACGTTTCTACCACCCAAATCTACACCCACGTGACCAACGCGCAGCTTCGCGACGTGCATAAGGCCTTTCATTCTGGGAATAAATAGGTTTTAGATTCCGATGAATTTGTTTTGTCTTGAATCATAACAAAAATGAAATCCAAAGGTTTCGGCTCCTAGGGTAATTTCGCACTCAGGTTTGCACTCTTGGTTCCCCTTTTCTTCCAGAACACCATATAAAATGAAATAATCGGCGTTTGCCGAGGCGTGATAGAGGTAAGCCTGGGCCACACCACAACCACCCGTTCCCGGTAAGATATTTTTCCCGGGGTCGTATGGTAATCTTTTGATGTCTTGATTTTTGATTAGTTCGTACAATGTAAACGGGTTGCCGGCGCAGAGTTCAAGATTTTTTATCCAACATTCGGTTGAACTATCAATGTCACCGGGCTGGGAGAGTAAGGATTGGGATAGTTAGCTTTAAATGCATAATAAGCTTCTAGTGCGCTGACGATTTGGGACAGATCTGATTTCCTTTGGGTGTCACGAGCTTGCCCGGTTCTTTTTGTCGGATTGACTGCGACCATGACTGCAGCCGCCAAAACTCCCAAAATGGCAATAACGATAAGAAGTTCAATGAGCGTGAAGCTTTTTTGCTTTGAAGTTATTAGGCGAAAAATCCTTTTGCGGGCAGATTTCATCTGACTTAATTATGTTAGGTTTTGTTTATTCCAGTCAAGGAAAGCGGCAATGAGTGATACTGGAGCGAACCTTATTTAGTTTTGGGGAGTGACATAGGCATCCCATGGCAGAGTTTTGAGATCTGCCAATTGTTTTTTGGCTAAAGCTTTGACGAAAAGCTCCGCAGTTTGCAGATTGGTAAGAAGCGGTATCCCAAAATCAATTGTGGCTCTGCGGATTAGATAATCGTCGTCAAATTCTTTTTTGAAGTAAGGGTCAAAAATGTTGATGACAAGGTCTATTTTTTTGTCGTTGAGATACGAGAGGATGTTGGGTTTTTTGTTTTCATGAATTTTATGGAGTTTGTTTGCCTCGATCAGGTGTCCCCTTAAAAATTTACTTGTTCCCTCGGTAGCATAGATTTTCAGTCCGATGTTGGAGAGCGTCCGGGCTGCCTCTAAAAACTTGACTTTGTTTTCCTCTCCGGCCAGCGAGACAAAAACCGATTTTTGCGGGAGGCTTACGCCACTTGCGATTAAAGATTTTAAAAAAGCTTCATAAACATCGTGGCCAAAACAAGCCACTTCCCCGGTTGAGGCCATTTCAACCCGCAAAATCGGATCCGCGCCTTTTATTCTGGAAAAAGAAAATTGGGGGGATTTTACTCCGACGTAGGAAATGTTGTTTGCCGCCACTGGTTTGATCTTTTTGCCAAGAATTGCCTCGGTTGCGATTTTGGCGAAATTAACCCCCGTGACTTTTGAAACGAAAGGGAAGCTTCTTGAAGCCCGCAAGTTGCATTCGATTACCAGAATATTGTTGTCTGTTGCCAAGAATTGAATGTTAAAAGGGCCGCTTATTTGAAGAGTTTTTGCGATTTTTTGGGCTATTGTCTCAGCTTGCTTGACTGTTGCCAAATACAATTTTTGCGGCGGTAAAAGGACAGTGGAATCACCACTGTGAACGCCTGCATTTTCAACGTGCTCGGTAATTGTGGAACAAATAATGTTTCCCCTTTCAGCAACAGCGTCAATTTCCAGTTCCTTGGCATCCTGGTGGAATTTAGAAATAACGACCGGGTATTCTCTTGAGACTTTTGATGCAAGTTCCAGGTACTCCCTAAGGTCCTTTGAGGTAAAAGCGACGTTCATGGCGGTACCGGAAAGGACGTAAGAAGGACGAATTAGAACGGGATATTTGATTTTTTCGGCAAAGCCGACCGCCTCATCTATATTTTCAAACTTGGCCCAAATTGGCTGGGCTATTTTGAGTTCATCACAGAGCCTTGAGAACTTACTTCTGTCTTCGGCTGTGTCTATTGATTTAGTACTGGTTCCTAAGATTTTTGCGCCGGCCGCTTCTAATTTCGTCGCCAGATTATTTGGAGTTTGGCCACCCATTGAAATGATTACGCAGGATGCCCTCTCTTTTTTGTAGATTTCCATTACGGTCTCGGCAGTCAGCTCTTCAAAGTAAAGTTTTTGGGCCATGTCATAATCCGTTGAGACGGTTTCTGGGTTGCAATTGATAATTATGCTGGCGAAACCATTTTGGCTGATTGTTTGGGCGCAGGTTACACAGCACCAATCAAATTCTACAGAAGAACCTATTCTGTAAGGTCCGGAACCCAAGACAATGACCTTGCGGTCATTGGAGTGTGGAGTCAAAGTGTGAAGTGAAAAGTCTTTTTGATTTTTGATCTGACTTTGACTTTCGACTTTGACTTTCGACTTTCTGTTATCTATGTCGTCTCCCTCCCCATTATATGTAAGATAGAGGTAGTTTGTTTCGGCCGGGTATTCTGCTGCCAGAGTGTCGATTTGTTTGACAGAAGGAACTATTCCCCATGCTTCTCGTTTTTTGGTTACAGTTTCTTCTTTTGATTTTATTAACTTGGCGATTCGGGCATCAGAAAATCCGTACTCTTTTGCTCCTCTTAATAATTCCGTAGTCAGATTTTGGCCAGTTTTTTTGATTTTCTCCTCCATTTGGACAAGATTTTTAATTTTTTCTATAAAAAACGGGTCTATGCCTGTCTGCTTGTGGATTTTGGCAACCGAAGTCCCGCCTTTGACGCTTTTGGCGATTGCAAAAAGCCGCCAGGGAGTAGGTTTGCTGTAAACAAGACCCGGAGCTTTCTCATCCAAGATTCCTTCAAAACCGATATCCAGCATTCTCACCGCTTTTTGGAGCGCCTCTTCAAATTTGCGCCCTAGCGCCATAACTTCGCCAACCGATTGCATGGAAGAACCAATTTGATTTTCGCTTTTTATGAATTTGCCAAGGTCCCAGCGGGGAATTTTGAGGGCAAGATAATCCAGGGCCGGTTCAAAGCAGGCAATTGTTTTTTGGGTAACTGCGTTTTTAAGTTCAGTTAAAGAATATCCAAGAGCAAGCTTGGCTGCAACATAAGCTAAAGGATAGCCGGTTGCTTTGGAGGCCAAAGCCGAGCTTCGGGAGAGGCGGGCATTGACCTCGATAATGCGGTAGTCAAGCTGATTAATTGGCGAATTATTGGCGGACTCGGCCGCAAGCGGCCTAGGGTTTAGGGCGAACTGGATATTGCACTCTCCGACAATTCCCAAGTGTCTAATGACCTTGATGGCAACTTCGCGAAGGGAGTGATACTCGAAATTGTTTAATGTTTGCGAGGGCGCAACGACGATCGATTCTCCCGTATGTATGCCCATCGGATCGATATTTTCCATGTTGCAGACTGCAATACAATTATCAAAACTGTCGCGAACCACCTCGTATTCAACTTCTTTCCAGCCGCCAAGGTACTTCTCTATTAGTATTTGCGGAGATTTAGCCAGAGCTTTCTTGGCGATTTCCGAAAGTTCTTGCCAACCTCTGGCAACTCCGGAGTCCTGGCCTCCCAAAGAAAAGCCGGATCTTACCATCAGTGGATAACCGATGCTTTGCGCAACTTTCCTTGCGCCCGCGAGATTTCTGACGGCTTTGCTTGTCGGTACCAAAAGCCCAATTCTTATTAAAGAATCGGCGAAGAGTTGCCGATCTTCTGTTTTCTCAATTGCCGGAATTGGTGTGCCCAAGACCCGGACTTGATACTTGGCTAATGTGCCGTTTTTGGCAAGAGCTAGCCCACAGTTGAGAGCTGTCTGGCCGCCGAAGGAAAGCAAAATACCGTTTGGTTTTTCTTTCCGGATCACTTCCTCGACAAAATAAGGCTCAAGGGGCAAAAAATAAACCCTTGTCGCAAAACCCTCCGAGGTTTGGATTGTTGCTATATTTGGGTTAATTAATATTACCTCTATGCTTTCTTCCTTGAGCGCTTTGATGGCTTGGGAGCCGGAATAATCAAATTCTCCGGCTTGGCCGATCTTCAAAGCCCCGGAGCCAAGAAGCAAGACTTTTTTGATTTTTAAATTGGTCATTTTTATCTAAGTTTTTCCATGAAAGGTCACGCAGCTCTTTTTTTCACTTTGTTCAAAAAATAATCAAACAGGAATTCGGTATCGGTGGGGCCGGGGCTTGCTTCCGGATGGAATTGGACTGAAAAGAACGGTAGTTTTTGGTGGATGATGCCTTCGTTGGTATTGTCGTTGGCGTTTGTGAACCAGCGGCGAAAACCGTCTGGCATTCTTTTCTCATCCACCGCAAAGCCATGATTTTGGGTGGTAATGTAGCAGCGTTCCTTCCCCACCTCTATTGTCGGTTGGTTTTGTGCCCGATGGCCAAATTTAAGTTTGTAGGTGTCGCCGCCGGCTGCAAGTGCCAGAAGCTGGTTGCCAAGACAAATGCCAAAAGTGGGGATTTTCGCCTTGAGAGCTTTTTTGATGATGGCGATAGATTCTTTGGCCATTTTTGGATCGCCTGGACCGTTTGAGATCATTAGTCCATCAATTTTAATCTTTCGACTCACCCCCAGGGGGTCAGAGCCCACCCCGGGGGTGTTTGACTCTGGGAATGGGTCGAAATTCCAGGGAAGTTCATAGACCGTTGCTCCGCGAGCGCGGAGATTTCTCAAAATATTTCTTTTGGCACCACAGTTTAAAAGGCCAACTTTTGGGGATGTGCGATGTGAGAGGTGGGAAGCTGGATTTTTGAGGTGAGAGGTTAGATTTTTCTCACTTCCCACTTCCAACTTCGGTCTGTGAATTACTACCTCCTTGGGAGAAACCCGCTCGACGAGATTTTCGGCATTAGGATCGTAAAGTTTGACGTCTTGATCCCCTACCACAATTTTGCCAAGCATGACACCTTTTTCCCTTAATTTCTGGGTGAGTTTTCTCGTGTCAATACCGACAATTGCCGGGATATTTTCTTCCTGCAACCACTGGTTGAGGGATTTTTGGGATTGCCAATGGCTAGGATTGGTAGTCAGGTCGCTTATGACAACGCCTGAAACATGGATTTTTTCCGATTCCCAAAATTCTTGAGGTGGTACTCCCCAGTTGCCGATTAATGGATAAGTAAAAACCAAGATTTGGCCGGAGTAGGACGGATCGGTTAGGCTTTGGTCATAGCCAACCATGCCGGTTGTGAAAACGACCTCACCAGCGACGGAAGTTTGGGAGCCGGCAGCAAGCCCAGCAAATATTGTGCCATCTTTAAGGATTAGTCTTGCCTTGTTATTTGTCATAATTTTCAATTTCTACTTTAAAAAAGAAGCCCTTGACGGGCTTCCAGTATAAATATTTTAAATTCAATTTAAATTTCATTTAGTCGTTCACATTAGATTCTAGCTTTTTTGGGATTTTTTCACAAGTTTCTTTTCAGGTTTTGGTGTTTTTTCAATTTTGGGCTTTTTTGCAGCAACTGCTTTTACTGTTTTAGTTCTGTTTTGCACTGACTTAGGTCTATCTTCTTTTTCAGTGTTTGGGGCGGGTGCATCTTTCTCTTCCTCTTTTCTTCTTTTAATAATGGTGGCGGCTGCGACTTTGTCGCCCGCTGATAACCGCATGACAATGACGCCTTGAGTGTCGCGGGTTAACCTGGGAATTGAACGCAAGGTGGTTCTTATGACCTGGCCTTTTTGAGAGGTTAGAATTAATGCCTCGTCTTCTTTGGTTAGAATTTGAGCGGTGACAATATCACCAGTTTTATCGGCTAAACTGGCAGCTTTTACGCCGACTCCGCCCCGGAGTTGTTTTGGCCAGGCGGAGATTGAAGTTTTTTTACCGATGCCTTTCTCGGTGACAACCAGAAGATCGGCCTTTTCGTTGTCAGATCCTATGACATCCATGCCAATTAATTCATCGCCATGTTTAATCTTGATACCTCGAACTCCCATAGTATCGCGGGCCATTGGCCGGACATCTTTTTCGTCAAATTTTATCGACATGCCTCGTCTGGAGACAAGAAAAACGAGGTCATGGCCACCGGTTAACTTAGCCCAACGCAGTTGGTCGCCATCGGTAAGTTTAATGGCGATAATCCCGGATCTTCTGATTGCTTCATAGGCGCCAGTTGCGGTTTTTTTAATAACTCCGTTTTTGGTAGCCATAATCACAAAACCGTTTTTATCTTTCGCCTGCTGCTTTTTAATCGGGAGTATGGAAAGGACTTTTTCGTCTTGTTGCAAATCTAAAAGATTGACAATCGCTACACCTTTTCCGACACGTGATGAATCCGGCAGGTCGTAAACTTTGAGCTGGAAAACACGGCCTTTGTTTGTAAAGAAAAGCAGGTTGTCGTGTGTTTGGGTGGCAAAAAGCTGACTTACCGTATCTTCTTCTTTGGTGGTGATGCCGGTAATACCCTTACCTCCCCTTCGTTGAGTGCGGAATGATCCGATGTCTTGTCTTTTAACGTAGCCGCCGACCGTGATAGTGACAATTGCGGGTGTGTTGGGGATGAGGTCTTCTTCTTTGAATTCGCCTATTTTTTGTTTAAAAACCTTTGTTCTCCTGTCATCACCGAAACGTTCTTTAAGGCGGACAAGCTCATTTTTGGCAACTGACATGATTTTTTCGGAGTGGGCAAGCAAATCTTCAAGATAAGCAATTTCCTCTTGTGTCATTGTTAGTTCTTCTTCAATTTTTTGACGCTCAAGAGCAGCCAGTCTTTTAAGTTGCATGTCCAAAATCGCTTGCGACTGGACTTCGGTAAGTTTGAACTGGCGCATCAAATTGATTTTGGCATCTTGGGTGTCCCGGCTTTTCTTAATGGTTGCGATAACTGCGTCGATGTTGTCAACGGCAATTTTAAGACCTTCTAAAATATGGGCATGGCGTTTGGCCTCGTCCAGTTCAAACTGGCTTCTGCGGGTTATGACTTTCCGGCGGTGGCTAATAAATTCTTCCAAGATCATTTTGAGAGTGAGTGTTTGGGGTGTTCCCTCGACTAAAGCGACCATATTAACCGGGAATGATTGCTGCAAGCTGGTATGCTTGTAAAGATTGTTAAGAACTGCTTTGGGGCGGGCGTCCCGTTTAAGTTCGACGACAACACGCAGTCCCTTACGGTCTGATTCGTCGCGCAGATCGGAGATTCCCTCTATTTTTTTATCCTTAACCAGTTCGGCGATTCTGGTGATAAGGCTGGCTTTATTAACCTGATAAGGAATTTCTGTGACGATGATTTGGAACTTGCCGCTTTTGCCCTCTTCGATATCCGCTTTGGCGCGCATAATAATTTTGCCGCGGCCGGTGGCGTAGCTGGCCGTGATTTCGTCAATATCAAAGATTTGCGCACCAGTTGGAAAATCAGGGCCTTTGACATGCTGCATTAGATCTTCAACTGAGGCTTGGGGATTGTCGATTAAATAAATTGTGGCATCGATTACTTCTTTCAGATTATGAGGCGGAATGTTGGTAGCCATGCCAACGGCGATGCCGGAAGCACCGCTTGTTAGAAGATTTGGCAGGACCGATGGTAAGAAAACCGGTTCCTTGAGGCTGCCGTCAAAGTTATCGACAAAATTGACCGTATCCTTGTCGAGGTCGTATAGTAGAGTTTCGGTAATTGTACTCAAGCGCACCTCTGTATAGCGCATGGCAGCCGGAGCATCACCATCGACTGAACCAAAGTTACCCTGACCGTCGATTAGCGGATAACGCATGGCAAAATCCTGAGCCATCCTAACCAGCGCCTCATAAACGGGAGCATCTCCATGAGGATGGTATTTTCCGAGTACTTCTCCGACGACTTTAGCGCTTTTGCTGTAGTGGGCAGCGTGGGTGATGCCCATTCTTTGCATGGCATAGATAATTCGGCGGTGGACAGGCTTAAGGCCGTCGCGGACGTCGGGGAGGGCGCGGGCAACAATGACGGACATGGCGTAGTCCAAATAACTACGCTGCATTTCGTCAATTATCTCGACGGGCTGTATTTTTCCGATGTCGGCCATGATGGTTAATTTAAAATTAAAAGTTCAAAATTAAAAAATTGCGGAAGTTCCCGCCTTCGAGAAGCTGCCCTGGTTACAAGAGCTTCTTTAAAAATAGTCCCGAGATGGAAAGCAATATTAATCCGAGCATGATTTCAACATATGGAGAAGAGATTTTAAGAACGTTTGTCATGAGATTCTCGACTCCCAGAGCAAAAATTATTAGACCGATCGAGCCGGTGACGCCTGCCGCAATTTGACTATTGCGGATGTGGTAAACAGGTTTTTTGGCAAGTTGCAAAGTCTCCGATAGTCTTTTGGCTGTTTCTTCGGTTATTGTTTTCTGTTGATTATTCATGAATTTTTTTTTGACCTAAAGGGCTGATTTATATTAACCCTTTTAAGTGGTTGAACCCCTAAATGCTAGGTTATACAAAAAATTCAATCTTTCTAAGGTTTGGCCACTTAAAGGTTGGAGTGGTTCAAGTTCTTGATTAAATGTGGCGAAATCTAAAGTTTCTCGCCGTTCTGGTTCTTCTCTTAGTGATTGTCTGCGAATTGGGCGCCAGACTGTTTTTTGATAATCTCTTCCAGAGTTAGATAAAAAGACAATAAGAGCTTCAGCAGCATCACCCTTCAAGCTTGGGCTAAGGCCAATGCTATGGACTCCTTTCATCAAACCGACTCTTGAGTTGTATGGGTTTTTCGGTACAATGGTAATTCCTAACCATTGTTCGCCATTGATTCTTGGTATTTCTGGTAGTTCTTCCGGTCTAGGTTGTTGAAGAAGGACTGTTTCTTCGTTGAATTTTGATTCGGGATCATCACTCCTATCAAAAGCGAGTTCTAAGGATTGTGAACCATTAGAAAATTTCTCGCCCTTTATTTTTAATTCTTTCATCCAAGCTTGAAATTGGGCTTTAATGATTTCTTTGTCTAGTTCTTGAATTTCAGGTGTTGGATCCATGATAGTTTGGCTAGATATCAAGCGTAGCATTTTTAGCGTGGGTCTGGATAAATCGTTTCCTGGGCGGGACCTCGTCGCCCATGAGCATGGAAAAGATATGGTCAGCTTCGGAGGCGTCTTCGATAGTGACTTTTTTCATAATGCGACTTTGGGGATTCATGGTAGTTTCCCATAACTGTTCAGGGTTCATTTCTCCAAGGCCCTTGTAGCGTTGGATTCCGATTGTTTTACCATTACCCTTAATTTTTACAAGGCTGTCTTTTTCTTCATCACTATAGGCATAATTTACATCTTTGCCGCTGGTTACTTTATAAAGCGGCGGTTGGGCTATATAAAGATAGCCTTTTTCAAAGACTTGAGGAATGTATCTGAAAAAGAAGGTTAACAGAAGAGTTCTGATGTGTTCTCCGTCAACATCGGCATCAGTCATGATGATTACTCTATGGTAGCGGATTTTATCGATATTGATAGTGTCCCCGATGCCGGTTCCAAGAGCGATGATCAGGGTTTTTATTTCCTCAAATTCTAGGATTTTATCAAGACGGGCCCGTTCTGTATTTAAAATCTTGCCTTTTAACGGGAGGATTGCCTGAAATTTACGGTCTCTACCTTGTTTGGCGGAACCCCCCGCGCTATCCCCTTCTACGATATATATTTCTGAGGCAGCCGGATCTTTTTCTTGGCAATCTGTAAGCTTTCCGGGCAGAGCCATTCCCTCCAATGCTCCCTTGCGCAATACCGCTTCCTTGGCAGCGCGGGCAGCCAGTCTGGCTTTAGCGGCCAGAATAACTTTTTCCATGATTCGTCTGGCATCTTGCGGATTTTCCTCCAAATATGTATCAATGCCTTCTTTAACTACGGTGTTTACAGCCGGTTGGATTTCGGCGTTGCCAAGTTTGTTTTTAGTTTGTCCTTCAAACTGCAAATTTTCGGAGTTCATTTTAATAGCAATAACAGCTGTCAGGCCTTCACGCATATCTTCTCCGGTTAGATTTTCATCTTTTTCTTTAAGATAACCGTTCTTGCGAGCGTAATCATTGATAGCTCTTGTTTGCGCCATTCTAAAACCGGTGAGATGAGTTCCGCCTTCATTGGTGGCTATAACATTGGCGAAAGATTCGATTGTTTCGGTATAACCATCGTTGTATTGGAGGGCGGCTTCAACAAGCAAGCCATTTGTATCGCGGCTGACATAAAAGGGAATTTCGTTGACAACGTTTTTATCCTTATTGAGATGACGAACAAGAGACTCGATTCCGCCATCGAAGTAATAATGAAGCTCTTCATCTGTTCTTAAATCATAGATATGAAAGAAGAGGCCTGCGACAAGATAGGCTCTTTCTTTGATCCTTTTGGCAAGAGTCTTGAATTCGGTTTTAATTGTTGTGAAGATCGATTTGTCCGGGAGGAAAAAAGTAGCAGTCCCGGTTTTTGGAGACCGGATGAAGCCGGGGAGTATTGTTTCTTTGGTTTCGGAAACTTTGCCGGTTGGTTTCCCTCTTTTGTATTCCTGGGCATAGATTTTGTTGTCGCGTCTGACCTCTACTCTCATCCAATCCGAGAGTGCGTTGACTGCTGAGGCGCCGACACCATGAAGACCGCCTGAAATTTTATATGCTCCGGCGCCGAATTTCCCACCTGCGTGAAGCATGGTCATGGTGACCTCAAGAGAAGACTTCTTGACTTTTGGATGAGGTTCGACCGGTATGCCACGGCCATCATCGACAACGGTTATTTTTTCGTTTTTGTCGATTATGACCCAAACATTTTTGGCGAAACCCGCCAGTGCTTCGTCAACAGAATTGTCGATGATTTCTTTGACCAACTCATGTAGACCGTGAATATCCGTGGAGCCGATATACATGCCCGGCCTTTTTCTGACCGGTTCCAAGCCTTCTAAGATCTGAATATCTTTGGCGGTATATGAATTATCTGACATTTGACATTTAACAATTAACAACTGACATATGACAAATTGAAGTGGTCATAGGAATTTGGTTAGAATCCAGTGTTACAGAAGAGCAATCACTCTGTCAATTTTAACAGATTTTTAGCTTCAAAAGCAAGCTATTTTGAGAGCGAAGCGAATAAAACAAGCCTTCTTATTTTGGGGTTAAGAGAGGCGTGGATTATAAAAGAGTTTAAAAGTGGAGACACCCCAAGGGTGGATTAGCTTTACACCTGCGGATCAGGCTGGTAAATCAAGCAGCTGGTGTTTGATCATCTCTAGTTTTTTTCCGTAGTTTTCTTGGTCTAGGACGAATTGCTTGTAATCTTGCGGAGATTTAAATTGGTCAAGGATAATCCCTTTCGAACAAGTGTTATTTTTAACCTCTTTCAAGTATTCCAAATAAGAAGACCACTGATAAGTTTCTAAATTATCTGTCAGGAATGAGACTAGCGGATTTAGATGAATATATCTTGATACATGGATGAGTTGTTCGTTAGTTTCAATATAAACCGATTTAAACTCCCCTTGTAATAATGGTCCGATCCTCTGGTTTTTCGTATTAAAGTATTTGGTATAGCTGTTGCTTATTTTGCTGACAAAATCTGTGATTCCACCATCAACTTTTTGTTGCAGGAGGAAGTGAAAGTGGTTAGGCATCAGGCAATAGCAAATGATTTCAATAATCCTTTTAGTGGTATCCAAATTATGATTCTCAGGGCTAAAAATGGAAAATTTTGGTTTTGGTCCTTGAATCTGATAATAGATGAATGTCTTGATGAATCTTTTGTAATCCCATCTATCATTAAAGGTGGGCATTTGGGCTACTCCTCTATTAAAAACATGATAGAACTGATTGTTGACAAAAGGGATAATTCTTGAAGGCATAGATTTATTAAAACATGTAACCCCGCGTGTGTAAAGCTAATCCACCCTTGGGGTGGGTTATGTTGACACGTGCGGATTTGTGGCTATTTAGAGGTTAATGATATGGAGAAGATTAGGTTGGCGAGGGCAAAGCGGGGGTTGACGTTTGCCTCAATCATTTGTTTGGTTTTGGCGCATTTCTCGATAAGATCGCTGATTTTTGCTGGTGAAATAGCAGGCTGATTAGCGCTGATTTTTTTCTTGAGCATTTTATGTAGTAGGATGATTTGATCATCGAGCCACTGGATGGGATTGTCGATTACGGGGATTTTTTCTAAAAGCTTAACAATGTTTTTTTCAGTCAAAAGATTAGATTCTTTGATACGCTTAGTCTCAAAGGGTTGATCTGTCGGGCGAGCTTGTTTGATGACAATTCGGGATTGGATTGTCGGTAAAAGTTGGGATTTGTCTTTGGCCTCCAAAACAATGATGGCGTGGCTTGGTGGTTCCTCGAGGATTTTTAAAAGAGCGTTTTGGGCTTCATGAGTTAATTTATGCGCTTTTTCAATTAGAATGAATTTGTAGTTTAATTTTAGAGGTTTTTGGAAGATATGATTTTTGAGATCACGAATCTGGTCTATGGTGACAGAACTTTTTTGTGGAGAGATGAAAAAAATGTCCAGGGAGACCCTGGTAAGATCTATGCCGAGTGTTTTGGCAAGAGATTGAGTTTGTTTGCGCCTCGAGTCTTCCGGGCCAGTGACAAGGTAGCTTTGAAATCTGGTAACTGACCTGTTGTTTTCTTGTTTCATTGTTTTATTGTTCTTTTTTTCCATTTTAACAATGTAACAATATAGCAATGTTTCCCTATTTTCAATTTATCTTGACTATTTGTTATGATCAAAGTATGGACGTTACTGCCCAAAAGATAAATATACAACAGAATGCAAATGTCGGTTACCGAGCAATTTATGTAGAAGACGTGCTTTTCTCCAGGGGGCTTTTGACCCCCGAGCAGTTGACTTTTGTTAAGAGCGAGGCGAAAAGAAGGCAAGAGCTGACAGAAAAAGTATTATCCCAGATGGGTTGGGTTAGTCCGGAGCAAATTGTAGCGGCCAAAGCCCAGGTAATTGGTGTTCCCTATGTTGACCCCAGTCAGCAGCCAATTTCCCCCGAAGTCTTGGCCTTTTTACCGGAAGAAGTTGCCAAGAGATTTACGGTTATTCCTATTGCCAAAGAAGGCGAGACTTTGTCGGTGGCAATGGTTGACCCCTTGGATTTGCAGGTTTTAGAATTCGTCGAGAAAAAATCCGGATTGGTGGTTAGACCTTACATTGCAACCGCTCAAACGATAAACAGGGCAATCGCAGAGAAGTTTACCCGCGGTCTTTCAGTTGAGGTCGGTGAAGCACTCAAGGAAGCAACGCCGACTTTTGTGACCCCGTTTGCGCCCCTGGCGGGCGTAAGCGGTGTTTTGGGAGAGGCACCAGTTGCCAGGATCGTTTCAACCCTTCTGGAATACGGAATTAAAGTCAGGGCCTCCGATATTCATATAGAACCTCTGGAAAACGAAACCAGGATCCGCTATCGAATTGACGGGATTTTGCATGAAAAACTGATTTTGCCAAGGAGGATTCACGATGCGATTGTTTCCAGGATAAAAATTTTGGGCAATATGAAAATCGACGAAAAACGTTTACCTCAGGATGCAAGGTTTAACTTTAAAATAGGCAAAGAGGAAATTGACCTAAGGCTTTCGACAATGCCGACTGCCTTTGGGGAAAAGGTGGTCATGAGGCTTCTTAAAAAGAGCGGTGGAGTGCCGACGTTGCCAGAGCTTGGGCTTCGGGGAATGGCTTTGCGGCATTTGGATGAAAATATCGCCAGGCCGCATGGAATTATTTTGGTCTGCGGACCTACAGGTTCCGGAAAAACGACTACGCTCTATTCTGTCCTTTCAAAGTTAAATTCTACAAGAGTCAACATTATGACTTTGGAGGATCCAATCGAGTATCAAATCGCAGGGGTTAACCAGGTTCAGGTTAATTCCCAAGCCGGCTTAACTTTTGCTTCAGGATTAAGATCGTTCCTACGACAGGACCCAAATATTATTATGGTAGGCGAGATTCGGGATACGGAAACAACGGAGTTGGCAATCCAGGCATCTCTAACAGGACATTTGGTTTTTTCGACACTGCATACTAATAATGCAGCAGGCGCTCTGCCGAGACTTTTAGATATGCAGGCCGAACCTTACCTTATTGCCTCAACCGTTACCTGTGTGGTCGGGCAACGGGTCGTCCGTAAAATTTGTCCAACCTGTAAAGGTATTAAGACTGTAACCGGCGACATTCTGGAATCTATGAAGAAGAGTTTGGGGAAACTCTATAATTTTGAAAAAGACGGGAAAATAACATTTTTTGCCGGACACGGCTGTAAAGAATGTAACAACACAGGTTACTTGGGAAGAATCGGTATTTTTGAAGTTTTGGTCGTTTCGGAGAAAATTGCCAAGATGATCCTGGCACATGAAACATCCCAGGCTGTTGAAAATCAGGCAGTTTCAGAGGGAATGATTACGATGAAACAAGACGGTTTTATGAAGGTTATTGAAGGAATAACAACGATTGAGGAAGTATTGAGAGTAGCGGAAGAGTAAAATAATTTTCAATTTGAAATTGAAAATTTCAAATTTATAATGTCTATACAGGAATTTTTAGAAATTGTTATTAGAAGGGAAGCCTCGGACTTGCATTTAATTGCCGGATCACCGCCGATGATGCGCTCTGACGGACAACTGATGCCTATAACATCCGCACCTTTGACGCCCGAGGAAACGGAAAGTTTGGTCTTTGAACTTTTATCGGCCGAGCAAAGAGAGATTCTTATAGTCAATAAGGAGCTTGACCTTTCGTTTGCCCTGGGAGACGTAGCCCGTTTTCGGGTAAACGCTTATTTTCAGAAAGGATATCTTTCGGCAGCTTTAAGACTGATCCCCTCTTATATTAAAACAATAGAGGAATTAAACTTACCCAAGATTTGCCACAATTTTGCAAAGTTAAGGCAGGGTTTTATTTTAGTGACCGGCCCGACAGGTCATGGAAAGTCAACGACTATTGCCTCGATGACTAATGAAATTAATTTAACGCGTGCTGTGCACATTGTGACGATTGAAGATCCTATCGAGTATGTCTATCCGAAGGGAAAATCCTTGATTTCCCAGAGGGAGATGCATTTGGACACTCATTCCTGGGAGATGTCACTACGTTCAGCGCTAAGAGAGGATCCGGATGTTGTTTTGGTCGGTGAGATGCGTGATTTTGAAACGATCGCTTCGGCAATTACGGTTGCCGAAACAGGCCATTTGGTTTTTGCGACACTGCACACGAATTCGGCCGCGCAATCAATTGACCGAATAATTGATGTTTTTCCTGAAAATCAACAGATGCAGGTTCGATTGCAGTTGGCTGCGACAATTGCCGGAATTATTTCCATAAGACTCGTTCCGGCAATCGGCGGGGGCAGGCTTCCGGTTTGCGAGATTCTTCTTTCTTCGGGAGCTGTTCAGACGGCAATTCGTGAAGGTAAAACCCATCAAATCGATAATATTATTCAAACATCGGGCGAGGCAGGGATGATTCTTTTGGATGCGTCGCTTGCCTATTTAGTGCGTGCCGGACGAATATCCTTGGATATTGCCAAGACTTACAGTATGAGGCCTGAGGAACTGGATCGGTTGGTGGGGAACAACAGTAGTTAGTCAAAGTGTCTCTTTATGTCTCTTTATCACTATGTTGCCAAAGATTTAACCGGGAAAAAATTCATAGGCGATGTTGAGTCCCTTGACGAAAAGGCTTTGGTGACAACACTGCAAGGCCAGGGTTTGGTTCCTGTTGAAATTAGAAAACGCAACACCAGCCGTTCTGTGATACGAACTTTTTTGCCAAGCTCCGGCGTTTCTTCATCTGAGACCCTCGGTTTTACCAGGCAACTTTCGACAATGATTTCGGCAGGTTTGCCACTGACCGATGCTTTAGTTATTTTAGAAAAACAAACAAAAAATCAAAACTTCGCCCATGTAATTTCAGAAATTGTGGCTGACGTCGAGGGAGGAACCTCCCTTTCTGCGGCACTTGGCCGCCACCCTAAGATTTTTGACGTCATTTATATTAAGCTGGTTGAGGCCGGAGAAACCGGTGGAGTTTTGGATAAGGTTCTTAATAAACTCGCGGAGTCTTTAGAAAAAGAAAGAGAGTTTAAGGCAAAAACCCGAGGAGCTTTTATTTATCCGGCAATTGTGGTGGTGGTGATGGTTTTGGTTGTTACCATAATGATGATTTTTGTGATTCCGAAATTAACCAGTTTGTATACGGAAATTGGAGCGGAGCTGCCCTTACCAACCAAAATTCTGGTCGCGGTCTCAAACTTTATGCGCGGTTTTTGGTGGTTACTGCTTCTTTTGATTTTCGGATTCGTTTACGCTTTTAGAGTTTTTGCAAAGACCGAGCGCGGGTCTCAACTTCTTTCCAGGGTTGTTTTAATTTTGCCTATTTGGGGAAAAATCAGAAAAGGCCTTATTTTGTCGCAATTTACCAGGACTCTAGGGCTTTTGATTGGTACCGGGATTCCAATTATCGTCGCTCTCAAGGTCGTTGCCGATATTTTGGCTAGTCCTTCATATCGTGAAGGGATTGAGTTTGCAATCGGGCGGGTAGAACGCGGATCACCGCTTTATCAGCCATTGACAGCGAATCCAGATTTCCCGCCGATTATCGGACAGATGGTTAGAGTCGGGGAAGAAACCGGCAAAATGGACGAGGTTTTAGGACGACTCTCTGTTTATTTCGAAGCAGAAAGCGAAAATTCAATCCGTAATCTGACAACAGCATTGGAACCAGTGATTTTGGTTGTTCTGGGTTTAGGGGTTGGCATTTTGGTTATTTCGATTATTTTGCCAATATATAATCTTACGTCTCAATTTTAGTAACTTAAGGAAGTAAGCTTGCGCTCCTCGCTCCGCTGCGGGGCTAAATTTAACGAGTCAGTTTTGATTTGGAAGTGAGAAGTTGTCTCCTGATTTTAGCTGATAAAGCAGATTTTAGCCGGAGTTTCCTTGCCCCTTGACAACCGTAAAACAAATACTCGATACTTAATTTTAGTAGGGAATATTTTTAGAGTTTATCCCTGAAAAGGGGGTGAGATAAGTTTAATGATTGTAACTGCCCGAAAGAAATTATTTTCGAGTACAGTGAGAAAAGAAGCCCGCTTATTTAGAGGTTTTACCTTAATCGAGCTTCTTATTGTTATTGCAATTTTAGGGATTTTAGCGGCCGCGGTTCTAGTGGCGGTGAATCCTGGAAAGCGTCAAAGACAGGCAAGAGATGCCGCCCGAAAAAGCGACATTGGACAGTTGGCAACGGCACTTCAGGCATATTACACAACTCCAGGACAAGGGAATTTTCCAACAACGGGGTCTGGTTGCGGAACTGCCGTTGGCGGTTTTACGACTTTGACGGGTAGCGGTGATGTTAAGCAAGTTCCTAACGGACCAACAGCAGATGGTTATTGCTACAACACGAGTGGCAGCGCCACAGAAGCGTCAGTTTACGCCACGCTGGAGGATCCAACTTCAGGTACTGGTACTTTCCTATTCTGTTGGCAATCAACAACAGGCAAGGCTAAAGAAATTACACAAGGTTCCTGTACGCCATAATTGAGGTTTGAGAAGCCTTGAAATTTAAAGAGCACAATCGGGATATCCATTGTGCTCTTTTTCATCTAACATAAGCCATAAGTTGTTGTATAAGAAGTCGAGTCTGCCGGCTTGAGAGAGCCAGGATTTAAAAAGACTACTTTTGCTATTGGATTTTGATTGTTTTGGTTTTATACTGATACCCTAAGAATATTTTTCCTGCCCGTTTTTTAATGCAGAGTGCTTCTTTTCTGTTGGTTTTGTACTTGATTTCGATCTTTGGCTACAGTTTATCCCGAGGTTTTTATTCATACCATTCATTTTTAGTCCTCGCTTTTACCTACATGCTTTTTGGCTTTTCGTTTTTTTTGAAAAAGAGAACTTTCATTGACAATATCGGCTTTGAGCTAATCGCTCCGTTTGTATTTATAATTAATAGTTTGCTTTTTGTCCTTTTGTTTGGCGGTATTTATCAAGAACCGGGACCGGCGTTTAATCTTATTAAATTGGCCATTCCTCTTGTTTTGATTTTCTCTCTTTTTCTGGTTTTAAGTTCAGGCAAAAAAAATAACATACAAAAACTGTCATTTTTGGCGATGATTATTCTGGCGATTGTTCTTAGGGTGATGGTTCTGATTTCTTCACCATCTCCAAGGATAGATGTTTTTGATATGTTAAAAGAAGGCCCGAGATATTTATTTTCCGGGGAAAACCCCTATAGTCAACTTTATCCTCAAAGATATGTCGGTGTCATTCCTGATTATTTTACCTATTTTCCGTTAACTCTTTTGGTCTTTGCGCCAATTGATTATTTGTTTTCCGACCCCAGAGTAGCTTTTATAATCAGCGACCTGGTAACTGCTTTTATAATTTACAAAATAATTGAGTCTTTGAAATCAAAAGCAAAATCCCTGAAATTTATATTGCCGCTTGTGTTTTTATATCATCCATCCGGATCCTTTATTCTTGAACAGTCCTGGATTGACGGCTTAATTTTTGCTTTTTTAGCGGGTTTAATTTTCTTACAGATTAGGGTACGCGCAAAAGACTTATATTCTTACATAATACTGGCTTTTTTCTTGAGCCTGAAACAGAGCTTGCTGATATTGATCCCCTTTTTTCTGATTTTTACAAAATTAAAAAAAACCGTGATACTTCGGGCACTTTTGTTGATTGGGGTTTCTATTCTGCCATTTGCCTTATGGTCTTTTTCTGATTTTTATCACGATACGATAAAATTTTTTTTAAACTATCCCGCAAGGTACGATAGTATTACAGTTAATACTTTTTTCTATTTTCTTTGGGGACGAGATATACCGAAAATATTTTTATATTTTGTCTGGACGGTAGTCGGAATTTTTTCTTTAATATGGGCAGCAAGTAGAATTTGGTCAAGGTTTGTACTTGCGGTTGCTTTTTTTCTTTTTACATTTTTCTTTTTTAATAAATTAGCATTTATCCACTACTACTTTCTAATTAGCTTATTAATTTTACTTGCCGCCATTTTAAGGTTTGGTGAAGAATCTAAAAGGCATTAGATTTTTTGGGCAATAATCAGACTTTGTTTTCCGAGAATAAAATGAGCCAGTTTAAATTTTAAATAAAGGCGAATTAACCATTTATATTTTGGAATTTTAGATTTTATTGTATAGGGAAGAAATTTAGGAATAACTTTTATGATTTTGAAATTAGAAAGAGTAAGCGCTTCTACAAGGCTTTTTTCTGACAAGGGAAGCTGGTGGTCTAAAAAGTCCCAATAGGAACCGCCTAAATATCTAATATTGGGATGCATGATTATAATTTTGCCCTTTCTTGCAAGTGCTTTTTTAACTTGTGCAAGCGTTTTGACGATATCTTCTTTTGTCGGCAAGTGTTCAAAAAAATTGCTGGCAAACACGATGTCGATTTTTCCAGTCAGCTGTTTTGGAAGTTTTGTGGATGAGCAAATTAAAGTTCTGACATTATGATCGGCAAACTTTTTGGTTTCAGGATTAAGATCTACCGCAATTTTGCGCTTAGCTTTGATATTGTTAATAAATTCACAGTAACCTGCTCCTAAATCGAGTACACTGTTTTTCGGGTCGATGTATTGTTGGAAAAAACTTGAACATAAAACTTCCCAGATATCATTTCTTTCTTTTCGTTCGTCTTTTGAAAAACGATTAATGTACAATTCTTTTATGTCTTCGATAACTTGCATGCTGCCGGAATCGTTAGTGATTTAAGATAACACTTTATACTTGAAATTGACAAACTATTCTATTAAATTTAGGGATTCTACAATGAATAGATTCTTGTTAACTAAAATTTTTATTTTACTTTTTGCCATTCTTCCCATAATTTATTTAATTTACATATTGGTGAAGTTTTCAGTAGATTTACCTACCTGGGTTGAGTGGTATTCAGTGCCTCTGTTTGAAAAGATGTTTTCCGGATCACTTACCTTTTATGATCTTTGGTCACAGCACAATGAACACCGACTGGTTTTCCCTCATCTTTTGACCCTAGCCCTCGGGCAGCTTACAGGTTGGAATTTAAAATATGAGATAGCTTTTAATTTGATTTTAGGCTTTGGGATTTTCCTTTCTCTAGTTTATTTTTTAAACCGAGAAGTAAAACATTTTCGAAAATATTCTATTTTATTTATATTACCTACTTTATCTTTCTTAGTTTTTTCCCTCAGCCAATTTGAAAACTGGACTTGGGGAATGCAGAAATTGGTTTTTATGAACCTTTTTTCGATACTTGTGGGTTTGTTAATTTTAACGTCCCCAATTATTTCCTGGGTTGCAGTCGGTGCTGCGGTTGTTTTTGGTACTTTTGCGACTTATTCTTATGCAGGAGGTTTGAGTTACTGGCCGATTGGGTTTGTAATTATTTTTTTACATCCAAAAATTTCTAAAATAAGAAAGGTGAAATTTCTGACAATTTGGGTTGTCATATCTTTATTAATTTACATTTCTTATTTTTTTAAATATCAAAAACCGGCTTTTAATCCTCCAATTCCCATGACTTTGGTTTTCGAGCACCCCATTGATTATGTGAAATTGGTTTTGATGCTTTTGGGATCTCCGCTTGAAATATTTAGCCCAAATAGAGCAATTGCATCGGGAATATTCGGGCTTGTAATTTATGCTTATTTGCTTTTGAAATTTATCCGGGGAAAATTATTTAATAATACTTTGATTTTATCAAGTGTTGCTTTAGGTTTTTATGCTATTTTCAACTCGGTGGTTACGGGTGCCGGACGATTAGGACTTGGTTTACCGACTCAGCCAGTTTCTCGTTACATAACAGTTGTTGAATTATTTTGGGTAGTGATTGTAGTGATGATCTACTTTAACTTGAATATTTCCCAAAAAAGTAAATCAGAAAATTTTCTGAGTTTCAATTGGTTAAAAATATTTACAATTTTTACCATTGTCTTAATATCTGCTTTTTCAATTAATAGTTCAGCGCAAGGAACAAAGATTACAATTGAAAGATATGGTTTTTTATCTGATGTTCGCGGCCAGTTGTTTTCGAATGATCCATCGCTCGATAAGCTTGCACTATGGGGATCAATTTACCCTCGAGTTAGCGTTGGTGATTTAAGAGGGGTTACTAACATCACCCAGCTTCACAAAGATTTAGATACTCTTTCTAAATATAAATTGTCAATTTTTAGAGAATGACCAGTTTTCTTTTTGTTTCGCTTTTTACTTTCGTTATTTATTTTTTGGGTATTTCGCATGGAGTTTATGGTGGTGATGCCGGTGATATAACTCTTGCTAACTGGTTTGGCGGGGTTGCGCACCCGCCCGGTTATCCCCTAAACACAATGATTGGATATATTTTTACCCATTTGCCTTTTGGGGATACGGTTAGTTATCGGTCTAATTTAATGTCGGCGGTATTACAGGCAATGTCTATTGGAGTGGTTTTTCTGATTGTTAAAAAATTGACAAGCAGTGCAATTCTTTCACTTGCCGCGTCATTGACTTTAGCCTTTACTCCCCTATTTTGGTTATATGCCCATGTCACAGAAGTTTTTCAGCTTTTGGTTCTCTTGACTGCTTTAACCGTTTATTTTTTAATTTTGTGGAATGACTCAGTCAGTCAAAAAAAGCCCAAAATTAAGTTTTTGTACTGGTCTATTATTTTTTTCGGACTGGCCTTTTTCCACCATCAGACCGCCGTTTTGATTTTGCCCGGACTAGCCTATTTCGTTTATAAGACTGACAGTAAAATTTTCAAAAACCGGAGATCTTTTTTAAAGCTTGCAATACTTGCAGCCATCGGTTTTTTACCATATCTTTTTATCCCGTATGCGGCAAGCCGCCATACGCCTATAAATTGGAATGACCCTGAAAATTTGAGGAACTTTTTGCGGCTTTTGACCCGAGCCGATTACGGTACTTTTTTGGCATCCAAGAGTTTTATCGGCACAAGACTTTCCGAAAGGGCCTGGGAAATTATCAGTTATTTTTATTTTGTAAAAAATGATTTTACTGTTTTCGGAGTAATTTTGGCTATTTTTGGGTCTTTCTATGCCTTTATCAAAAAAAGGTCTTTGTTTTGGATGCTTTTTGCCGGAATGATTTTGTCCGGGCCTTTTTTTGCAGCTTACGCCAGCTTCGCACTGTCAACAGACTTTCTTTTAGGAATTTGGGAACGTTTTCTACTAGTTAGCTATTTTTTAACGGCAATATTTTTAGGGTTCGGTTTTGCAGCGGTACGCCTGGGATTACTGAAATTTTTTAAAAGCCTAAATCTTTTGAAAAAAGCCTGGGTTTTTAGGATAGAAACTCTTGATTTAACTATTAAATTATCATTTTTAATTTTTCCGCTGACATTGTTTTTGATCAATTGGCCAAAAAGCGATTTATCAAAGTTTTACTTGGGTGATCTTTTGGGGCGAGATACTTTGGAATCGTCAGAGCCTAATTCGATAATTTTTGTTTATGACGATACCCTCGTTTTCAACACTCAATACGTCTACTATACGAATCCTATTTATCAAAACCGTAAATTAGTAAAGGGCGGGTCTTTGAGATATTTAGAATATCGTCTCTCACTTGTCGAAGCATACCCGGACTTAACTTTCCCGGAGAAATTTTTTGAAGACAGGCAACTTGATAGTGCTACTTTTATGCAAGAACTTATAAACGCAAATAAAGCCCGTTTTAAAATTTATGCCCGGGGTTATGTCCCGCAAATAGAAGACGGATCATGGGCGACAACGGGGCTTTTGACAGAACTTTTTAAAAAAGATGAAATCGAGGACGGGAGAATAATTTTTGATTCAGTCGCCTCGATATTTCCCAGGTTAAAGTTTACTGATGGCGCTCTGGCTGTCGGCTATAGAAATTTTATCGGTGAGCATATTAAGGCTCTTTACTTTGAATCCTACAAAAAAATCGGCGATGAATTACTTTCCAAGAAATATTATGATGATGCGTTGAAGTTTTATTTTATTGCTAACACCATTATTGGCGAAAGCGAGGATTATTACATAGGCAAGGCTCGAGTTTTTCTGGAGAAAGGTGACTGTACGAGCGCAAAGAATAATTTTGTCAGGGCAAATTCGATTAACGAACGGAATCAATATGTCTTAAATCAACTTGTCAAAATTGCCAAAGACTGCGATTTGGATGAAGCAGCAGCTGCAAGATATCAAATGCTTTTGGATGAGCAACAAAGAAAACTCGAGCCTACTTTTAAATAATTTTTGCTTTTGAAAATTTAAATATAGAAACTAGCGTTAGAGCCAGCGAGATGATTGAGATTGGTAAAAAGTAATAAAGACTTTTCGGCTTATACTCAAAAATTATTTTGTTTTCTCCATTGTCTAAAAAAACTGCCCGGCTGTTTATGTTTGCAGGATAAATCTTTGCTTTTGCGCCGTTGACTTTGGCTGACCAGCCCGGGGAAAAACTATCCGAAAGGATCAGGAAACCATTGCCGTCAAGCCTGGCGGCGATTTTAACTTTTGTAGGAGTTTCTTCGACTATTTTTGCTTGCCAACTTCTAAGTTTGAGAACGGGAGGATTGGAATCCATTTCGACGATTGCCTGATTTTTCGGATCAAATTCTCTATTCTCTATGGTTTTTGTAATTTGCGGAACGGTTTTTGCAGTTTTTAGCTGATCTGTTACGAAGAGGCGTGAGGGATCTTTTGCCAATTTGTAAATTTTGAATGAAGTATTCTCTGTTTCTGCCGTTTCAAAAACTTTTCGAAAATCGCCGCTTTCTATGTTTTCCGTCGAGATCACGTGGCTCACGCCGGCAGCGGCCAGAAAATTTGCCAGATTTGCTGTGGCCGAATAACCAGAGTCTTCCCTTTTAAAGGCGGAGGATATTGAAGCAGCAAAAATTGATGAACGCTGTGTTGGCAGGCTTTCGTAACTTAAAACCTGCGAGAGATTAAAAATCAGATTGGAGTTCTGGTCAAGGCTGTTTCTGGCAAAATAATAATAGCCGGGGTCTTTCCATCCTCTGGAAAGAAAGTGCTCGGTCCATTTTGTGAATTGGCCGAATGTATAGATACGCCCCGGATTTTGACTTTTTAGGTATTTTGCAGTTTCAGGACTTGCGAACCAGTCTGGAGCTCGGCCGACAGGATTGTAATTTTTAAATACAAAAAAGAGATTCGCGATTGAGATAATCAAAACCAAAAAATACAAAAAACGCCTCCTTGTTATTTTGTTGATATAAATTGCTGCGAGTACGCATAGCGAGAATTGAGTGATTATCAAGAAACGAGAAGGAACTCTAAAGATCGAGAAGGGTGGAAAAGAGAACAATGGGTGAAAAGGCGCGGATGATCCCAGGGATAATAAAATGCTTAAAGTCGCCAGAGAGGCAAAAATGACAATCGGTTTTTTATCCCTGGTTTTTTTAAAATAAAGTAAAACTGTCGACGCTGCCGATAGCGCGAGGGGAATGATTCCTATGTAGGCAATACTTTCCCAGTATATTCCCCATTGACCCGGAACCCACCTCGGATATGTTCCGTCTTTTGGAGATCCAAGAATAGAAGGATTTAAAAACTGCAGAAGATTTTTCACTTTGTAAGGAAACTGGTTTAGGATTAATTGGGGGTCATTGTGGCGGTTTGAAACTTTGAGAAGTTCGTAAGTTGGTGCTATTTGAATAGTTGCGATTAAAAGTCCGAGGATGATTGACAAGTTAATTATCATGAACGACTTGAGTCCTTTTTTGTTTTTAAAAAAGTTCTGCAGAATTACATAAATTGATAAAGAAAAAAGACCGTAAGCTGTTATTTGCGGAAATCCGGCGAAAATTTGTTGCGAGAGGATGAGGCTTAAGAAAAGCAGATAGCGGACTTTTTGGTTATTTAAAAATTCATTCGCGGCCCAGAAAAGCCACGGAAGCATGGCGGCGGTCTGGATGAGATGAAGGTGTGGAATGTGGACCATAAAAAAACCACCAAGAGCAAAAATAATGCCTCCATATAGGGAGGCAAATTTATTTAAATTAAGTGACCTGCAAAATAAATAGACGCCGAAAGCGGCCAAAATGAAAGCCAGAACTAAATTCAAATTGTAGGCCAAAACAAAAGGTAATGATCGAAACAGGATCAGATTGGGTATGAAAAAGATGCCCGTCTGGCCTTCGGCCAAAGTTGGAAAGCCGGTGCCGACGGCGGGATTCCAAATTGGCAGGCGGTTTTTTTTGAGTTCTTGGGCGTAGTAATATTTATTGGCAATTGATAGATGCCAAGCGTCGCTCCGGCCATAATCTGGTGTTACGAAAATCGCTTGGTGAGGAATGAAAAGTTTTATAAAAAAAATGAAAATGACAAAGGTGATTACTATCAATGGCCACGATTTGGCTGGAGCACTAATCATAACAAAGCAATATAGTATAGTATATTAATTAAGTAAATGTTCTTTTGGCTTTTGGTAATTTTCATTATCGGTACGGCGGTTGGCAGTTTTCTAAACGTAGTTATTGATCGGACAATACGCCGCGAGACGATTTTGGGCAGATCTTATTGTGATCACTGCAAGGCTACTCTTTCATCGATAGATCTTATACCGGTAGTTAGTTTTGTCGGCCTTGGTGCTCGTTGTCGTTATTGCCGGCGACCGATATCCTGGCAGTATCCGGCAGTTGAGGCCGTGACGGGAGGCTTATTTGTGCTTTCTTTTTACGCGCTTTCCGTCAATAATCCATTTGAAATTACGAAATTTCTCCTTTATCTTTTTCTGGTGTCCGTTTTAGTGGTAGTGGCAACAGTTGATGTAAAGTTCTCGCTTATTCCGACATCTTTGGTTTTTTTGGCCTCTTTTGTTTCACTTTTTTATAATTACTTTTTTTTGCGTTCCGACCTTTTTGTGGAGCATGTTTTCGCGGCTTTTGGCGCAGGGATTTTTTTTCTGGCCATAGTCCTTTTAACGCGGGGTCGAGGCATGGGTGAGGGGGATGTTATTTTGGGTTTTTTGATCGGAATGGTTTTAGGCTTTTTAGAGATGATTCTGGCTGTTTTTTTGGCATTTTCTCTGGGAGCAATCGTTGCGATAATGCTTCTGTTTTTGGGTAAAAAAAGGTTTGGTCAGACTATTCCCTTTGGCCCATTTTTGGTCTGCGGTTTTTTGCTTTCCCTTTTTTGGGGCCGAGAGTTGATTGCCTTGTATCTTTCGATACTTTAATTTTCGAAAACTTCGGAAAAAGTCCGCTTTTGAGGGTGAAGGTTAGTAACTGATGAGGTTCGGGTGGGGACGAAATGATCTGAAAATGCTATATTAAGCTAATGCCCTTCCTTAAAGTAAAAAGCGATAAGCAACAAGCAACAAGCAGAAATTTAGTAAAAACTTATCACTTATCACTTATCACTTATCACTTCAAACTAAAACTGGGTTTTAGTTTGATTGAGCTCCTGATTGTTATTTCCATCTTCGGCATTACTGCGTCTGTTATTACCGCATCCTTTTTAAATTTTGAACGTAATCAGCGACTTAAGAATGCAGCCTTACAGCTCAAAAATGATCTAAGACTTGTTCAAAACAATGCTCTGTCCGGTAACAAAGGCGTGGTTGGTGGAACTTGTAATCCAACCAGTCCCAATCCGGCAATTTTATTGGTGGGTTGGTACGTGATACTTGACGCAGGTCTTGGTTCTAACGACAAATACACAATTTCCAGAGATTGTAATGTTTCGGGTACGGAGCAATCTTTTGACACAAAAACCGTTTTGTTACCTCGAGGCGTGACCATAAGCGCTATAAAATACGGCGTTTTTACAAAGACCAGTGTCAACATTTTGTTTCAACCTCTGACCCAAAGCGCAACTTTTTGGAATACCGCGTTTACTCCTCCGTCAGGGCAATTTTTGAATGTCAACGGTGATCTTGACCAGAGTAAGTTGACCGGATCTATTCCTCAAGATTCGGTGACGGTTGAGCTTTCATCCCAGCAAGTCCCGGGTGTATATAAGGTCATTATTCAGCCTTCCGGAGAAACTAATGAGAGTAAACCATAATAAATTTTCAATTCTATTGGGCGGGCAGTCTTTAATTGAGGTAATTGTGGCAACAACCCTGGTGGTTGCCTTGGCCGTTTCTTTGGTTACAGTAAGCCTGGTTACGCAGAGAACATCCAGATCGGCAAAAAATAATACACAAGCTTCTAAGTTGATTCAGCAAAATCTTGAACAAATAAGAGTTTATAGAGATCGAAAAGGCTTTAGCGCAATTCCCGGTAGTGGGATTTGTTTTACGCTTGATACATCAAATTCAGACCCGAGTAATTGGAGTTTTAATACATGTTCCGGCCCAAATGCCACCGGAGAGCCAATAACTTTAGAAAATGTTGAATTTAGACGCAAAATTACCTTGGCATCTACAACCGCCAATGAAAGATCAATCACGGTTATTGTTTCTTGGGTCGATTCCGGCGGGAATCAGTCTGTTTCCAGCCAAACATTTTTGACAGCCTGGTGTCTGGGTGTGATTGTACCGGGTTCACCTTGTCCGACCCCGTAATATGGAAGTATGAATTATGAAGTATGGACATTTGATCGATTACGCGCAGACGGTGTAAAGTAGAATTAGATGCCCTACGCTTCGCGGACATTTGACCAATTAACAAAATTAACAATTAACACAAAGCCTCGAGGTGTCAATCTGTCAAAAGGTTTTACTCTCATTGAACTGTTGGTTGTTTTAGGAATTTTGGTTATCGGAGTGGGCTCGACACTTTTGTTTTTGACATCAATCCTCCGCGGGACAAATCAGGCCAATGTGACCGCGGAGGTAAAACAAAACGGTCAGGCAATTTTAGATTCGCTTGAACGGCAGATAAGAAACGCTACTGATGTTAACTGCCTCAATCAAAGCGGGAATTCAACTTCTTGCGCAGACGCTGCGGTTTCAGATAAGTATATTAAACTTATCAGGCCAAATGAAAATCCTTTACACATAAAGTGTTTTGCCTCCACCGGTTCTCTAAACGGATGGATGGGCGTGGTAGTTTCAACGTCTAATAATCCTTCCGATTCCAGTTATACTACACTTACGAATTCAGACACGGTTTCCGGAGTAGATATCCAAAGCTGTAGTTTTAAGGCGACTCCAAGTACCTCAGGTTCTCTTTCGCCGGCTTTGGTTAATGTCAGTTTTGTCGTCAATCAAGGTATAAAGGCTCCATCGAGAGCTGATTTTTTGGCGAACGCTAAGTTTGAGACGACAATTTCGTTGAGAAAATATTAATTGACAATTGACCCTTCGATAAACTCAGGGTCATCCCTTCGGGTCTGAGCCTCAGGGTCGAAGACCTGAGCGAAGTCGAGGGATGACATTTGACATCTGACAATTGACAAACCTAAACTGGAGTTAGGAATGAAAAGGAAACGTGGACAGATTTTAGTGCTGGTTCTTCTGGTTGTTGTGGTTGCTTTGGCGGTGGGGCTTTCTGTTGCCTCCAGGAATATTACGAATTTGAGGACTTCCGTCCAGACAGAACAATCTCAAAGGGCATTTTCGGCTGCGGAAGGCGGTATTGAGAATGTCTTGTCACGACTTTCGACTGTTCCTGTAGGTACAAATATTTCAGTTCCAGTCGGTGATATTACTGCTACTGTTAATGTAGCCGCAAATAATACATATAAGGCGACAATTGAAGAAGGAACCGTCGGCCAAGTCGATCTTACCTGTGTTTCACCATGTACTCCCGGAACCCAGATTAGAATAGAATGGGGGAAGAAAGGTGATGTTCTTGAGGATCCCAACCCGGCCTCAATTGAGGTAACCCAAGTTTATGGAACTTCCCCTAATTACAATCAGGTAAGATCTGCCTTTTCCGCGGGAGTTTCCGGCAGAGATGAAACCGGTTTCACAGCCGGAAGTTGTACCGGATCGGGAGCCTTTTTATGTCAAGCTACTATTACAAGACAGGCAGGTGCATTGTTTTTAAGAATCAGGCCGTTTTGGACGAAAGCGACAGTTCAGGTGACCAGCGTGGACGGTACCTTGCCTGTGCAGACTTATGACGTGACATCGACAGCGACAACGCCGCTTGGGGTAACCAGAAAGGTTCAAATAACACGGACCGCACTGCCTGCTTTGCCCGCCGTTTTTGACTATGTTTTGTTTTCCGAGCAGGGAATCGAAAAGTAAGTCAAAGTGTAAAGTAAATTATGAGTAAACGTACAAAGTTAATTCTTTCGATAATAGGACTTTCGGCAATTATTATCCCGGCTATCTTGCTTAAAGTTTTAACTGTCAGTACAAAAGAACCATCAGGGGCTTCGCAAAATTCCAGATCACTTGATACTAAAGCAGTCCAGGAAGCAGTTAAAAAGAAACCAGTTGCCAGCATTTCTCCGAATGTGAATCAAGCGAGTGGTTCCGCTTTCCAAGCGAGTCCTTCGGCTACACCACAATAAATTTAATTATGGCTGCCCAAATTTTTGGTCTTGATATTGGAAGATCTTTTATATCAGCAGGTCGCCTTGGCATACTTCGTTCATGCCAATGGCGCTCCTCTGATGTAAATTCCAGGCATAAATTTTTAGATTGTTTTAAAAGGATTTATGGCTTCTAATTTGTTTGGTCTTGATATTGGAAGATCTTTTATTAAAGTCGTCCAGACAGATGTTTCTCGCGGCAAAAAGATACTGACTAATTGTGCGGCCGTCCCGACACCCATAGGGGGGATTCAATCGGAGTCCCCCGTTGATTTGGCAAAGATTTCCGATGCGATTATTGATTGTTTAGATCGTGCAAAAATAAATCTTGATAAATGCGCAGTTTCTTTAATTGAGTCGCAAGTAGTTTCCAGACTGATTGAGCTGCCTAATTTGACAGATAAAGAGCTATTTGCCGCCATCCACTGGGAAGCTGAGCAGTATATTCCGCTGCCGATAACCGATGTGAATTTGCAATACAAAATAGTTTCACGGCCGGAGGGGTCTGCCGGAGGTAAATTGAATGTCCTTTTGGTAGCAGTCCCCAAAAGAGTTATAGAGAAATATTTAAATGTTGTGAGGAATGCAAAACTTAGGCCACAAGCCTTAGAAACAGAATCAGCTGCTTTGACCCGAGCCTTAACCCGGCCCGGCGATCCGGCAACCATCATTGTTTCGATGGGGGCGGTTTCGACTGAGCTTGTGGTCGCCAGCGACGGCAACGTTCTTTTTACAAGATCGATAGCTACAGGCGGATTAAGCTTAACGAAGTCAATAATGGCTGAGTTTAACTTGCCGGTAAAACAGGCAGAGGAATATAAGCAAACTTACGGGATTTTGGAGGACAAGCTTTCCGGTAAAGTGGCCGCGGTACTTAAACCAATTATGGATATTTTAATTTCTGAGATTTTGAAAGCTATTGAATTTACTCATACTTACTTTCAAAAATCGCAAGTTGCACGCATTGTTGTTTGCGGCGGCGGTGCATATTTGCCCGGGTTCTCAGAATTTCTGGCAGAGCGAACCAGCATTGAAGTTAACATGGGTGATCCTTGGGCTGATTTTTCAAAAGAAGGTTTAATTTTAAAAGTTCCCGGGCAAGGTAGCGTCTATGCCGTGGCAACCGGCCTTGCTCTCAGGTCGTAAAGTCTGATACGCTGAGTTTAGATAGTCAAACTCAAAGTGAAAAGTGTGAAGTTTGACCTTATATTCATATGGCTGACATAAATTTATTACCAGTCGCGGAAAAGGAAGCGGAGAATCTGGAAGTCTTGCGCAAACGACTGACTATAGTTTCTATAGTTCTCTTGGTTTTCACAGCCGTTTTTACTTTGATAACTTTAGGCCTTTTTACTTCGTTCGCTTCTCAAAGGTCGAATCTGATTACTAAAATAGAGGCGTCTTCCAATGAGATAAATTCATTGAAAGCAACAGAGGAGTTAATTGTTGTTATCAAGGGGAAAGTTTCCGCAGGATACAAGATTTTAACAGCCAGGGTTAATTTCGCAAACATTTTTGGACAGTTGTCCGGTCTTGTTCCGGCAGGGGTATATTTTACAGACATGAGATTTACTTCGGATAAAGTGATAATTTCCGGTAAGGCAAAAACTTCCGCGGAAATGGCAGGTTTGGTTTCTTCACTGACTTCGGCTTCCGGGTCCCAGATTATTTCTAGTGTTAATATTGATTCTCTAAATTCTGATGAAAACGGAGTTTTTTCTTTTGCTATCTCAGGTCAACTGGCAGTCACAAAATGAATTTGCCTACTTTGTCCATACCTAAGATCGGAATCGGCGGGGGTTTTTTGCGAATGGCGAATTTTGTCGCACCGGCCGGGGCAATCGGTATTTCTCTGGTTATCTTTTTTCTCATAGCCTGGCCTAAATTTACCCAGGTATTGAATCTGCGGGAAGTAAACCGTGAATTGGCGACTCGTGCCGCAAGCCTTAATCAAAAGGCGCAGGATTTGGCTAATTTGAATAAAGAGGATCTTGAAATGAAACTATCGGGTGCCGAGAGTCTTTTGCCTAGCGACAAAGAGGTTTTTTCTTTAGTGACCCAAGTTGAAAATGCCGCCCGTTCGTCCGGAGTGCTGCTTTCAAGACTAGAGACGGCTCCCGGGACAATAGGTGAAGGTCAGGCAAACATTGCTACGAAAGGGACGAGTGCGCCCGTCAGCCAACAGCCGGGCGGAGGCTCTTCTTTTGATGCTGGGATTCCTAAGATTCAGATTAAGATTTCTCTGGCGGGTGATTATAAATCTTATTTGCAATTTATAAATCTTCTTCTTTCACTCCCCCGCGTTGTGGCTATTCGAGATTTGGCAGTTTCTTCCTCCAGTTCCAGCGGACAGTCATCACAACTGAGGATTTCACTGACGATCGATGCTTACTGGCAACCTTTGCCCAAAGAGCTTGCTTCAATCGAGTCGCCAATTAGCGAGTTGACTCCCCAGGAAACAGAGACTTTAAGGCAGATTAAAACTACGGAAGAAAGTGTCGGTGTTCCTTCAGCTGCAGTTCCGGTGGTACCGCTTGGCAGGTTAGACCTTTTTGCTCCATTCTAAAAAGGTCGAGAAACGCTACCTTAGTTCTATTTCCTATTTCAATATGAGGTCCGGTCTTAATTTTTGGGTTCTTTTGATGGCTTGTTCTTGGCGCCATTTGGCGATTTTGGCATGATTACCAGATAAAAGAACTTTAGGCACTTTTAGGCCTCTAAATTCTTCGGGGCGTGTGAAGTGAGGATATTCTAATAAACTGGTAGCTGGTGAGAAAGATTCGGAAAGTAATGACTCCTTTTTAATTACTCCGTGGACGAGGCGAGCGACTGAGTCAATAATGGCCATGGCAGCAATTTCTCCTCCAGTTAAAACAAAGTCGCCGAGCGAGATCACTTCATCTACAAAATGTTCTACACGGGCGTCTACGCCTTCATAGTGGCCGCAAGTCAGTGCTACTGAGTTTTTTGCGGAGAGCTCGGAGGCCTTTTTCTGGTCATATTTTTTACCGGACGGAGCAAGAAGAATGGTGTGCTCGGCGCTGGCAGATATTGACTCGAGGGCCCTTTCTACTACATCAACTTTTAAAATCATTCCCCTGCCCCCTCCATACGGCTTATCGTCAACTGTTTTATGGGAATTTTGGGCGAAATCACGGATATTAATAATGTTAATTTTAAGAAGGTTTTTCTGGATTGCTCTTTTGAGGATGCTTGAGCTAAAAACTCCCTCAAAAATTTCGGGGAATAAAGTGAGGACATGGAAGATCATATTATCGAAAGTACCACCCGAATTAGATTTCCTGTACCTCTAAGGTAGCAAAAATGTTTTCTTTGATGGCCCGAATTTTGAGGAGATTTTTTATAGATTTGATCATTTTGCCTTCTTTGCCGATAACCTTGGCGATATCCTCTTTAGGGATAAAGACGGTGAACCTGATGCTTTCAGCTTCTTGGGCTTTTTCGATCTTGACTTTCTTAATGTCGGTGACCAACGGTTCGATGAGGGTTTTTATGAGATCTTCCATGGTAATTTGTCTAAAGATTAATTTATTGCTTTAGTCGTTTGTCGTTTTGCGTCTGATTTAAAAGCTTGGTTACTGCCTCAGTTGGTTTGGCACCGTGTGAAAGCCAGAAATTAAATCGTTCTTGACTTATTTTTAGCAGCGGTGTTTTTCCATGTGGATAATAATATCCTAAAATTTCCAAAAATTTGCCGTCTCTTTTCCTTTTGGTGTCGAAGGCCGCGATGCGGAAAGAGATTTGGTGTTTCTTGCCGGTTTTGCTAAGTCTAATTTTGACTGACATTTCCTTCAATTTTAAATTTCAAATTTCACTTTGGCAATTATCTCAGACTTTGAGTAGGAAGTTCAAGCCTATCAGTAGTTTTTATTTTGGCGATGGCGTTTCTGGCAGCATTCTGAGCCGCTATTTGCTTATTTGGTCCCTCTCCCAGTCCCAGGAGAGAATTTTCCAGAAGGACGCCTACTTGAAATTGCCGGGCATGATCGGGACCCCAACTTTTAATTAGTTTATAAGTTGGAGACTCGTGATATTTTCGCTGAACTATTTCCTGAAGTTTTGATTTGTTGTCAACAACTGCGGTTTTTGCCAAAATTCTCCATTTTTTTAAAATTGTCTGCTCTAGAAAATTTTGAGCTTGGTCAAATCCAAGATCCAGATAAATTGCACCGACTAACGCTTCAAAAGTGTTTGCCAGAATTGAGCGGTTATTTCTGCCTCCAGATTCTTCCTCGCCCCTGGAAAGGTATAAATATTTGCCCAGAGAGAGCGTGCGGGCCACTTTAGCCAAAGTCTCGGTTCTGACCAGGGCGCTTCTTTGTTGAGTCAGTTGACCCTCCGGACTTTTTTGGAACTTTTCATAGAGGAACTTGGAAACGGCAAGCGAAAGAACAGCATCTCCCAAAAATTCGAGACGTTCATTGCTGGCGCCTTTAAACTCCTTATGCTCATTTAAATAAGATCGGTGGATAAAGGCATTTTTTAAGAGTTTTTCGTTTCTGAAATTTAAATTTATGAGTTCTTGAATATTGGTGATATCAGCTTGAGATGTCGACATTTTCGTAAAGGAATGAAACTATATCCGAAACTTTTTTAAATGGGGGGATTTTGTCTTGGGGGATTTTAATTTCATATTTATTCTCAATTGTTGTGATGAAATCTTCCATCTCAAGGTCTGCGATGCCAAGGTCTTTCTCCAGATGTGAGTCCTCGTCTATATTCTGGGCGGGAATAGCAAATTGTTTGACAATAAGTTCTTTGATGTCTTCTAAAAAGTCTGTCATAAAATTGATAGTCAAGGTCAATCCTTCGCCAAGGTCTTCAACCCTGAGGTCTTCGACTCCGAGGCTCAGATCTTCGATTCCGAGATCGTCACTCAGATTCGAGTAACTCGAGGAGCTCAGACCCGAAGGGATGACCCTGAGTAAATCGAAGGGTCAAAGTGAAAAGTGTAAAGCCAGGTAATTATGACTCCTGGCTTTGACTCTTGACTTTATTATTGATCCCAAAACGCCATTGACAAAGCTGCCTGAGGTTTCTGTACCATATTCTTTGGCAATTTCGACGGCTTCGTCGATGATTACTTTGTATGGTTCCTTTTTTTCTTTAAATAAAAGTTCCCAGATAGCTAGCCTTAAAGTGCTAAGGTCAACCGGATTGATTTGATCAATCGGCCAACTCTTGGCGTTTTTAATAATAAGTCCGTCAATTTCTTTTTTTTTGGAAATTACCTGGGCAGACATGGAACTTTCGGGAAGCTTAGCGTTTGGTCTAAAATTCAGCTCAAATAGGGTTTTGAAAGTAAGAATGCGCATCTTATGCCTTGGATCACTTCTCTTTTTCATAGTCAGTTTCCTGATCTTTGACTTGTGACACCTGAATTTTTATAAAATCCACAATTAGTACAGGCTCGATGCGGGAATCTTAGGTTCTGGCATCGTGGGCAGGTTATCAATTGTGGCAGACGCAAAGAAATAGCCGCTTTTCGGGTACGGGTTCTTTTTTTGGCATGTTTTTTCTTAGGAAGCGGTGTCATCTGAAAGAAATCAGGTTCTTAAGTTCTAGTATAAACTAGAAACCATAAACTGTGAACTATGAACTAATTGTGGGCCAAGGAGCCAAAACAGCCGGGCTCGGTTAGATAGGATACCTGACCGAGGCTGGTTCGATTCCTTGTCCTGGTACGTTCTTGCGATTATATAACCATCGTTTTTAATCGTCAACCCGACTAATTCGGTTGGGCGAAGGCGGAGGAAAGTTTGGAGATTTTTTGTTTTAATATCGGGAATGATTTAAGAATTGGGTCGATTTCGATGATTCTTTTGGCTTCTTCTTGAGCCCTGGCTATCATTTGATGATCCGAAAGATTGGCTATCTTAAGGTTGATAAAACCCGATTGTTTGAGGCCAAAGATTTCGCCTGGGCCGCGCATCTTTAGATCTATTTCGGCTAGTTCCGCGCCAACGTAAATTTTTTCCATACTTTTGAGGCGCTTATATGAGCCAGGAGACCTTGAATCGGTGAAAAGAAGGCAGTATGACTTGTGTTTTCCTCTGCCAACTCTACCGCGAAGTTGGTGGAGTTGGGCAAGCCCGAAGCGTTCTGCTGATTCGATCATCATCACCGTAGCATTCGGAATGTCGATGCCAACTTCGACAACCGGAGTTGTTACCAATATGTGGATCTTGTTTTTTCTAAACTTACTGATTATCTCCTCTTTTTCTTTTGACTTGAGCCTGCCGTGAAGAAGGCCGAGGCTGATATTTTTAGAAAATTTGTCTTTAAGTTTGCCGAATTCAACTTTTGCCGCTTTAACTGTAATCATAGTTTCTGAGGGTTCGATAAATGGAGTAATGATAAATGCTTGGCGGCCTTCAAAAACTTGCTTTTCGATGAATTTATAAGCGTTGTTCCTTTTGAGATTAGGAACTACAAAAGTGGCAATTTTTTGGCGACCTTGAGGCATTTCGTCAAGAATCGAAAGATCGAGATCTCCATACAAGGTTAAAGCTAGAGTTCTGGGTATGGGGGTCGCGGTCATTGTTAGTAAATGCGGAGTGAGCCTCAAGTTGTGTCTTAAAAAGAGTTTGGCCCGTTGTGCTACTCCGAAGCGGTGCTGTTCGTCAACAATAACCAAGCCGATCGGTCTTTGTTGCTTAAAAGTTGAAAGAAGGGCATGAGTACCGCAAGTGATATTGCCTGCGCTTTTTTTACTGCCGGTCCAAATTCCAATTTTAACAGCCCAGGATGATAAAATCTCTGTAAGTGTCTGGTGGTGCTGAAAGGCAAGAATTTCGGTGGGAGCAGCAAGTAGAGTGTCAAAGCCATTTAAATAAGCAACATAGGCGGCGATTGCCGCAACTACGGTTTTGCCTGAACCGACATCTCCTTCCAGGAGACGGTTTTGGGGAGTTGTTTTTTTTAGATCAAAAAGAATCTGGCGAGCTGCCTTTTTTTGGGCAGCCGTTAGCTTGAAGGGTAGACTTTCAACAAACTGCGAGATTTTTTCTTTATCGAGTTTCATTGCCGGTGCCTTTCTTTTCTTTTGCCAGTCTTGTTTTCTTAAGATGGTAGTTAATTGGATTAAAAAAAGCTCATCGAATGAAAGCCTTTTGGTAGCTTTCTCCACCTCGTCAAAATTATTAGGAAAATGAATGTCATGGAGAGCTTTATCAAGTTTGATAAATTTTTGTTTTTCGAGAATTTCATATGGGATAAAATCCTTTTGGGACCGGAGATATTCCGGCAAGACTGAAGCGATTTTGGCTCTTAACCATCTGGAAGTAATGCCTTCGGTTTCCGGATAAACAGGGACTAGACGGGCTGTATGGACTAAGGCCCCCCCGGGGTGTATATTGCTTTCCCCCCCGGGGGTGCCAAGCCGTCGTCTTAATATTTCGTATGTTGGAGAAACAAGAATAACTCGTGATCCTTGTAAGTCAGCCTTGCCCGCCAAGGAAATTTGCATACCGGCTTTGATATTTTTGGTTAAAAATGGCTGGTTAAACCAGATAACTTCGATTGTGCCAGACTCATCTGCTACCGTTGCACGGGTGATAAATTTTCCGGATCTTGCTCTGATATTTGTGATTTGCCAGACGATGCCCACGATAGAAAGTTTCTGGCCGGGAGTGACACTCTGGATCTTTTCGATTTTTGCGAAGTCGTCGTAGCGGAACGGGAGGTGGTAGATAAGATCCTCAACGGTTTTTATTTCCAGTCCTTTGAGTTTGTAAAAATAATATTTGCCAATGCCGGGAAGTTGGGAAATCGGCGTATCTGCGTCCATGTATTAGTCAAAGTCGAAAGCTCGCCTCGCTTCGCGAGCGAAGCGGGTCAAGGTGAAAAGTCAAGCTAATTTTCAATTGTTAGATCTCAAATGTCAATTGCCCGCCCTGAGTGCCTGCCATGAGTTTTGTCGAAGGGAGGCCGAAAGGTTTTTAGCGGAGTCCGTAGAAGAGGTAAAGAGTGAACTGGCCAACGATAAAACCGAGTCCTGCAAGAACAATAATTGCGATCCAGATTTTTTTGAGGTAGGAACGTTTGAATAATTTCATTGTTGAGGAATTTCCTATTGTCGTTTGAGATCCTTCGCTCCGCTCAAGATGACGCAAGCATCACTTTAACAAATCTCTTCTTACCTATTTTTACCACTTGTCCTTCTTTAAATTCAACCCCGTTTTCTTTGAGGATTTCCCCGTCAATTTCGATCGCGCCCTGGTCGAGCAATCTTTTGGCTTGCGAACGACTCGATGAGAGATTATTTTCTACTAAGAAATCTACAACATTGATTCTCGTCTTGGCGATTTTGATCGATGCTGTTTCTTCTGGTATTTCCCTTTTTTGGAATACTCTTTCAAATTCGTTTTGGGCTTTTTGGGCAGCTTCAGGACTGTGTAATTCAGAAACAATTTGAAACGCGAGTTCTTTTTTCAAAACCATCGGATTCTCCCCGGACTCTAGACGGGACTTGATTTCTTCGGCTTTCCGAATGGGGACTGTGGTGCATAATCTGAAGATTGGTTCAATGGTTTCGTCGGGTAGGGCCATAATTTTGGCAAACATTTCAGCTGCGTTGTCATTTAGGCCAACGTAATTTTCCTCACTTTTGCTCATTAGTTTCTGGCCATTTTTGGGATTGACAAGAAGCTCGGTGGTGATGACGAACTTCTCTTTGCCTTTTAACTCTTTCATTAGAGTTCTTCCCATGAGCATATTGAAAGTTTGGTCGGTACCGCCAATCTCCGCGTCGACATCCATTGCGACTGAGTCATAGCCTTGGAGTAATGGATAGATCAGTTCATGAAGACCAATCGTTTTACCTTCGGTTAAGCGCTTTTGGAACATATCCCGTTCAATAAGTTGCTGGAAAGTTACTTTAGCCATTAGGCGAATAAAATCTTCCAGTGTGAGGGTTGAGAGCCAGGTACTGTTAAACTTTATCTCTGCCGGATTCTCTTTGCTAAACCGCAATATTTTTGAAAGTTGATCTTTGTAAGTTTTGGCGTTTTCTAAAACTTGCTCCTTGGCTAGGGGTCTTCTTGCTGCTAACTTATCTGTAGGATCACCAATCATGCCGGTGAAGTCTCCAATAAGGATAATAATTTTGTGCCCTAGATCTTGCAGTTTTTTTAAGATTAGAAAGTTTGTTGCGTGACCAAGATGAAGTTGCGGTGCCGTTGGGTCGGCGCCGATGTAAATTTTGATTTTCTTCCCAGAACGTAAAACCTTCTCCAGTGCTTCTTTAGACGGATAAATCTTGTCCACTCCCCTTTTCAAAAGTTCATCAATTTTATCCATACTTGAATCTTAGCCCTTTTTAAGTCTTCTAGCAACAAATCCGCAGGTGTAAAGCTAATCCACCCTTGGGGTGAATTACGTTGACACCCGCGGTGTTATTTTCTATCAAGTTTTGGTGGTTTGTCATTGTTAAAACAGTTTGAGATAATATGCGGTAGGTTTTCAATGAGGTTTCCGGTTAATCGGCTCGGAGCAAGAAGATTTACTTCACGCCTGACAAGACTTTCGGCTCGCCAGCAGATAAATCACCCATTTTTGGCGAAGTCTTCTTTTAACAGGAGGCGTTTTTGGATTCGCTTTTTTGGTCTTTTTTCGACTGTTGTTTTCTTTTCTTTGGTTCTTCTGATACTTTTTACCCTTTTTTCTTTTTTGGTGTTTGCCCGTGACTTGCCTTCGCCTTATAAACTAACTGCTCGCGACTCTTCACTCTCGACAAAAATTTACGACAGGAACGGCAAGCTGCTCTATGATATTTACGGTGATAAAAACAGGGCTTTGGTTAATTGGAGTCAACTGCCTGATTATGTGAAACAAGCGACTATTGCCATTGAGGACAAAAATTTTTACAAACATCAGGGATTTTCAGCTGTAGGGATAGGCAGATCTCTTTTGAACATTGTAGTATTTCAAAAACTGGAAGGGGGTTCGACGATTACGCAGCAGGTGGTCAAAAATACTTTACTTACCCCGGAGCGAACACTAACCAGAAAAATAAAAGAATTTCTTCTGTCAATTCAGGTAGAGAGAAAATACACCAAAGACGAGATTTTGCAGATTTACTTAAATGAGGTGCCTTACGGTGGTACTGCCTGGGGAATTGAGGCGGCGGCGCAGGCCTATTTTAGTAAGGAGGCAAAAGATTTAACTTTGGCAGAAGCTGCCATTTTGACGGGCTTACCGCAGAGACCCTCTTTTTATTCACCTTACGGGACAAATCCAAAGGCTTATATTGCCAGAGCAGAGGATGTGGCAAGACGTATGCGTGAAGATAAATACATTACCGGCGAGCAGGAGGAAAAATTGAAGAAGGAAATCCAGGGCGTTAAATTTTCATCAAACGATAAAGGGATTGCCGCTCCGCATTTTGTTTTTTATGTTCGTGATCTTTTAGTTGAGAGATTTGGAGAGAAAATGGTGGAAACAGGCGGGCTTAAAGTGACAACGACCTTGGATCTTGAGCTGCAAAATAAAGCGCAGGCGATTGTGACGGAGGAAGTAGGCAAAATTGCGAGTTTTGCTGTCGGAAACGGAGCGGCTGTGGTGACGGATGCTAAGAACGGACAAATTCTGGCGATGGTCGGCTCAAAGGATTATTTCGCCAGGGATTATGATGGCCAAGTTAATGTCTCTCTTTCACTTCGACAGCCCGGGTCAGCCCTTAAGCCATTTACCTACGCAACGGCGTTTAAAGCAGGTTACACGCCGGCTTCTGTGATTTTCGATGCCGCAACGGAATTTCCAATCGGAGGCGGTCAACCAGTTTATAAGCCGGTCAATTACGACGGAAAGTTTCGTGGCCCTATGCAGATTAGGTTTGTGCTTGGCAACTCTGTCAATATTCCTGCAGTTAAAATGACTGCCCTTGTGGGTATTAAAAATATATTGAGGACTGCTTATGAAGCCGGCGTGAAATCACTCGAACCAACTGATGAGAACTTAAAACGTTTTGGATTGTCAATTACCTTAGGTGGCGGCGAGGTGAAACTTCTTGATTTGGCAAGCAGCTATGGGACACTGGCAACATCCGGGGTTTATCATGAGCCAGTAGCGGTTCTTAAAGTGGAGGACAAAAATGGTAAGGTTTTGGAGGAGGCAAAAGAGACAAAAGGGAAAAAGGTTTTGGGCGAGGATATTACTTTTCTAATTTCGCATATTCTTTCTGATAATAATGCCAGAAGTGCCGTCTTTGGCCCTTCTTCTCTTTTGGTTATTCCCGGCAAAACAGTAGCTGTTAAAACAGGTACGACTGATGACAAACGTGATAACTGGGCTGTTGGTTACAATTCCTCTTATGTGGTTGGAGTTTGGGTTGGTAATAACGATAATTCGCCAATGGATCCTAAGATCGCTTCCGGCATTACCGGAGCAACACCGATTTGGAACAGGATTATGACAAAGGTTCTTGAGGGCAAGTCCTCTGGTGATTTTGTTAAACCGGACAACGTGATAGCCCTGGAGGTCGATGCGTTTGGCGGAGGTCTTCCCTGCCGGGATTTTCCAAAAAGAAGTGAATATTTCATAAAAGGGACTGAGCCGACGCGAGATTGCCTGGCCGAGAAGATTTTGGACGGAAAAGAATATTATGTTTTTGCGGAGTTTGACCCGGTTTCAACAGATGGCAAGAATCGCTGGCAAGAAGGAATTGACGCTTGGGCAGCTGGCCAGGGTGATTCAAAATATCAGGCGCCTAAAGAGTTGGTTAATAAACCGGCGGCTAACCCTGATGATATTCGAGTAAAAATTAAAAGTCCCGAAGACCACAAGCAGGTTGATTTTAGTTTCGAAACCGAAGCGGAGGTGGAAACCGGGCGAAGGGCAACCAAGGTGGAGTTTTACATCGATGATGTGATTAAAGACACAAAAGTTGACGGACCATATAAATTTAACTTCACTTTTGCTTCGGCCAACAAGGGGAAGCACAAAATAAAAGTGAAAGCCGTAAATGAAGCAGGCAAAGACAATACTGCCGAAATTACAGTTTCTGTCGGCCAGCCGTGGGAGGATTAGCCTTTATCTTCTGACGATTGCGGCAAAAGATTTACTGAGTACATCGATGATTTTGTCTTTTGCCTGTTTTACTTCGGTAGCGGTCGGGGTGCCTGCCTGATTTTGATAGGTTAGGCGCAAAGTTACTGATTTTTTACCTTCCCCTAAATTTTGGCCCAGAAAAATATCCACAACTTCTATTTTTTTGACGAGTTCATTTGACCTTTTGACTTCGGAGATGATATCTGTGACGGGAACCTTTTTACTAAAAATTGCCGAAATGTCTTCAACGCGCGGCGGGTATTTGGGAATAGGCTGGTAGGATCGTTGGATAGCTGACAGACCGTAGATTATAGAAAGATTAAGTTCACAGGCAGCAATTTGTCCCTCAATTTGAAAATAATCGGTGATTTTTGAGTTGAGGATTCCGACTGTACCCACTTCGGTATTTGCAGTTTTGACCCGGGCTGACTGAGATTTATCGAAAAGTTCAGAAGAATAATTACTTAATTTTTCAAACTTTACATCCCTTTGCAAAACCCCAAAAATGTTTTCCACAAGTCCTTTGATCCCGTAAAAATCTGCATTTTGCAGGGTAATTCCTAGCATTAGATCTTGTTTTGGTAAATCATTTTCTTGAGAAAGGTAAGTTTTGGCGACTTCGAAGATTTTAATTTCCGACGCGAGATTTTGATTTTTTGCGATGATATCAGTTAGTGAAACTAAAATGGTGGGGCGCATAAACTGCCAGTCAGACGTTAAGGGATTGGCCAGTTCTACCGTGTCTTCCATTTTTACTCCCGTGAGTTTTAGAAAATCTTCTGAAATGATTGAATAGGAAATAATTTCAGTGAGGCCCAAGTATTTAATTGCCTTTTTAAGTTCAATAACTTTAGCAAGTTCACTTTCTGCTCCTTGTGGAATTTGTCCAGAAGGCAGCTTGGCAGGTAGGCGCCAATAGCCGTAAATTCTGGCGATTTCTTCAATCAGATCAACATCATTTTGCACGTCGTTTGCTCTCCAGCCGGGAGGAGTGGCAGCAATTGTTTGAGGTGTTATTTTTGTGCCAAAGCCCAAAAGCCCCAGAATTTTTGCAGCCTGGTCTTTTGGTATTTCGGTGCCACAATAATCGTTGAGTTTTGTCATGTTTAGAGTGATGATTTCCCTTTTTGTTTCCGCGTGGACGATGTCTGTCAATTCCGAAGCTATTTTGGCACTGGCAGTTTTTTGGGCAAGGTAAACGGCTCGAGAGAGAGCGGGAATAATGCCTTCAAGGTCCACGCCTTTCTCAAAACGGGCCGCCGCCTCTGTTCTAAATGCCAGTAATTGAGCGGTCTTTTTGACTCTTGTTGAATCGTAAGCTTGGACAAAAAGGACAACCCTTTTGGTGCGTCGGGAAATTTCCGAGTTTTGACCTCCCATAATACCGCATAGGTCGATCAAGCGGTTTTCATCTTCGATGACTATAGTGTCTTTGGGTAATTTTCGAGTTTTGCCGTCCAGGGTCCTTATTTTTTCGCCATCTTTGGATTCCCGCAGAACCATTCGGGCTTTTTTGATCTTGTCATAATCAAAAGTATGCATTGGCTGGCCCAGTTCAAGCATTACGTAATTTGTGATATCGACGATATTATTGATGGCGCGAATTCCAGAGGCGCTGAGTCGGTTTCTAATAAAGGCCGGAGATGGCGCAATTTTAACGTTATCAAGACAAATTGCGGCGAATCGCGGACAAAGGCTGTGATTTTTGATAATTACCTCGAGATTTAAGGGATTTGAAATGTCTGGCTCAAGTTCTAACTTTAGACCGGAAGGTGCCACAAGCTGGGAGTTTTGGTTCTCATTTGTGAGAATGGCGTTTGCTTCTCTGGCTATCCCAAAGACAGACAAAGCATCCGGTCTGTTGCCGGTGACTTCGATGTCAAAAATATAGTCAGTGGCGCTTTTTTGGATCCGTTCGACCGAAGGGCCCGAGGCCGAAAGATAATTGGCGATGGTTTTGGCGGCAAGGTCAGTTTTTAAATATTCTCGAAGCCATGAAACGGGTACACGTATATTCATAAATTTTCAATTTTCAATTTTCAATCAATTTTTAAAATTTTAATTTTCAAATTTTAGACTTCATTAAAAATTTCAAATTTTAAATTTAAAATTGTTCGAGAAAACGGATGTCGTTTTGATAAAAAAATCTGATGTCGGGTATATTTGTTTTCATGGCAATCGTCCGTTCTATCCCCCATCCAAAGGCAAAGCCTTTGTATCTGGTAGGGTCAATTTCGCCAGCAGAGAGTACTTTAGGGTGAACCATGCCGGCTCCCCCAAGCTCCAACCAACCAGCTTTACAGAGTCGACAACCTAATCCTTGACAAACGCCGCAAGTGACGTCGACTTCAAATGAAGGCTCCGTGAAACGAAAATGGTGAGGACGAAGTCTGGTGGTGCGACTTGGGCCAAAGAAGTTCGTCGTGAAATAATCAAAAGTACCTTTTAAATGAGAGATTGAGACATCTTCGTCGATCAACAAACCTTCAAACTGATGGAACATCGGCGTGTGCGAAACATCAATTTGGCGTCTATAGCAACGAGAGATATTAAGCATTCTTACGGGTGGTATTTTGACTCTTTCCATTTCCCTAACTTGCCCGTTTGAAGTATGAGGGGTTAATACTTGGCTTCCATATTTTGGATTAATTTCTGATTTGACGAAAAATGTTTCCCAGTCATCCCTTGCCGGATGATTTTTTGGCATATTCAGAGACCCGAATGCATACCAATCCCAATCTACCTCAGGATAACTCTGAAGAGAAAAGCCAAGTCTTGAAAAGATTTTTACCGTTTCCTCAATAGCCTGAGAGACGAGATGAAGATGGCCGATCTCCTGTTTTTTGCCTGGGGCGGTAATGTCGATTGAAGGTAATGAACGTCGAGCGGTTAACGATGAGCGCTTTTTCTTTAGTCTTTCTTCAATTTCTTTTTTAAGCTGGTTGATGAGTGTGCCAGTTTTTGGTCGGTCCTTTTGTGGAAGGTTGGATAATTGTTTAGTAAGGACAGTCATTAGGCCATCTTTGCCAAAGATTTCAATATAGGCTTGGTCTAAATCCTTGACAACTTTGGCAGAATTAATTTTGGCACGAGCTAACTCAAGAACTTTCTTGATTTGTGTATCCATGACTTGAATTATAAATTACTTTTAGTTTTCTGTCATTTACAAGCGAAGCAGTAGGGTCTGATCCGCGGGTGTAAACGTATTTCACCCCAAGGGTGGATTAGCTTTACACCTGCGGGTTTAGGTTGATTCGGATCAATTCGGATTCAAAAAAACCTCTCGAACTTAAAAATTAGCTTTAAGAACGAGAGGCAAGTAACTTATATCAATTGAAAATTTGGTTGTCAACATGAGGAAAGTCAAAGAACCTTTTTGACAATATCCGCGAAGGCCTCCGGGTTCTCGATGGCGATTTGGGAGAGGATTTTACGGTCGAGTTGAACGTTTTTGGATTTTAATTTGTTAATAAATTGGCTGTAGGAGATATTATGTGGTTCAAGGGCCGCGTTGATCCTTGTAATCCACAGAGAGCGCATTTGGCGTTTTTTTTCTTTACGACCGCGGTAGGCATCTGCTCCTGCATGGATTGTAGCTTCTTTTGCTTGTTTGACAAGCTTAGACCTGCCTCCATGGTAGCCGCGCGCTTTTGCTAAAAGTCGTATGTGTCTGCGATGTGATGTTACTCCCCTTTTGACTCGCATGGTTTAAATTAATTGCTACATTGCTAAATTGTTAAATAGATTCCCACCGAGTCAGAGTCGGTGGTCCTCTCTTTCTTCGCTTCGCGCAAGTGAAGAAGGTGCTTCACCATAGCGATTTAACAATTGAACAATTCAACAGTTCTTAATTATATGGCATCAACCTTTCTATCCTTTTCTTTTCCGGCTTTGAGACATAGGCAATCTTTTTGTATCTTGACTTGGCACTTTTAGTTTTGGCAGTTTTAAGATGTCCAGCCATTTGGCGGCCTCTTAAAATTTTGCCACTTTTGGTTATTTTGAAGCGTTTAGCAGCTGCCTTTTTCGTTTTAACTTTCATAAAGAACTTCAAACTCGAAACAAGAAACTTGAAACTTTTGAGCAATTTTTATTTTTCGTTTCTAGTTTCCTGTTTAATGTTTTGGGTTAATTTAACTGTTTTGACTATAGTAACAAATCGTCTGCCTTCCCATCTTTCCGGTCTTTCTTGCCTGGCCTCGTCTTCAAGCTCCAAGATTATTCTTGCTAAAAGTTTTGGTCCGAATTCTTGATGAGCCATTTGTCTTCCCGCAAAGACAATTGAGATTTTGACTAAATTTCCCTCTTTTAGGAATCTTTTTACTTTATCAAGCGCTGTTTGAAAGTCGTGTTCTCCGATAAATGGAGAAAAGCGAACCTCTTTTAATTCTGTTTGTTTTGCGTGACGCCTGGCTTCTTTTTCTTTCTTCTCCTCGAGATACCTGAATTTTTTGAAATCAATTATCTTGGCGACCGGAGGTTTGGCGTCTGGGGCTATTTCTATCAAATCTAACTGTGCGTCCAGTGCTTTTTTTAAAGCTTCTGAAAGTGGTAAAAGGCCTATTTGTTTACCTAACTCATCAAGAACTCTTAGCTCGGGCGCCGTGATTTGATGATTTAGTCTAAAATGTCTCTTGACAGCAAACCTCCTGATTAAATTGAATTTCTAATTTCTAATTTCTAATTTCTAAATAATGCTCAAATTAACTAATTTCTAAATTATTTAGGTCAATTTATAGAACATGATCTTATCACGTACTAACTTTTATTTTCAATCTCTTCGGTGATCTTGTTTGTAAACTGATTGACCGGCATTTGTCCCAGGTCTTTGCCGTCTCGAGTACGAATAGCGATTTTGCCTGATTCTTGTTCTTTTGCACCGACGATGACAAGGTATGGAATTTTTTGCAAAGTTGCATCTCTTATTTTTGCCTGCAGTGTTTCGTTTCTTTCGTCTATGTCAGTTCTTATGTTTGCTTTGCCCAAAGCATCTTTTACCTCTTTTGCGTAATCTATAAATTTATCAGAAATTGGTAAGACGATTACTTGAATCGGAGAAAGCCAGACAGGAAAAGCACCTTGAAAATGTTCAGTAATGATACCGACGAAACGTTCAAATGAACCGAAAATTGCTCGATGAATCATTACTGGACGTTTCTTTTGTCCATCCTTATCTGTATATGAAAGTTCCATTTTTTGGGGTATTTGAAAATCTAATTGAATGGTCGCAAGCTGCCAGTCCCTATCCTGAGAGTCTTTGATATGAATATCGATCTTTGGGCCGTAAAAGGCTCCATCTTTGGGTTTTATGGCAAAGTCGACCTTTGTATCCTTTAGGGTTCTTTGAAGATCCTTCTCTGCTTCTTTCCAAGTCTTTTTATCCCCCATTGCTTTATCTGGTTTCGTTGCTAAATAAAACCTTGGAGTAAAATTTAATGATTTATAAACTTCAAGAACTAAGAGAATAAGTTTATGGATTTCTTCTTGGATTTGATCAGGTCTGACAAATAGATGGGCATCATCAATTATAAATTGGCGTACGCGAAAAGTTCCGCCTAAGACACCAGAAAGTTCTCTTCGATGTAATATTCCAAATTCACTTAATTTTATTGGGAGTTCATGGTAACTTCTATGACGAGCACTATAAATTATGGCCGATTCGGGACAATTCATTGGTTTAAGGGAATAGTTGACGTCTACCATTTTCAATCCCTTGATGTCTTTTGTCGGGATTTTACCCGACTCGATTTCTTCATCTTCATAAACGGCTAAATTAAACATATTATGTTCACCAAAGTGCTCCCAGTGGCCAGATTTTTTAAAGAGTTGATTTTTAACCATAACCGGGGTCGATATTTCTTGATAGCCATCTTTTTCTATCTTCTGGCGAATAAATTCCATGAGAGTTTTGTAGATTGTCCAGCCTTTTGGGTGCCAAAAGACGGCGCCAGGGGCGTATTGATGGAAAGAGAAAAGATCGAGTTCTTTGGCGATTTCGCGATGATCCTTCATGGTTATCGCGGGACGGTGGCCGGCTGGATGCGAGTGGTGGCATCTTCTAAAATCTTGGCAATCCAGCTGCCGATAATTGGGATCAGATCAATTTTTGAAACGAAATAGCCTAAGACCACAGTCAAAATTAGCAGTCCGAAAAATGTTCCCAGACTCCAGGTAAAACCACCTAGAAAATTATCCAAGATAATTGCCCTGCGGCTTTTGTAAGGTTGTAAATATTTATTGGCACCTGTTGCCTTTTCTGGTGTTGGGGTAACTGGTTGGTTTGGATCCATAAGTTAATTCTAAGAGAAATGGAGAGATTTATCCACTCCTGTTAATTATAGGTTTATCACATACAATCGATATATCAACTAAGTATGCGGTAATTGAACAAGGTTTGGGTTTATTGTAAAATTAGAAAATTAGATTTAGGACGGTTAGCTCAGTTGGTAGAGCGTCTCGGTGACATCGAGAAGGCCACAGGTTCAAATCCTGTACCGTCCACCAGTATTAAACTTTCAGAAATTTTGCCCTGAGTATCTAATATATTTTGTTTATGTCTTCAGTTGGTGCCAAAATTCGCTGGTGTGACGGCAAGATACTACACCCTAGTATTTATTGGAAATCTCCATCTAAACGACGACTTCCGAGACTCCTTATCGAAGATCGCGCCTTGGAGGTAGGTGTTTTGATTTATGTCGAAGAGCCATGGATAGTTTTCAGGGAAACTAATCAAAAAGCAGAAGATATCGACTCTTTGGGAGCGATAGAATTAGAAGTTTATCAAGGTAAATTTAATTTACTGCCAGAAAAGTTTAAACGGCAAGATACATACCAGTGGATGGCGAAAAAAAACAATGCACTACTGCTCTGGGGAATGAAAGATCATTACTTCGTTAAGGCCGCCGGGAGAGAAAGTTAATCCCAAAACTTGCATTATTAATTTAATAAGTTATAGTCTCGTATGTCCTATAATTTAGGAGGTGAGCAATAATTATGGCAGAAAGAGAATTGACTGGATCGAATGTGCCGGAAAGAAGTGAAAACTTGGCGCTTGTTGATGGGGAAATTACTGAATTCGTTATATATAATCGCATTACCGGGGGTGTTACCGGGTACGGGTTTGGTAGGGAAGATTGTGCAAGTTATCGGAAGGAGCGTTCTTTGCAGGACTTAGCAGATAGCATGGATAGCAGTGATTTTTATTTTAAGACTGCAAGAAAGATAAAGGGAACTGTACTCGTTGACGGAAGGAGAGTTAGAGTAGAGAGCGATTATTTCGGATTGTCGGGAAAATATTATGTTGATGGCATAATGGGGAAAGTGATGCTGGAGGGAAAAGAGAGATTAGTCGTTTTTACCTCTGTTTTATACAGAGTGGCAGCGGATTTTGTCAATGAAAGCGAAGAAATTAAAATCCTGCACTCGAAGCGTTGGAATAATGAATTTAGGCAACGTATTGTTGAGGAGGTTCGCAGTAGAGATGACTTTCTGAGCTTGGAAGAAGAATATTCATCATAATGGGATTGGGTAAATGAGGTTGGAAAGAAAAGTGCCCAAGCTTACTGAAGTATGCCGCTGCGAATGCGGCCACCTTCAAAACTTGAAATTTTAACTTGACAACATTTAGCTTTGTAATTGCAGAGTTATACTCTATTTCACCTAAGAGGTGGAATGTGTTTACACATAGGGTTTTTACTTTGTTTATCCTTGAAGCTGGAGAGTACCTTGTTCGTGGACTTTCATTTGTTTGCCGGAAACCCAGGCGAGCATGCCGGTGGTGCGTTTGGCGTTAGATCTTTGTGCGACAAGCTCCTTGGCGCTTTTTGATTCCTCTGCTTTGACCCTTAGAAACTTGACAATTTTCGTTAGCTTTTTGATATCAAGAATTCCGATTTTCTTGGGAGCAGTTTCAACATGAGCCCTAGTGTCCACTCCAGCTACTTTAGCAAGTTTAACAACTTCGGACTGAAGTTCGACGAATTCTTCCTTTAACTGTTGTTGTTCTTTGTTTGTATTTTGCTGATAGGTTGTGTATTCATTTTTGATGGCGGCAAATATTTGATTTGCAGATTCTTGAGAAGCCTTTTCATCTTTTTCGTCCATTTCATCAAGTCTTTGTTTTTGACGAGCTCTTTGAAGTTCTTCTGTCGCCATTTCCTTGGGAATTTTGCTCAGTCCTTTTTTTACACCAAAAAGCTCTGACAGGGCTTCAGTTCCCATCGGCGCGGCGATCTGATCGCGAATGGTTTCAAACGAGTCGAGAACTGGTCTGAGCATTGTTTTGGCAGCTGTTGTTGCTTTCATATTTGTTTGGTATTTTACTACTTTTCGAAGTTGAGCGCAAGATTTACTATAAGTTGATTTACTTTTAGGTGAAAGATCGATGGTTAGTAAGCAGTAAAACGATGACGATGAGTTTAGCTAAATTTTAGATCTTACTCATGACGTAGCGCTACGATCGGCTCAAGTCTTGAAGCACGAATGGCCGGAGCAACTCCAAAGATTACTCCGACGACAACTGAAAAACCAAAAGCAATAACAACCGACCAGAAAGTGATGGTAGCAGGAATAAAACGGCTGATTGCGACAGTCCCAACCCCAGCCAATAGCAGTCCAATGGTGCCCCCAAGGACGCTTATGGTGATTGCTTCCACTAAAAACTGGAAGAGGATGTCTTGAGATTTTGCACCGACCGCCTTGCGCAAACCGATCTCCCTTGTTCTTTCAGTGACTGAGACCAGCATGATGTTGGAGATTCCAACCCCGCCCACCAAAAGGGAAATTGCGGCGATCCCGGTTAAAGTTGCCGAGATTACTCTTAAGATTCCTTGAATTGTCGATAGGGTTTGTTGGGCTGTCATTACCGAAAAATCTTCTTCCGAAAGATCATCAAGCAAAACATTTTTTAAATCTTCGGCAACTTTTTCTATATCAGCCTGGTTTTGGGCTTTTGCATAAATATTATTAACCTGGGTCACTCCAAATTGACGCTGTGCCGCGTTAAAAGGTACAACCACGATATTATCTTGATCAAAACCCAGAGTTGACCCTTGTTCTTTTAAGACTCCTATAACCTGGTATTTTTGACTTTTAACGTCAATTCTTTCGCCAAGAGGATTTTTTGCCCCAAAAATATCTTTTACAATGGTTTTCCCAATCACTGCTACTTTCTTGCCGGAGTCGCTCTGAGTCTTGTCAAAAAACTTGCCGTGTACTGCAGGCAGATTGACAATATCGCCAAACTGTTCATTTGTGCCAATAATGGTAACGTCCTTAAGAACTTTGTTTTGGTATTTAACGGTGGTAAATTGTTGGATAGTCGGGATTACTCCTTCAAGTCCCTTAACTTTTCTTTTAATCAAGTCGACATGTTTTATGCTGAGCTTGTTGATCGTGGTGCCGCCCGGTCCTCTGCCGCCGGCTCCGATTTTTCCCGGAATCACAAATAAAAGATTTGAACCTAGTTGTTCAAACTGACCAGTTATATAATTTCTGAGGCCCGTACCCAGTGAAATTAAAAGAACAACTGAGGCTACGCCAATGATTATTCCAAGGGCCGTAAGGGATGATCTAACTTTATTAATTCTGATAGCCTCAAAAGATGAGTTTACGACTTCTATAAAATCCATGTCTAGTTAATTTTCAATTTGAAATTTGCAATTTGAAAATTCAATAGAAATTGTAAATTAAAAATTTTAAGTTTTAGCTAATTTTATTGATTTCCCGCTTTTATCACTAATTATCCTGCCATCACGAATGGAAATAATTCTTGAGGCATTTTTAGCGATGTGTCTTTCGTGGGTGATCATGACGACAGTCCGGTTTTCTTTATTTAATTTTTTGAAAATCTTCATAATTTCTTCCGACGATTTGGTGTCCAGATTACCGGTTGGTTCATCGGCAAAGATAATTTTGGGGTCATTAACTAATGCACGGGCGATGGCTACTTTTTGTTGTTGACCTCCGGAAAGCTGAGAAGGAGTTGATGCAAGTTTATCACCAAGATCAATATTTTTCAGAAGCGTGGTTGCCTTTTTTACTCTTTGGTTTTTGTCGACTTTTGAATAAATTAATGGTAACTCTACGTTTTTAATAGCTGAGGTTCTGGCTAAAAGGTTAAAAAACTGAAAAACAAAGCCAATCTTTTTGTTCCGAGTTTGGGCAAGTTGACTGTCAGACATTTTTGAAACATTTTTATTTTCAAAGAAATACGTACCCGAAGTCGGTTTGTCAAGGCAACCTAGAATATGCATGAGAGTCGATTTGCCAGAGCCGGACGGGCCGATAATTGCCACAAATTCTCCTTTCTTGATTTGGAGATTTAGGTTGTTAACCGCAACGGTTTTGGTAGGGCCTTCCCCGTAGATTTTGGTTAAGTGCCGTGCTGAAATTAAAATATCCACGGTAATTTGTCGACAAGCTTTTGGATTAAGCTTTTTTTGCCGATTTGATCAAATCCCGAAGTGACAATTGTTTGACCTTCCTCAAGCCCCGAGGTTATTTGGACTTCGGTATCGCTTGCAAGCCCTTTGGTGATTTCTCTTTTTTGATGTTGATTGTTTTTTTTGACCCAAACGTATTTGTCATCAACAAGTGTTTCAAGCGGTATTACCAGAGCAGTTTCGGCCGACTCGATCGTGATTTTCACTTCACCGTTCATTCCTAAACGGTAATTATTTTGAGACGGAAGGGAAAAATTGACTTCAAAAACGGTAGCTCCGGTTGCAGTTGTAGTAGCAGCTGGTGCAATTGAGTCTACGGTTGACTCGATTTTTTCCTCCTGGAACGCATCAAGGGTGACTGTCGCTTTTTGGCCGACTTTAATTTTGCCAATTTCTGTTTCATCAACTTCAGCCACGAAAAGTAGTTTATTCAAGCCAGAAACAGTAGTAATCGAATCTGGGGCAATTATGTTAGTGCCAGCGAAAAATTTCGGATCATCTACGATGTAGCCTTCAATCGGGGAAACAAGGGTTGAAAATTTAATAGCCAGATCTTTCAATTCCACATCAATCACCGAATTATCAAGGTCTAGTTGCGAACGTTGGGCGATTCTTTTGGCGGTGTCTGTTATCACTTCGTTTTCTTGCGAATCTTTGACGTCTTCAAAATCCAGCCTTGTTTTAAAATAAGTATTAAGGTCCCGTTTAAGTCTTTTTTCCAAGTCTTGCGTATCAAGAGTGGCGAGGATTTGTCCTCGCGTGACATATTGACCTTTTTTAATATTGATCCAAGAAATTCTACCAGAAGTAGAAAATTTAAGATCAGCAGTATTTTCGGATTTGATTTTCCCGGAGGACTGGACTTGTGATTCTAGATTTTTCTGCACTGACGTGGTTGTCTGAATTTTACCTACGTCTATCCCTCCACGAGTTGCCAAAAATAAGAAAGCCATAGTGGCTAAAAAGAGCAGAATGAATTTTCTCTGGCGCAAAAATTTAGGCAGACGCTTAGTAATTTTTGTCGGCAAAAATTTCATAGAGTGAAATTATATAAAAAATTTGGTTATAAATCAACCTATAAGATTAAACTAGAAGTTCTAATCCATCGTATGCGATGTGGAAGTTTGGGCCAGCGCCTGCCTGCCGGCGAGGCAGGTTTTTGCGTAAATATTCTTCAAGAAACTGATGGGTGCCGGTTTTGTGGCCGATGTGGACGAAATAGACGTTTTTGGCTTTTAGATTTTGGGCAATTTTTACTCCATCTTCAATTGATATATGAGTTGGACTCTGGCCGAGTTTGCCCAGTGATGACCCATCAATAATCAGTAAATGGCAGTCCCGAATAATTCTTTGTTGTGATGGCAATATGCGGTTGAAATCCGGAATATAGGCCAAAATTTTTCCGTCTTTATACTTTACACCAAAGGCTGGTGTCTTGCCGTGAATTACTGGGAAGTATTGGGCTTGAGCGTGGTTGATGTTAAATGTTTGGTTGGGCTTGACAATTGTTGGTTTGATCGGCTGAAAGGGAGTAGCAAAGACTCTTCTAATTCCGTTTAAGACTGGATGGGTGATATACAAGTTGATTTTGTCGATGTTGTTCTCTGCCCTACCATAAATATGTGGTAGATCCCAAAGGCCGAGGATATGATCTGGGTGTTCATGGGAAACAAGGATCGCCTTAAGTTTAGAAGCGATAGAATCTAGGCTGATAAGATGGTTATATGTTTCTGGCCCAGCGTCGAGAAGTACTGAATCGTCGATTAAAATTTGAGTTCTGGTGCGTTTGTCTTTTGGATCAGTTGAGGAACAAATTTCACACTTGCACCCCAAGCGTGGTAGTGGCCATCCGGCAGAGGTACCTAAAAACCTAATCCTCATTTAAGCACAACAGTTACTCGGTGGTCTTGCCGTCAAAATGTTCATCATCGGCTTGCGCTTCTTTTTTGGTTCGATGAACTATGCCCTCTCGATGTTCGGAGGGAGAATAAATCGTATAAAGTTTCAGTTCTGCGGTTTGCGTGTTGATGACATTGTGTTTTGTTCCTGCTGGGATGACAACAGCGTATCCATCTTCGACATTATGGGTAATACCATCCAAAATAACCTTTCCTTTGCCTGTCTCAAACCTGATGAATTGATCAAGCTCATGTACTTCTTCACCGATTTCTTCTCCTGGCCCAAGACTCATCAGCACGAGTTGGCTGTTGTGTGCCGTATAGAGCACGCGACGGAAATCGGCGTTTTCCTGAGTTGCTTTTTCAATGTTGGTTACATAACCTTTCATAGAATGTATACTCTTATGTTCTTAAATTATACAAGATATTTAAAAATAAGGTTAGTGCCGAGGAGAGGAGTCGAACATCCAATCCCTTACGGCACCCGACAAAATTGTGGGTCGGAGAGGACTCGAACCTCCACGCCTTGCGGCATACGCTCCTAAAGCGTACGTGTATACCAGTTTCACCACCGACCCAAAATTTAGACGGACGCGTTTGCCTATTCCGTCACCTCGGCACTGCGTAGATTTTATCAAATTTTCTAAATCATATCGAATAATCCGTAGGTGTAAAGCTAATCCACCCTTGGGGTGAATTACGCTTACACCTACGGAGCTAGCTTTGATGATTTGTTTGTTTGATTGCAGATTGATGGGCTTGCCATTCGAGGAAGTCGTTGAGTGGTTTAAGGTTGACGATCCCGTATCGTCGTTCGAGGGCTTTGGCAATTAAATAATCAGCAAAGTGGGGGTTTTTGGGTAGAAGGGAGCCGTGGAGGTAACAGCCAAAGGCATTTTTATAAACCGCACCTTCTGTACCATCCTTCCCGTTATTCCCCGATCCTTTGAGCACCGATCCCAAGGGTTGGGTTTCTGATTCTAAGTAGGTTTTTCCTGAATGGTTTTCGAAACCGACCAGTCTGGTATCTGGTATCTGGTATCTGGTATCTGGGTAAATTGACAAGATTTGATTCTTAAGTTCCGGATTAAGTTCGATCAAAAGGCCTTGGATCATGCGAGTGGTCGAGCCGACTGTGTTGGCATTGAAAAGACCGATGCCTTTGATCATTTTCCCGTCCAAAGTCTTAAAGTGGTTTTGTAAGAGCTGATAGCCGCCACAGATAGAAAGTAAAACTGTTCCATTTTCGATGGCGCATTTAATGTCTTCTGCTTTTTTTTGCAGATCTTGTCCAACTATTTGCTGTTGTCTATCTTGGCCACCACCGAAGAAATACAAGTCCCAGCCAGAGGCTGGTCCGCCTTTGGCGGAAAAGTCAAGTGATTGGCCGACACCAATATTTGAAACTCGGACATTTATTCCCCTCCATTGACAGCGTTTGACTAATGTAATGATGTTGCCCTTATCTCCGTAGGTATCCATGAGGTCTGGGTACAAATGACAGATATTTAAAGTAAGTTGTCCGTTACCAGTTGTTAGTTGTCTGGTTAATCTTCGTGCCATTTAGTTGATGCCTCCATTTTTGCTAGTGTTTTCTGTACTTCCAGAAGGGCGGTATATGTTGGCAAGATCAAGAGAGTATTTTTATTATCCAAATTTTCGATAGATTTTTGGATCGAGTAAGATATGTTCTTATATACATTATTTTTACTCAATTCAATTTCTGCGTACTTGAATCTCGTTGCTAAATCCCAGCTTCTTGTACCACTTACTGATGCTTTCTTAATTTTCTTGGCTAAAACTTCCCAATTGGTGTCCCAAATCCAAGAAACATCTTTTCCGTCGGCGATATTGTCGTTTAGAATGGTAAGCAGATGGACTTTATCTTTTTGAGCAATTATTCTAATGACTTCGTTGGCACCAGTCGGATTTTTAATGAGGAAAATCACGATTTCTTTCTTCCCTACCTTAATTTTTTGAAATCTACCGAATGCGGCTGAGAATTTTTCTATCTTCTCTTTGAAAATGGCGTGGTCGATTTTTGAGATATTACCAATTGTTACGGCTGCAAGGAGATTGTAAACGTTGTATAGACCGGGCAGATTATAGTGAAGAGTGAATACGAGAGCGTATTTTCGAGGAATCGAAAAGAGTGAAGAGTGAATAGTGAAGTCAGCTTCTGTAGAAAAGTCCGATTTAAATTTAAGATTTTTGGCACGGATTAGAGGATTAGGTCTTTTGAAATTGCAGTTTGGACAACGGTAATGGCCCATGTGGGCAGATAGCAGAGTGGTGTATTTTAGTCCTGACTCGCAGTTAAGGCAGTGTTTGATATCCGCAACATGAGTTATTTCAGGGAGGTCGAGTTTTTGATCATTTACTCCGAAGAAGACAACTTTTCCTGCAAAAAAGTTGGCTAAAATGCTAATACCCGGATCATCGGCATTAAGTATTAAAACTGTGTCTTTAGATAATTCTGAAAGCGCTTTTTGCCATTTGGTTCGAATAGTATCAACTTCTCCATATCTGTCTAGTTGATCTCGAAAGAGATTAAGAAGACAGATGATTTTAGGGTGAGTGTTTTTAATTGCTTCAGGAACTGTTGCTTCATCAACTTCCCAAAGACCTAGATTTGCGCGGATTTTTCCAGTAACGGATGATAGTGATATTAAAGTAGAGGCTATTCCTCTCAACAGGTTTGAACCTTGTCGATTATGAGCTGTTTTAAATTTCGAAGACAAAAAATCTGAAGCGAGTCTGGCAGTTGTTGTTTTACCGTTAGTTCCAGAAATGATAATTGCACCGTATTTAATTTTTTTGGAAAGCTTTTTGACTAAGTTTGGATCGATTTTAAGAGCAATTAACCCCGGAGCAGCAGTTGCCCCCCCGCCTGCGAGTTTTACCAAGAAGGCTATAAGCTTTCCAGTCAAAATAGCCAGAATCAATCTATGATCCATTGTTAGAATTTTAATCTTTCTTCAGCAAATTATGAAGTACGAGTACGAGAAATGAATTAATCGTTGTACGATACCAACAGGCAACTGTGAACTTGATGGCTGATAATTAAGATTAGAGGTTTTCTAGTTTGGAAAAAAAGTAGTTGATATCCTTAGCCCATTTACCTCCTGTTGTAACTTGAGGAGGAGCATAAACAGCCATGATCTGCTCCGGTGTGACCAGACCCTTGGCGACATATCTTTCTTTTAGTGTTTTGGCGACAATATTGATTGCGCTTTCCCATGATTCAAAGTTGGTTCTGCCATTTTCAAATCCCCAAGCATTAAAGCTGCCGCTTCTTGCTTTATTTCCGCCGCCTGACTCTTTCATGGCGATTGACGGTATTAAACGATAATCGATGCCGTATTTATCGGCAATCTCGACCATCAGCTGAGAATATGGCGCGAGTTGAGTGTTTTCGAGGAGGTTGGTAACTAAGTACGGTCTTGTATCCGTGATTTTTGAGCCAAGCACCCTGCCTTCTTGGTTGTTTTGGATTTCAATTTGCGTAATTGGCAAAAGTGAGATATTTGAATTGTTCTTATTGTAGTTGGAAAGAAAGATTCCGGAGGTTGCTAAAACTGCTGGTGTTACCAAAAACCACAAAAATACAAGTAGCAGCTTTTTAAACATGCACTTGATCTTAATATGACATTTTTGGGTATTGATGTCAATGAACCGATCAAATGAGCGGGTGATGAGTCTCTCTTTGAACCGGCACTCGCAACTTTTAACGAGTTGATGCTCGCGTTCCCAAATTATACCCAAGACTCTTTCTGTTCATTAGATAGCAGCTTAATAAATTCTGACTATTTGTTCAACAGTTCCAGTAGAGCATTATGAATAAGTCCATTTGAAGCTACGAACTCGAAACCGTCATTCCTTGCAAAATCCAACTTTACATTATGTCCTTTGAAATTTGTTACTTTTCCGCCTGCCTCCGTCACAAGAAGTAGGCCTGCACATTCCCAGACCTTAGAGTAAAAATGAATAAGAGCTGGTAGCTCACCATTTGCTATTAGTGATAACGTGTATCCATTATAGCATTAAGCACTCCGACATTACCGACATTAGGTCTTAATTTACCCCAGGCATCGGAAATTTTTTCTACACCTTGGGGATGATAACCTGGGTCGAGAACAATCGATGCTTTTCCAATATCGGCCATTTGAGACACAGTTATTTTGGTATTACCTTTGTATGCGCCTTCTCCGTCTACTGCCCAAAACATTTCTTGCGATTGTGGCAAAAAACTAACACCTATTACCAATTTTCCTTTATCTACAAATGCAATTAACGTTGAATAAGCTCTTAGACCATTTATGAAATTAGTAGTTCCATCGATAGGATCAACTACCCAAAGTCGTTCGGCTGGACTTTGAGGGAATCCGCTTTCTTCAGTTAAAATAGAGTCATTAGGAAATGCTTCTGCAATAACCCGCTTGATTGTTCTATCGGCGAGATTGTCAACTTCTGTTTTGAGTTCTAAACCAGATTTCTCAGCTCTTGAATTTGTTCTTTGGGAAATAATTTGTTTGCCGGCGTTTCTTGCTGCCAGAAATGCCGTTTCCAACTCACGGTTGTATCTTTCCAGCTCAACATGTCCTTCTAGCATACAGGCATATTATACTATTATGATGAGGGAGTGAGCGGGTGATGGGGATCGAACCCACGCTCTTCCACTTGGCAAGCGGACGTTTTACCA
>MFBZ01000028.1 GCA_001776545.1 Candidatus Curtissbacteria bacterium RIFCSPLOWO2_12_FULL_41_16 | reverse complement strand
TGATCTAGCTAGTGAATCAAGCAGATTAAGAATAAGGAAACAATCCAGTTAAAATTATAATTCAAAGGTACTTTTAATATAATCCGGACATGAATAAAGTAGAACTGGGAAGAACTGGTTTGTCAGTTACTCAGTTTTGTATAGGGACCGCAGCAGTTGGTAATATGCCCGACGCTTTTGGCTCCTCGGTTCCAGAAGGACAAGCATACAAAACAATTGAGAAGGCGCTTCAGGGTCCATTAAATTTTCTTGATACTGCGTCCAACTATGGCGCCTCCGAAAAAATAATAGGACAAGTGATTAGAAATAGTCGAGGTTTGCCCGAAGGATTTGCCTGAATTTGAAACCATTTCATAAAAAAGATAGAATTGGCTTGAGAATTTAGTTTGCTTGCTATAGCTTTAGAGATAAAGTTGTGCCGACGTAGCTTAATGGTAAAGCAGCGCTTTCGTAAAGCGAAGACTGACGGTTCGAGTCCGCCCGTCGGCTCAAAAATATGATTAAAAGAAATTCGCGGCTTGATAAATTTGTACAAAAAGAGGAAAAAGCAACAATAAAAAGGATAACATATTTATCTGGTCTGAGTTTAATTTTGGCAATTTTTCTGTTTACTCTTGGAATCCCGCTTTTGGGAAAGTTTGCGGATTTTACAAACACAATTTTTAAAAAAAATGAAACAGCCATTGGCATTGATGAATCAATACCTGCACCTCCAATGGTTGATTTCTTGCCTGCCGCGACAAATAGCGCACGTCTTTCAATTTCCGGATTTTCCGATGAAACAAAAACCGTAGAAATCTTTATCGACATGCAAAAAACCGGGGAAACTCAGGTAAAAAACGGTAAGTTCACCTTTGAGAATTTAACTCTTAAAAACGGTGAAAACAAAATCTCTGCCAAAGCTTTAACCCGAGCCGGAAAGGAAAGTGATTTTTCAAAAACTCAAACAGTTATTCTGGATCAAGAAGAACCAAAACTTGAGATTGAAACTCCGAGCGATGGCCAATCTTTTTCTGCTGATAATAGAATTAAGGTCTCGGGAAAAACCGATAAAAATGCCCAAGTTTTTGCCAATGGATTTTTAGCTAGCGTCGATTCTGGAGGACAATTTGAAGTCTTCGTACCAGTTGTCGAGGGCGAAAATAAAATAGAAATCAAAGCACTGGATGCTGCTTTGAATACGAAAGCGGAGACAAGGAAAGTGAATTTTAGAAAGTGAAAAGTCAAATTGATTTTGACTTACTTATGCGACCCAGTAACCGAGGATAAAACGGGTTGCTAATACAGCCTGCGAAAATAGTGAGAGACTCCACAGAACAATTCTTAATCGCGGTCTTTCTTTTAAATATTGGGCAATTATCACAAACGATCCTAGAGAACTCAAAAGATACCGAGGCATACTGGTAAGCGTTCCAAATGATGCGGGAAGCAAGATAACTGCCATTGAAAAAATCCACCAGGATGAGGGGATTTTTCTTCTTCCTAAAATCAGGATTGCTAAAAATAATAAAGTTAGTGCCAGATCAAAATAATCGTTAATCGGCCTTTGTTGCCCCGTAGCTATAACCCAAATGTATGAAACAAAAGTCGTGATAGGATCAATAACGGATCTTTCCCAAGACGATTGAATAGTTAAAAATTTAAAAGGATCATTTACCTTGAAAAATAGATATAAGCCGTAGAATATAAAGCCAAAAGGGGCAACTAAAATATATAAAAATCTTTTGTCAATCAATCTAGGTTTGAAATGAATAGTTGCAAAGTATGAATAAAAGATAGAAATTATTAGAATAACTCCTGGCGATCTTGTAAGGCTGGCAAGGCTGGTAGCTATCGCAGCGAAAAGAAATTTTTTGCGCGACAAGAGTAAGAAAGTTAGAGCACAAAGCAGCAGAAATAAAGATTCTGAATAGAATGCCACAGCAAAAAAAGTTGTAGGGAAAACCAAAAATGTGCCGATTGTCAGTTGAGCCACTTTCGGGGAGTATTTTTCCTTAATGACTTTAAAAAAGATCAACAAAAAAATTAGAAAGGCGATATTTGAAACAATTAACCCCGAAAGAATTAAATTGCCAAGTAACAAGTTTACTACTCTTACTAAAAAAGGGAAAAGTGGAAAAAATGCATAGTCAGAGAATAGTAGATAGCCGCTTTCGGCAATTCCAAAATAATGACCTCCATCCCATTGCGCCCAGGATGTCCAAAAATTAAACGTGTGTCCCTTGCCAATGGCTCCCAAACCACCATTTTCGATTTTAGGAAGCACCAGAGAGCCAAGGTAAGTCACCAAAAAAAGACCAAGACGCCAGAAGGTAAACAGCTTAACTATCATATGCAAGGACTAATCCAACAATGAACCAGAACAGTAGCATTATTTGTGGAAAAAAGAGGGAATTAACAAACTGAGAATGGATTATTAGTCCCAGGAAAGTAGCTATGGAGGCTAAATGTAGAAAATGAGAACCGGCTTTTTTGACAAACAATTGTAATATCGAAATCAAAAGAAAAATGTAAAAGGTGCTACCAAATATTCCAGTAGTTGCAGCTATCAAAAGAAGGCTTGAGTCCGTACCTGCACCTGAATGTCCACCGAAGTCGCCAGGCGAGAAAAAACCATATCTGCCTTGAGCGAATCTGTAAGTATTAAAACCTACTCCGAAGAGAGGATGATCTTTAAAAACAGTTAAAGCATTTTGCCAACTGATAAATCTGGCTCGAGCAGTTTCATCAAAAGTTACAGCACCAATAATTCTTGACCTGGTTTGAGGAATAAGCAAAAAGGCGATTAATCCAACAGCAAGACTACTGATAATTACCTTTGGTGACTTTAAAACTCCAATGGTTAAAATGACAAAGGCAGTAGCAAGATATGAACTTCGAGAGAAAGTTAAAACCAGTGCAAAAAATGAAAAAACAGCAAGAGCTAAGTAAACACTTTTCTTTTTATAGAGAAAAAGTGAAATTGAAAAGGCAATAATCGTCGTAAATATTCCGCCTGAAAAATTAGGGTCAAGGAGCGTTGAGACAATCCTCGCCTGGTGAGGATCCCAGCCGTAAGAGGCCAAAAAAGAGAGATCCGGAAAAATAACAAATTGAATTATCCCAACAACTATAAAGACAAATCCGATCGATAAGAATAAATTAATCCATTTTATTACTTCCTTCTTTCTGACAATATTATAAAGGACAATGGTTATTAGAAAATAAAAAGCAAATCTTACCAGAAAAAGGGAAGAAATTACTATTTCCTTTCTGGAAAAATTATCAGCTGCTAAAATTGTCGAGGATGTGGCTGCAAGAATAAAAAGGGTTGCCGCCAGAAATATTCTCGGTGGAACTTTTATAGATTTTTTTAAAAGGAATGCCCAAATCAAAAAGAAAAGAACGGTTATCGAAACTAAAATGTCCGTTATGGTTATTGCACCGGGGCTTTGAGAAAAAGAAAATCTTATAAGTTGGCCCGGAATAAGTGAAGCCAAAGTTGAAATTAAAAGAATACAAAGAAGTTTCATCGAATTTTTTAAAACTGTGGGCTCATCAGGACTCGAACCTGAGACCCTTCGCGTGTGATGCGAATGCTCTACCGACTGAGCTATGAGCCCGTTTGGCCTCTGTACTTGTGAGGTAATTTTATCATAAAATTACCTCAGTCCGCCTTCTCTTTTAGAAGGCTATTTTTGTTAAAATAAAGCATGAGTGTGCGAGAGGTAATCGTTAACGCAATAAAGGAGATTGTTCAAACTGCGCTAATTTCTTTGGGGATTTTCTTTTTTGTGTATATATTTTTGGTCCAACCTCACCGAATAAAAGGTGATTCGATGATGCCAAACTTCGAAAACGGAGAACTGCTTTTAACTGAAAAAGTCAGTTACTATCTATATAAACCTTCAAGAGGAGATGTCGTAGTCTTCAAGGCTCCCGGCACACGAAATGTAGATTTTATCAAAAGAATAATCGGATTACCGGGAGATATAGTGCATCTAGAAGATGGAACAGTTTTTATTAATGACCAGAAACTGCAAGAATCTTATGAAACCCAAAAGACGCAAGGAAGCCTGAGTGTCAGTCTTTCTCAAAATCAGTATTTTGTTTTAGGAGACAATCGAGGATCTTCTTCTGATTCTAGAAGTTTTGGTCCAATTGATCAAAAAACAATAAAAGGGAAAGCATGGCTTGTTTATTGGCCAATTTTCAAATCTTCCAATTCAGGTGGCCTGAGGTTGATTCCCCGAATTGATTATGGTGTCCCTGATACGTTTTATGACCGCTGAGGTTGCATCAACATTACCTTTTGCCACCAGATGCATTTTAGCCTCAATTCTTGATTGACTAATTTTTACCTTAACATTAACTCCTCCCGTGGAAAGTTTTGAGGATAGCTCGTCTTGGTAATGATCAAGTTCTTCATTTTGGAGTCTTTGGGCTGGCGATTGTTGCTTGGGAGCGATATTTTCTCTTGCTTTCATCTTGCGAGCAAGTTCTTCAGCTCCTCTTACCGATAAATTGTCGGAAAGAATAATTTTGTATGCCTCAATGATCAGATGAGGATCTTCAAGGGAAGCAAGGGCCCTGGCATGACCTTCGGTAGTGGCACCAGAGGCAATAGCATCTTTAAGGGCATCTGGAAGAGAAAGGAGTCTAAGGGTATTGGAGACATAGGGTGCGCTTTTGGCAATTTTAACAGCGATTTCGCCAGTTGATAAACCGAATTCATCTATTAACCTTTTGAAGGCCTGAGCACGTTCCAGCGGATTAAGGTCAATTCTTTGCACATTTTCAATAATGGCCATCTCCAACATCCCTTGGGGGGTAGTTTCCTTAATAATGACAGGAACTTTTGAAAGACCGGCAATTTTGGCAGCGCGCCATCTTCTTTCCCCCGCGATAATCTGAAAGCCCGCGGGGGTTTTAGCAAGAACAAGAGGTTCCAAAATGCCATGTTGTCTTATAGAATCTACAAGTTCGACTAATGAGTCGGGTGTTATTAACCCACGTGGCTGAAGCGGATTTGCCTGGAGCATATCGGTATCTATTTCGAAGATTTGATTCTCTTCCACGTGAGTCTTTAGTTTATATCAACAAAATTTTTGCCTAGTCTTTTTCTAAACTTAACAATGCCTTGGGCGACCGCGAATATCGTATGATCTCTTCCAATTAAAGCTCCTTGCCCAGGGAAAAATTTTGTACCACGCTGTCTGACAATAATTTTTCCAGGCCAAGCCTTTTGGCCTCCATAAACCTTTATACCGAGTCTTTTACCGGCTGAGTCTCGATTTTTAGTAGTTGCCCCTCCGCCTTTTTTATGAGCCATTTTACTGCTTGTTACTTATTGTGCGATTCTACATTTCTTTTCACGAAGTGTCAACCCTGTATAAATATAAACTACACACGGCCGATTCGGTTCCTCGAATCTGAGTCTCGGAATCGAAGATCTGAGCCTCACGGTCGAAGACCTGAAGGCCACGGTTTTTGCTCGCTCGGAATAAATAATTGTGATTTTTCACTACATTTTTAAAATGCAGACCCTTTTAAATAATTTAACGGGAGAAAAATTCGCCGTCTTGCCTATTGAAGCTGAATTTTTTCTATTAAAACTTTCATTCTTGTTTGTCTGTGACCATAGGTTTTCAGATATCGAGATTTGGATTTGAATTTAACTACCCTGATTTTTGCACCTTTTTGCTTTTTTAAAACCTTGGCTTGAACCTTGGCACCTGCAATTATCGGTTTACCAAGAACCAAGCCTCTTTCATTTTTGGCTAAAAGGACATCTTTAAAGGTTATAACGGGGTCTTTATCTACTGCCAATTTTTCAATATGTATAACTTCCCCCTCGACGACCTTATACTGTTTACCGCCGGTTTTGATAACTGCCCATCTATTCATTAAGTCTGAATTTTAACAAAAAGAGACGAGTTATTCAATTTGCGATCTCAATCTTCTAATTGAGAAAATTATACCTAATAAAAAGAGGGTTGAAACAAGAGAAGAACCCCCATAGGAAACTAGAGGCAAAGTGATGCCGGTCACCGGAACGATTCCCATATTCATACCGATATTTATGAAAAATTGGGAAAGCATGAATGAGGTTATTCCGGTCATAATAAGTTGGCTAAATCTATCAATGTCGTTTTTAGCAAAATTAATTATTCTCAAAAGGATGGCTGTAAAAAGAACAATTACAAGACTTGCTCCCAGGAAACCTAATTGTTCGCCAGTTACTGCAAAAATAAAGTCACTCTCGGTCTCGGGTAAGAATTTCAACTGCGATTGAGAGCCGCGTCCTAAGCCGCGTCCGAAAAATTGACCTGAGCCAATGGCTATTTTTGACTGAATAATGTTATAGCCTGCTCCCAGCGGATCTTTTTCTGGGTTTATAAAGGCGGAGATTCTTCCTTTTTGATATGGAGCAAGAACCTCGTATGAAAATGTTGCCAAAATAATTGCCAAAAGACTAAAAATAAGCAAGTGCTTAATTTGTAAACCAGAAATTAAAGATATGCCGAACCAGATACATACTATTATAAGAGCGTTACCGATATCCGGTTGAATCAAAATAAGAAAAACTAAAGGTAAAATAATGAGCAGGCTAAGAACTAAATTTCTAAGATCTTTTGCGGATTTTTGCGAATAAAACGATGCCAAAGCGATAACGCTTGAAACTTTGGCAATTTCTGAGGGTTGAAACCTGAAGAAACCGAGGTCGATCCAGCGAATTGACCCTCGCACGGGTTCTCCAACAAAATGGACTAGTGCAAGAAATATAATAGTCAAAACATAAAAGCCGAGAGAAATTTTTAGAAAAGATCGAAAATCGAAGAGGGAAACAAAGTATAAAACTGTCAATCCGAGCAACCAAAAGACAAGCTGGTTTAAGGCTAAGTTCTTGTTAATCGAATAAATGACAAGTAGAGAAACAGAGCCGATTGCCAAAATCAACAAAAAAAGCGGCCAATCCCAAATTCGCCTCATCTTATGGCTCTTTTAATTTCCATTTTACGACCAACAATCAGGTTTTGAGAAAGTGTTTCTCTTTTAATGTATGCTCCAAACTTTTTTGGCCAGGAAGGCAACTTGACAATAACTTTTTCATCCAGTCGGCAATTTGCCTCTTTTCTTGCCTGTTGGATTTGACGAATTATTTCACGAGCTTCGCCTTCCGCTTTAAGAGCGGAAGTGATTTTTGTGTCCAGTTCAATGTCGGCATCCGTTTTAAAAGTAACGGTTTTAACATTAACTTCATCGGCAACTATCTTTTCAATGCCCATCGGCAAGAGACTACTGCCATAAATTAACTCGCTAAGTGGCTGGCGAACTTTAATGCCTGCTTTTTTCCTTTGGGCGTGGGCTTTTTCAACTATCTGGCGGGCTTGATCCATCTGGTGTTCAAGTTTTTTGTCGATTAGAATCTGGTTTACGGCAGGGAAGTCGGAAAGATGAACGGAATTTTCTTTCGTCAAATTGATATAAATTTCTTCGGCAATAAAGGGGACAAACGGCGCTATCAATTTAGAAAGATTGACTAGTACTTCGTAAAATGTCGAGTAAAAAGTCTCTTTGTCTTTTGCGTTTTGGCTACTTGCCCCTACCCTATCCCTACTACGACGGACATACCAGGTGGAGAGATCATTAATTACAAAATCCTCGATAGCCAGACAAGCAATCTGGGTCTCGTAATTAATAAGCGATTTGGTAACAGTTTCGATCGTCAAGTTAAATCTGGAATGAATCCATTTGTCTAGTATATTTGCCAGCTTGTTATTGACAATTGGCTTTTTGGGAGGATCCCAGTTATCAATATTTGCGTAGATCACAAAGAACGTATAGACGTTCCATAAAATTAAATAGAATCTTCGTCTAACTTCATCCGCCCGGTGATAACCAAAAAGTAAATTGTTGACAGGATTTTGGCTGGTGTATAGCCAACGCATAACGTCGACACCGATTTTATCCGCAGCTTCATTAAACTCAATTGCATTGCCTTTGCTTTTATGCATTTCTTCACCTTTTTCATCTAGAAGCGTGGCAAAGCCAAGAACTGTTTTAAAGGGATTTTTATTTTTTAGAACTGCAGACATGGCGATCAAAGAGTAGAACCAATTCTTAAATTGACCCGGGAAAGACTCGGTTATGAAATCTGCCGGAAACCAATCTTCGGGCATGGTTGAAAATGGCACTATTCCTGCATCAAGCCAGGGATTGCCGACGTCTGGAATTCTGGAAATGACTGCTTGACACTTGGGACATTTTATTTTGACTTCATCGACCCAAGGACGGTGAGGGGAATGATCATCAAACTGGTTCCAGCCGGCTACTGCTTTTTCTTTGAGTTCTTCCTTGTCACCAATTACCTCAAAATTGCCACATTTTGTGCATTCCCAAATTGGCAGCGCAAGACCCCAGTAACGTTTTTTGGAAATTAGCCAGTCATGCATGTTTTTGAGCCAATCAAGTTCACGATCTAGACCGAAACCAGGGATCCAATGAATTTTTTTGGCCACATCGACCATTTGCTGTCTAAGGGTTCTTTGCGACTGGCCGTCCGAAGCCCGTTCGGGTCTGAGGCCCTCAGGATCGAAGACTTCACGCGAAGGATGGTTCATTGCTATATACCATTCATCTACAACGCGCCAGACAAGTTCGGTTTTGCAGCGCCAGCAGACAGGATAACGGTGAGTGTAATCCTCGACCTTAAAAAGAACTTTTTTTTCTTTTAGTTTTTCGATGACCAGATCCGGGTTATCTTTGGCGTTCTTGCCAGTTAGATCACCGAATCCTTCGATGTAGTTGGCTGATTCGTCAATTGATTCAATAACGTTTAAGTTTTCTTTTTGGGCTATATCAAAATCTTCTTCTCCAGCCCCGGGAGCGATGTGCACAAGTCCTGTTCCTTCTTCGGCGTTCACGAGCTTTTTGGCTGCAACTATTCTGTATGTTACGCCTGCTAAAGCCGAAAATTCGTCAAAAATGCCTTGATAAGTTAAACCTACGAAATTTTTCCCATTGAATAGCTTTTTCGGTTTTTGATTGATCCCGATTCTCTCTGCACTGGATACTTCCATGATCAATGATTGACCTTCTTTTTCCCATTGTCCGTATTTAAGTTCTGGATTGACGGCGATTGCGACGTTTGACGGTAAAGTCCAAGGTGTCGTTGTCCAGACTAGTAGGAACAGTTGACCATTGACATTTGACAACTGACTTTTGAGTAGATACTTCACATAGACTGCTTTGTGAGTTATTTCTTGATACTCTTCGGTTAGTATCTCGTGTTGGGAGATGGCGGTGCCGCAGCGGGGGCACCAGGGAACGGAATCTCTTCCTTTATATAAATAACCTTTCTGATGGCAAACTTTTAAAAAGTTCCAGATAGCATAGTTATTCTCGTCGGCGGAGGTGTGATAAGAATTATCCCAATCCATAAAATACCCAAGACGCTTGCTTTGTTCAGTTTGGATTTGTGAATATTTTTTGACCCGCTCTTTGCAAAGGTTAACAAATTTGTCAATGCCAAATTTTTCGATATCTTTTTTGTTTTTAAAACCAAGTTCTTTTTCAACTTCTACCTCAACCCAAAGTCCTTGCTCGTCGAAGCCGTTTTGGAAACGCTGTTTGTACCCCAACATATTGTAGAAGCGCTGCCAAAGATCTTTGTAACTCCTACCCCAGGCATGATGAACCCCCATTGGGTTATTTGCTGTAATTGGTCCATCCAAAAAAGAAAATTTCTTTTTGCTTTTTTTATTTCTCTCTAAATATTTTTTGACAATTCCTTTTGAATACCAGTAATCCAAAAGCCTTTTTTCCATTGCCACAAAATCCTGCTTGGGGTCAACTGGTTTAAAGGGTGGTTTTTGAGCCATGATAGAACTAATTATGTCAGATGAGTGAAGTTAGTTCAACAGATTTTTTTGAAGAAATCAATAATTACTTCGTGGGCTTTTTGCATGGGTCGACCACGTAATCTATGTACTCCACCTTCGATAATTTTTAGCTTTTTGACTTTTGAACCTAAAGTCTTAATGAGTTTATTGCTCTGTGAAAGAGAAACTATCTCATCTGTGTCCCCGTGGACAATAATTGTTGGCACTTTTATCTTTGAGGCTAATTGGTAGATGTCTATCTTTTGAGACTCAGCTAGGATTTTCCTTCTGGATTCTTTGTCTTCCTCTTGATTAGCTTCGAGAACTGCAGGGTAATCCGAAACAGGACATTTTAGAGCAAGAGCTAAGAGGATATGCTGAGAAGCATAAAGTATAGCGACATAACCACCAAAACTTGTTCCACAAAGTATAAATTCCTTTTTGCCAAAATCGGCAATTGCTGAATTTAAATCATCTAATCCTACGCTCGGTACCAGGTTCTCAATTGATCCCTGTGACTGACCACAACCTGTAAAATCAAATCTATAAACCGAGAATCCCGATTTAATAAGTCTTTTGGAAATATCTCTTTGAGAGACTGAGTCTTTCGAACTGGCGTATCCGTGGCAAATTACGACTGTAGGTGCCTTTTTGTCTTCACCTTCGTAAATGGCGGCAAGCGTTAAACTTCTACTGTTTTTAAAACTTCTTTTTTCTATAAACATTCAGAGAATTTTGGCAATAACTCTTGCAGGAGCGCCGTCGATTTGGAGTTTTATCGGTAAAGCATAAACGTTAAAGTTTTTACCTGCAAGTTGCGCGAGATTGGTAAGGTTTTCGATAATCAGAATATTTCTTTTCAATAAGATCCTATGGACCGGGAATGGTTCTTTATCCGGGCTGCACATATCAACACCTACCATTTTTACCTTTTTATCAACTAAATAATTGGCGACTTCTTCCGACATGGCGGGATAATCGTTGTAATATGCCGGCTGATGATAAACAGAGGTCATACCCGAATGGAATAAAACAATGTCGCCTTGTTGTATATCGACCTTTTTGACTTGCTCCAAATCGAATTTTTTATCAACTTTTATACAAACTCCCCTGCCGATAAATTGATCCGGTGAAATTTTATCAAGATTTTTTCCGCCGGCTATCATGTGCGAAGGAGCATCGATATGAGTTCCATTATGATTGCCAAAGCTTATCAAGTGATCTTGATAGCCGTCTTTTTCCAAAATTCCGACTTTTTGGACTTTGACTTGAGGATCGCCAGGATAAACCGGAGTATTTTCGTTTAATGAAACGGATAAATCAATAAATTTCATTATTCGTCCAATTTGTGGGCTTCGTTGAGACTCTCCTCGTCAAATCCGGTAGAAAACCAGGCATTTAAGATTTCTTTAACTATTTCTTCTGAGGTGTATCTTAAACTCATACAAAGAATATTGGCATTGTCCCATTTTCTGGCAAGCTTAGCAGTTTCCGCATCCCAGCAAAGAGCCGCTCTTGCACCTTTAAACCGATTGGCTGCCATGCAAATACCCGTGCCGCTGAAACAAAAAAGGATTCCTTGATCTGCCTGGTTACTGGCTACTTTTTGAGCTGCTTCTTTTCCAATTTGAACCCACCGACCGTTTTTCCTGACCAAATCTCCAAGTAGAATTATTTTATGCCCTTTCTCCCTAAGATATTTTATGACTGAATCTGTCAGATTTGTTTTTTCATCAGAAGCGACAACTATTTTCATCAAGTGAATTTTAGCATCGGCAGGTTTAACGGGGCAAATTAATCGTGACGCGGAGACAAAAATAATAGCATTGGCAAATTATTTTTGTCGAATTTGGACAAACTGGAAGTAGTTACCATCAATATCCTCAAAGGTTGAAATCCAGCCGTAACCTTCAATGTGATAAGTGTCCTGAATTTGTTTGACTTTTGCTTTTTTAAGCCTGGCAACCTCTTTTTTGATATCGTCTACCTCCAAGTTAAAGATGATTCTGTCCGGATTGGTATTTTTACCTTTGACTTTAGAATGGTCGATGACATAAAGATTCGGCCCTTTACCGAGTTTCAATTCGTAAAGCTCCTCGCCTTTTTCGCCCATTTCTGCTTCCAGGCCGATTTTGATGCCTACAATGTCTCTATAAAAAGCTGCCAGATTTTTCGCGCTTTCGCTAAAAAGTGTCAGACTTTCCATTCCTTTAATCATTTTTTCACCCCCTTTTATCGTTTATCGACTCCAGAGTTTATACTTTGGAGTCTCGTTTGACTGTTTCTATATTTATATATTTAAATTATTTTGTTGAAAAAAGCTGTAATTTTGATTACTAATCTACTTATATATGGTTGCCCGATGACCAGCAGTTAATATATAGATGATTTTGTCTTTTTCATTAATCTTGTAGACTATTCTGAAAACACCAACCTTATAAGAAAACTTGCCAGTTAGCTCCCTTTTTAAGGGTTTCCCGATTATTGGATCTTCTTTAAATTCTTTGAGTATTTGTGCTATTGCAAGTTAATGGTGTCTGGAGATTTCAGACTCGGCTCCGCTCAGCACTCAGGGTCTATGACCTCAACGTTTTTATGTCTTTCATAGGAAAATGTTTAGTATTTAAAGAAACTAAAGTTAGATTGTTAATACTTGCGGTACTTGCTATAAAGCAATCCATTAAACTTAAATTTTTAAGCTGTTTTATATACTCTTGCCAGTACAATCCAGCTTGTTTTGCGATTTCTGGAGTCACATCCCAAGTTTGCAGTTCGTTCAACACATTTTCGGTCTTTACAATTTCGGAAGGGAAAATATTTTCATAAATTTCAGCAATTGTTACCGTTGAGATAGAAAGCGAGCTTTTGTCTTTTAACTTTTGGAGAAGTTCTTCGTATTTTTTATTTCCCCGCAAGACCCATATGATAATATCTGTATCGATTAAGTACACGCCTAAAAGTAGCGATCGGAAGCTTTTCTTGTTTGTTCGACCCATTTAACAACATCACTTTTTGTCCGCCACTCGGGATGATTCTTCACGGAAAATACACCTGCCGCTGCCTTTAGTGCTTTTCCAAATGCGTCGGGATTAAATTTTTTCTTGCCTACCAATTGAACTAATTGTTGGTCTTTTTTCTTGTCTTTCAAAATAACAATATGTCCATTCTTTGCTTTTTCAATATAAGTGGCAATATGTTGACGAAACTGGCTAATAGGAACAATGATTGTCATATGATTTGATATTAGTACATTATGTACAAATAGTCAACAGCCAAAGGGAAATTATCTAATCTGCCTGAGGAATGTGGGAATATCAAATTCGTCTTCATCGATTTGATCTTTTTGTTCACCGGTAGCCTCTGGGCTTTCAGTCTGAATTTGACCGTCTTCAGTGGCTAGGGAGACAAATTTTCTTCTTGTTTCATTAAAACCAGTAGCAATAACAGTAACTTTCACCTGGTCAATCAACTTTTCATCGATAGCAGCTCCGAAAATTATCTGAGCATCCGGATCTGCCTGGGCCGTAATTACCTTGGCTGCTTCATCAACCTCGTTCATGGTCATATCAGAACCGCCAGTGATGTTAAAAAGAATGCCACGGGCACCATCGATAGATGAGTCCAGAAGCGGAGAGGCAATGGCGCTTCTGGCGGCAGTTGAAGCACGATTTTCGCCAGAGGCAGAGCCAACACCCATCAAAGTCGTTCCGGCGCTGGTCATTACTGTTTTAACATCGGCGAAATCAACATTGATCAGACCCGGCATGACGATAATATCGGAAATACCCTGAACCCCTTGCGAAAGAATAGAGTCTGCAAGTTTAAATGCTTCCAAGAGTGAAACATTTTTATCAACAACTTCAAGCAATCTTTGGTTGGGAATGACAATAAGAGTATCCACTTTATCACGAAGAGCTTCGATGCCTTCTTCGGCAACAATCATTCTTCTGGTACCCTCGAATCCAAAAGGTTTGGTAACGACAGCGACAGAAAGAATGCCAAGCTTACGGGAGAGATCGGCAATGATAGGTCCGGCACCAGTGCCTGTACCGCCGCCCGCACCGTAGGTTAAAAATGCCATATCGGCTCCTGTGATTACTTCTTTGATGCGCTCTATTGATTCTTCCGCAGCTTTTTTGCCGATTTCTGGATCAGCGCCAGCGCCAAGGCCTTTGGTTAACCCATCACCAATTTGAACTTTGGTCGGTGCTTGAGAAGCTAAAAGGTGTTGCTGGTCGGTATTGATCGCCACAAAATCGACGCCTTGAATCTGGTACTGAGAGATCATGGAGTTTAGAGCATTAGTGCCGCTTCCGCCAATTCCAAGTACTTTTATTTTGGCAAATCGATTGACGTCGGGTTTTATTAACATGCTTAAGAGCGGTCACAATTTAACATAGAGAGGGCCTATTTGCAAGAGCTAGAAAGTGACTTTAATCAAGGCAGAAGAGACTTGATCCATCCGAGGCCTTTGTTGAAAATACCCTTTACTTGAATTCTGCCAACCAATGGAAGTCTGATATCTTCCTGTTGAAATTGGGCGCCGTAGATAACTAAACCGAGACTGGAAGCAAACGCAGGAGAGCTTATTTCATCAATAAGGCCCGTCGCCCCCTGGGGGATACCGATTCTAACTGGCATGCCCAGTTCATGTCTGGCGAGTTCGATCATTCCGCTAGTTTCTGCCCCTCCACCCGTTAAAACAACTCCTGATGGAGTCAAACCACCAAGGCCTGATTTTTGGATTTCAATTTTAACCATGTTTAAGATTTCACGCAGCCTGGGTTTCATAATCCCATCGATGAGAGTCTTTTTAGAAACTCTGGTTAAATCTTCTTCGATGGCAAGAGCCGCAATATCCAGGTGGTCTGAATCCTCTTTGTGAGCAGGGCCATTTTCGCCTGACTCAACGGCAATTTTGGGAGGCTTTGAAAGTGCCAGTTTAATTTTTTCGGCAGATTCCAGGGAAATTCTAAGACCAATGGCCAGATCGTTAGTAACGTTTCTGGCACCGACAGGTATAACAGAACAATAAATTGGGCTACCTTCGGTGAAAATACAGATGTCGGTAGTACCTCCTCCAAAATCAACTAAAATAACGCCTAGTTCTCTTTCTGTGTCGGAAAGCGTTGAGTAGGAAGAAGCAAGGCCAGAAAAAACCATACCTTCAACGTCTATCCCAACGAGACTGGCACATTTGGCGATATTTCTTAGAGCAGTAGTGGCGCCGGTGATTATATGTGTTTCGACCTCCATTCTGACGCCTGTCATTCCAAGCGGATCTTTGATTCCACTTTGGCTATCAACGACAAAATACCTGGGAATAACATGCAAGATTTCTCTCGAGGAGGGTAGTGAAATTGCTCTGGCAGCTTCGATTACTCTGGTAACATCTTCTGTGGTTATTTCACCGCTGGCGTCCGCAATGGCTACAACTCCTTTAGAGTTTTGTGATTCAATATGAACACCATCTACAGAAATAAAGGCTGTGCCAACTGAATAACCAGCCATTCTTTCTGCTGCCTCCAACGACTGGCTGATTGCAGCAACTGCCTCTTCAATATCCACCACCTGGCCCTTACGCAATCCACGGGCGGCAAGGGTAGAAACTCCAATGACATTGACAGATGAGTCATTCTGGACAGTGGTAATAACTGTGGTAATTTTAGAGGAGCCAATATCAACACCAACTACAACTTTATCTTTAGACATTATTTTTTATCCGGAGGTTCTCTTTTTGCCAATACCCGGTACTTTTTCCAGAAACCCCTGCATGTTTTGCTTATTTGTAAACTATTATAGGTTTATCAAAACGCAAGTCAATTTTGGCTATTTTTGTCGCATCTATTTTAGACGAGGCCTGCACTCGCTGTAAAGAGTCAACCTGTGTATCTTGCCCTTTTTGGTTCGAGAAAATAATGGCAACTCCCTGGTTGTTGTAAACTGCAATATCCCCTTGCGGTAAAAATCGAATGTTGGCGGTGATAAAATCTGATTTTAAAAGTAATGCGCCAATTTTGAGTGCAAGCAGCACGTTTTGATCAGTGATTTTTTGGCCAAGCTGTGGCGTTAAATCCCCGGGCAGATAGATAGTTGGTTTGTCTTTGTCGTTTTTGGCTTCTTCTACTTGTCCTGATTCCAGTACTACAAAATTTGTTCCTTCGATTTTAGCGACTGATTTTTTAACCTTGATTTCAATTATTGTTTTGACGGGAAATCTTTTTTTTATTTTGACATCTTCGATACAGGAGAATTTATTCTTAAGATCTATGGTCAGTTTTTGCGTTGAAACAAAAAGGGCGCTTTTGTTGGCGATTTGCAGTTCTTTTAAAACATTTTGGGGGTTAACGCATGCTTTGTCTTGAATTATTTCCGCGTATTTTAGCTTTGTTATTTGGTAAAGAAAGAAAATAGCTGAGATTGGAATTAACAAAACCAAAACGGGCAGCATCTTGGCCATACTTTAAGTATACACTAATTTCCCGCCTCAGTTAGGTACCCAGCAATATAGTTTGATAGCTTTCGAGAAGCGTCTTTGGGGAGGGTTTTTTGAAAGTTTTTGGCGGGTTTTTGGAATTTTTCCAGATTAGTGAACATTTTTTCCAGCGTATCTTTGAGTGTTTTTGTTGTTAAATCTGATTGATTAATAACAATTGCCGAGCCTGCATTTTTTAGAATTTTGGCATTTTCTACTTGCTCACCCTGCGCTGCAATCGGTAGGGGAACTAAAATGGCCGGCTTTGCCAAAATCGCCAGCTCCCAAACTGTATTAGCACCTGAACGGGCAATTACTAATAACGCATTCTTCATAATCGGGCCAATGTTGTCCGGCTCGATGTATTCGTCACTCAGGTAGTTTTTGTTTTTGATAGCTTTTGCGCTTTGATGATCACCGGCAAAATTAGCGGTGCCAATTTGGTGAAGTATGGCATAGTTTTTAAACAAATCTTGAGATTCAAAAATGAGCTTATTTAAAAAATGAGAACCTTGGTTGCCTCCTGTTACAAAAATTAATTTGTTCTTTCCGGATTTTTCCAAAAATTTTCTAATCCGGGGATTATTTACCTCAGTTTTAAAAAGTGATCCGCGTATCAAATTTCCTATAACTTCTGATTTGGCGTTATTGAAGTATTTTTGAGTCTGGGGCCAACTCAAAAAAATTTTTTTTACGAAAAGCGAGTTAATTCTGGTCGCCAATCCGGGTATTATCGCTTGTTCATGGGTTATTGAGTCAATACCTAAAAGCCAGCCACAAAAGACCACGGGGAGAGATAAATATCCGCCGAAAGAAACTATCAAATTTGGCCTGATAACAATTAGAAGAATAAGACTTTGTAAAAATCCACACGGAAGTTTTGCAAGAGAGGGAATTGTGTATCTTGAATATTTTCTTTGGAGTCTTGCAGCTGTTATTGAATAAAATTTGATATTTTTTTTGAGGGTCGTTTGATATTCAGCGGAGAAACTTTTTGAACCTTCAGTGGCAAATTTGCGGCCAAAAAAGATGATTTCTTCCTTATTCGGGGATGATTTGTGGCCTTCAAGTTGTTCAATCAATGCCAATGCCGGAGTAAAATGCCCTCCACAAACAACGATTTTTTTCATTTATGATTGTCTTTTAATATTTATCAGGATACCAATTGTGGCCATCGTAACAAAAAGTGATGAGCCGCCATAGGAAATAAACGGGAGAGGGATCCCTGTTAGTGGTACAAGTGCAACAACAGAAGCCAAATTAAAAAGACTTTGGATCGAAAGTAAACCAATAATGCCCATTGCTAAGATTTTTCCCTCAAAGTCGAGGCTTTCTCTGGCAATATTAATTGCTCTTTTAATTAAAAATATAAAAAGGCTTATGAAAATAAGCGCACCGGCAAAACCCAGCTCTTCAACAAAAATTGCAAAAATGGAATCGCTTTGAACTTCGGGAATAAAGGCAAATTTGGCACGTGATCCTCCAAGTCCTACTCCAAAAAGCCCACCTGATGCGATGGCAATTAATATTTGGTTTATTTGATAAGAAACCCCTTGAGGATCGTGGCTAGGATTAAAAAAAGAGGTAATTCTGGATGCTCTATAAGGATGAGTAAAGATACTGATTATTCCTATAACAATAAGGCCAGGAATTAGTAGTAAGAAGTGCCAAACGGGTCCTTTTCCAATAAAATAAATGGTCAAAAGGATTCCTACAAAAATCGCGGCTGTCCCAAGATCAGGTTGGGAAAGAACCAAAAGAGCCATCAGAAGAATTGGTAAAAAAAGCACAAGGGTAATATCGGTAAGGATGATTTTAAATTTTTCAAATTTGGACATGATATTTGTCGAATAGAGAATAATGGCAATTTTGGCAAGTTCTGAGGGTTGAAAGGTAAATCCTGCAATGGTGATCCAGCGTCTGGCACCATATACTTTAGTACCAATGTGAGGAATCAGCACAAGTAATAAAAGGAGGAAACTGACGATTACGAAAAGGGGTGCCATTTTCAAAAGTTTGTGATAGTCAAAAAAACTAAAAAGGCCAAGGGCCATAAAACCGAGGCTGGCCCAAATAAGTTGATTTTTAAAGTAATAATATTTGTCGCCAAAATCACGAAAGGCGGAAACAACCGTAGCATCATAGATAATCAAAAGACCGAAAAATACAAGTGTGGTCGTTGCCGCAATAAGTGGTACATCGAAATTGCTTCGTTGAGATTTTAGGTTTATCCTCATAACCTTAATTTTTGCCTATCCTTTTGACTTCGTTTATAAACTGCTCTCCCCTATCCTGATAATTTTTAAACATATCGAATGAGGCACAAGCTGGAGAAAGAATTACTATGTCGCCAGCTTTTGCAAGAGATTGCGATTTTTGGACAATTTCTTTCATATTTTTTAACCCTTTTATGATTTGACCGGTAAAGTTACCAGTTTGAGTTACAGCCTCTTTTATTCTACCCGATTCTTGTCCAATGAGAATTAAGGCCTTAACGCTTTTGTCGCTTACGATTTTTTGTCCTAAGAGGGAAAAGTCAGACTTTTTTGAAGAACCTCCTAAAATTAGAATTTTGGGGTTTTGGAAAGCTTCGATTGCGGAGATAGTGGTTTCGGGCGTAGTCGAAAAAGAATCGTTATAATACTTAACTTTATTTATTTCCCTAACTAGCTGAAGTCGATGAGTTAATCCCTTGAAGTTCTTAAGAATCTCAACAATATTTTGACTTTCTATATCTAAAATCCTCGCAATTGATATCGCTGCTGCCACATTTTGTAAATTGTGACGTCCAGAAAGAATCACATCTGATGTTGGACAAATTTCCTCATAACCAGCAATTTCTGAGATTATCTTTCCGTTTGCAATGTAAACTCCATTGGTATTCTGTTTTGTTGAGACAAAGTAGACGCAAGCTTTTGTCTTGTTAGCAAAACTCTTTGAAACTGGGTAGTCCTGATTGATTACCGCAAAATCGTTTTTGTTTTGATAAGCAACTATGGACTTTTTTGCTTGCCGGTATTCTTGGCTGGTTTTATGCCAATCTAAATGTTCAGACGTAATCATCAGAACAACAGCAATATGAGGACTTTTTTTAAGATCAAAAAGTTGAAAACTGGAAAGCTCAAGAACTACAAAGCTACTTTTTTTTAATTTAGGCAGAATTTCAAGCATTGGTGTACCAATATTGCCAGCTAAATAAACTTGGCCATATTTGGTTTTGAGCATCTCATAGACAAGTGCAGAGGTGGTTCCTTTACCTTTGGTGCCGGTGACGCCGATTATGATACCAGGACAGAGATCAAAAAATATTTTAGTTGCAGACGTTACGATGGCACCACTTTTAATAAGTTTTAAGACTAACGGGTTGTCTGACCGAACTCCTGGGGAGCGAATAATATAATCAAACTTTTGATTCTTTGGTAAATTTCCATCAAAGTAAAAACTTGCATCTCTAGCCTTTACTTTGTCTAAAAAAACTTTCTCTATTTTCTCTTTGGGTTTCTGGTCGAGAATGGAAATTTGGTTGTCTTTGCCAAAATAATTGGCGCTTGCTACACCTTCCTTGCCTAAACCAAAAATGGCGATATTTTTAACTTTAATCATAAAAAGGAAGAACTAAATAAAAACCTTTCGGGCAACTACTTTGTGTTTTAGTAGAGCTGAGGCCACCTCCGAAAATTTTTGGGGGTCACCAGTCGTAAAGTATTGATCCTGTAGTTTTTTTGTGGAAAAATCATCTTCTGCCGCAAGCAAAAATTTAACCCGCCGGGCCACTGCCTTTCCTGAATCGATAATTTTAATATGTGGCCCGACTCCTTTTTCGATATCATCTCTAACCAGCGGGAAATGGGTACAACCTAAAACAACAACGTCAGCCCCAAACTTTTTGATTTTATCGGTATAGATATCAAGAAGCTTAGTAATTTTTCCTCCCTCTAAATATTCAATTGACTCTTCAAGATTCTTGCACCCCAGTCTTAAGACAGATGTAAATGTGGCGTAATCTGAGATTAATGAAGTTAAATAAGAACTTTTAGCAGTTGCGGGAGTACACATAACTGCAATCTTTCCTTTTTTTGTACCTGTTACTGCAGGCCTGATGGCCGGAACAACGCCAACAATGGGAGTTTTAAATTTCGATCTTAAGTAATCAATCGCATAACAAGTTGCGGTGTTACAGGCGATAACTAAAAGTTTTATATTGTGCCCTAAAAGAAATTTTGTAATACGATAACTTAAATCCTGCAATTGTTTTTCAGACTTAGCTCCATATGGGTTGTGGCTTTGATCGGCGAAAAATATAAAGGATTCCTTTGGTAAAGATTTTCGAATTTCCCGAAGAACGGAAAGTCCCCCCACGCCAGAATCGAAAAGACCAATAGAATTATTGCTCATTTAGAAAAACGAGAGCCAAAGACCAAGGAAGGCAAACATTATCTGGGCAAGCCAAAATCTAAAAACTATTTTGGGTTCCTCCCAGCCCTTAGCCTGTAACCAAAGGTGGATTGGGGCAACCTCGAATAATTTTTTACTTCTTATTTTTTTGGAGAGGATTTGCAAAAGGGATGAGGAAATCTCGACAATAAATACACCCCCAATAACAGCCAGGGCAATGGGTTTGCCTAAAAGAAGGCCACAAACTGCCAGGGTTGCTCCAAATGAAAGAGCGCCAACATCACCGAGCCAAATTCTGGCAGGCCAAATGTTGAAGTATAAAAAGGCAATTAGGGCGCCAATTAGAAGGCCTAAAAACGTCGAAAGGGTAGTATCCAAAATAGAACGAGACATGACTAAAAATGCCATTAAGGAGATTGTTAAAAGCCCGGCTGCCAAACCATCAAGTCCGTCTGAAATATTGACGGCATTAGCAAACGAAACAATGACAAAGGCAGCAAACGGAATATAAAAAACTCCTAAATTCAAAACGTCAAAAAAACGGATATTGACTATATCGATGCCTAGCTGTTTATATAAAAACCAAGCGATAGCAAAAGCCAAAATCCATTGTATTAAAAATTTCCAGCGAAAGCGCAATCCCCAAAAATTAGTCTTTTTGAAACCGAATGTTTTTCTCAAATCGTCATACATGCCTAGAAGGCCGTACGACAAAAAGGTAAAAAGCAATATAGTAACTTCTTTTTTATGAGAGTAAACGGACGTTTGTCCGATACCAAAGAAAGGTGCTAAATTAATAATTAGAAGATACAAAACTGTAACCACAAAAATTATCAAAGCCCCTCCGCCTAGAGGCGTTCCAATTTTGTGGGCATGAAGTCTGTCGAAAATGGGTGTGAGGATTTCAAAAATGTCGCGAGTTTTTTGTCTCTGGCGTTGGAATTTAATTCTGTAGAGGATATTAATAAATGGGACTAAAAGAACGCTTATTACAAAAAAGGCCAAGAGGATTAAGCCGATGATTTGAACCATATTTCCTTGATTCGATGTTCGAATTTTATTATATCAACTATTTAAGAGTACCGCAGTGGTAGCAATTTATCTTAGTCGATTTGTGAAGCAAGCCCAGAACAATTCTCTCCAAATGGGCATGGCGAGAGCCTTTGATTAAGACAACGCTCTTTGGCGTGACGATATTTTTAAGAGTTTTTATAGCCTCTTTTGTATTTGGGACACTGACAATCTTTCCCTTAAAATGATGTTTTTCAGCGGCTTGACCGATAAAATTGGCAATTTTGCCGATTGTGACTAAACGATTGATGTTAGACCTGGAAATTTTTTGGCCGAGTTCCTGGTGAAATTTTTCGCTGTCGGTGCCTAAGTCTTTCATCTCTCCCAGAACCGCAATCTTATCTAATCTTTTACCAAGATCGACTAACGTTTTGATTGCTTCGGTCGCAGCCTTTGGAGAAGCGTTGTAAGTATCATCTAAAATTTTTATATCCTTTGTAGTTATTGAATTGAGCCTGTGGATGGGAGGTTTTGTTTGCGACAGGCCTTTGGCAATCTGTTTTAAGGTCATGGAGCAAATTAAGCCGACAGTGGCAGCAGCGTATGCTGCCAGGAGTTGATGATGGCCAACTACTTTCCAGGAGACTGTCGCCTGATCACCGTTATTATGGAGTCTAAATTTTGATCCTTTCAGGCTCTGCGAGAAATGGGATATTTTAACTCCATCCTGTGACTTTTGGCCAAACCAGCAAATACGGGCAGATGTTAGGTTTGCCATTTTAACAACTTGCTGATCGTCGGCATTTAAAACCGCATAACCATCGCGCGGCAGAGCCTGTACTAGTTTTGATTTTTCGGCAAAGACACCTTCGACATCTGTGAAATATTTTAAGTGGGTCGGAGAAATAGTAGTGACCACGACGATTTTAGGTTTGACCAGAGATAAGTAGTGATCCATGTCACTCGGATGTTCCACTCCATACTCTAAGACCAGTTTTTGGTGCCAGGGTTTAGCCGACAAGATAGTTTTAGGGATACGGAAAGTTGGATCAAGGTTTTCGTCACCAACAATCGTTTTGAATTTTTGAGAAAGAATACTGGCTATGGCATTTTGGGTGAGGGTTTTACCAACACTGCCGGTGATGCCGATTATTTCAAGACCTTGCAAAAATTTTAGATAATGCTTGGCGGCAAGTGTATGCGAAATATGGAGTGGTTTTTTCCAGGTTTTAACCTCCCGAAAAACGCTTGTATTAATCATGACTAAATGGTAATTATACTTGAATCTGGGCTTAAAAGCAAACTATGGGGCACAATATAAATAGAACTCTGAATTAAGAACTATGAAATGAAAACTATTTTAATTTTCGATTGCTAGGTTAATGATCTTGTCGAGGAGTTTTTGATAAGAAATGCCGGCTGCTGCGGCGGCTTTTGGGAAAAGGGAGACTGGAGTAAGACCTGGAACAGTATTAACTTCAAGAACATAGACACCTTTACCCTTGATGATCATGTCTACCCTACCAAACCCCCTACATCCTAGTGTTTGATAAGCCAAGAGAGCAACACATTGGGCTTTTTTAGTTAAAGACTTGCTTATTCTGGCTGGAGTGATCTCATCGGTCAATTTTTCATTATATTTTGCTTCATAATCGAAAAACTCTTTTTTGGGAATGATTTCCACAAGCGGAAGCGGTTTTGGATTACTATTACCTAAAATAGCGCAGGTGACTTCAATGCCATCTAAGAATTCTTCAATAATTGTTGTATTGCCATAAGAAAACGCTAGGTTGAGCGCTTTTTTGAGATTTTTTTTCTTTTTGACAATAGACGCGCCAATTGATGATCCCTGAGCATTCGGCTTAATAAAAATTGGGGGCAGGAGGTGTTGCCAAACTTTAGATTGTTTTTCGTCTTTGCTCAACACCAAATATTTAGGCACTTTTAAGCCTTTATGGGTAAATAATTTCCTTGAGTAAATTTTATCCATACCCAAAGCTGAAGCTAAAACCCCAGATCCGGTGTATGGAACTCCGATAAGATCTAAAAAGCCTTGGATTGTGCCATCTTCACCATACGGTCCGTGCATGGCGATTATAAACAGTTGACAGTTAACAGTTGACAGTTGACCGAGAAGGTATTCTTTATTGTTTAATCGAAAAGATTTTCCATTTCTTGAAATTATGATTGATAAAGGGTCGTATTTTTTGGGGCTGAGGTTTTTGGCTATCTCGCGACCGGTCAAAAGTGAGATTTGGTGCTCGGGAGATTTGCCGCCCATCAGAACTGCTACCTTTAATTTTTTAACCATAAAGGGAGATTGTTAATCCAAGCGCTTGATTTTTGCACCAAGAGCAGCCAGTCTTTCGGCGATGTTTTCATAGCCGCGCTCTATCAATTCTGCTTTATCGATTACGCTTTTGCCTTGAGCAGCAAGAGCGGCAATGACAAGAGCCATGCCAGCACGTATATCCGGGGTGTCCAACCTTTGACAGTGGAGTTTTGTTGGACCGTAAACTAATACACGATGGGGGTCGGCAATTTCAACTTTTGCTCCCATGGAAAGTAGTTTATCAACAAAAAACATCCGGGACTCATACATCCAATCGTGCAGGATCGTTACGCCTTCGGCCTGCGTTGCCAAAACAATCATGGGAGCCATCAAATCGGTTGGGAAACCCGGCCAAACATCAGTCACAACTTTTTCGACGGCATGCAATTTATTGTCAGCAATTATCAAAGAATCCCCATCGATTTTGAAATTAACTCCAAAGTTGGCAAGCGTCAAAAGGGTCATATCTAGATCTTCTTTTACAATTGGGTTAATTTCTACTTTACCGGAAGTCACAGCTGCCAAAATTGCAAAAGTGCCAACTTCGATATGATCAAGACGGATGCGATGGGTGGTTCCTGTAAGTTTTTTGCCGCCAGAAATTGTCAAAACATTTGAGCCAATACCAGAGATAGAAGCGCCCATTTTTACCAGAAACTGGCAGAGATCGACAATATGGGGTTCTGAGGCTGCTCTTTTAATCTGTGTTTCCCCATCTGCCAACGCCGCGGCCATGATGGCATTTTCAGTAGCTGTCACTGACGCTTCTTGCAAAAAAATTTTGGCTCCTTTTAATCTTTTCGCCTTGGCAGTAAAAAAATTTTCATCCTGATCAATTAAACAACCAAGAGCTTCAAGTACCTGGATATGAGTGTTAAGTGGCCGCCTGCCAATAATGTCACCACCAGGATAGGCCATTTTTAATTCACCTGTCCGTGAGAGAATCGGACCCAGTAAAAGAACAGAAGCCCGCAATTTTTCAGTAAGTTCTCCAGGCAACTCTTGTGATTTAATTTTTTGACAATTAATCACCAGCTTTGAAGAACCAGTCCCGGAAATTTTGGCGCCGCATACTTCAAGAAGTTTGGCCATATGCACGACGTCAGAAATGAGAGGAACATTCTCTAAAGTACAAGTATCTTCGGTGAGCAAACAGGCTGCCATGATTGGTAAAACTGCATTTTTGTTGCCAGCTATTTTTATTCTTCCAGACAGCCTGTTTCCACCTGTTATTTCGAATCTAGCCACATAACCTCCTTCAGAGGAATTTCTAATTTCTAAACCCTAATTTCCAAACAAACCCTAATTCTCAAAATCTCAAATTCTAAACTTTTGTAGAATTTGAATTTAGTGCTTTGTGCTTAGTATTTAATTAGGTCAATTAGGTAATTAAATCAATTAGAAATTTCATCGAAATCTCCAACGTAAAATATTTCTTCCTTAAGATCAAGATTATATTTTTCTTTTGCCTTGGTTTTTATCAGATTTATCAATTTTAGCACGTCGCCAGCAGTTGCGCCTGCTGTGTTGATGATAAAATTGGTATGAGTACTTGAAATTGCCGCCCCTCCAATTTTAGTTCCTTTAAGCCCAAGACTTTCAATGATGTAACCAGTTGAAGTTGTTAAGTTTGGCGTTACAAGACGCATGGCATCCTTGCGAGAAATGTTTCTAAAAATACAACCAGAGCATGCGCTGCCAACCGGTTGTTCTTCATTGCGACGTTTGATCCCATCCATCGCTTTCTGCCATAGGTCACCTTGGTCTTTAGCTTTATCCAATTTAAAAATGGCTTCTAAAACAATTTCGTCAGTCTCTTGAATTTTGGAATGATCGTAAGAAAAGTCAAAGTAATCGTGATTGACACTTTTGGTTGTTCCAGTCTTTAGATCAAATAGAGCCGCAGACATAAGTCTGTTGCCAATAAACTCGTGTTTTTCGACATTAAAATGGGCGTTAATCTTTAGTCCGCCTCCAATCGTCCCCGGTACGGAGAGTAAAAACTCTAAACCCTCTAAGGTTTGGTCGATCGTGAAACGAGCTAACTGATTCATAGGGGTCCCAGAGGCAGTCCAGACAAGGGCGTTTTTGATACCTTTACCTGTTTTGCCAATAGTACCTTTGAGTCCAATCAGTTTAATACCCGTTGCTTTATTTTTGATAACTAAACCTTCGAAGCCCCTGTCAGAAACAAGAACATTGGCTCCGCCACCCAAAACGACGAAGGGGATTTGATAGCGGTAAGCAGTTTCCACGGCTAATTTGAGATCATCAACTGTTTTTGCTTCGAAAAAAAGCCTGGCTGGTCCACCAATTTTAAAGTAGGTATGCCGCGATAAAGGTTCATTTTCATAAACCCTGAGAGGACCTAAAATAGTCTTAATCTCTTCTAAATTTCCCATTTTCTCATTTCCTCATGTCTTTGGCTAGAACACACCTGGCGTGTTAAGTCGATACTTTTTTTTGATTTCTATTGATTGTTTTTATTGATTTTACTGTTTTATTGTTTGAGTAAGTCATACAATTTATAGCTATCACCCGCGCCCATTGAGAGAATTGCATCAAAATCAATTAAATGATCCTTGAGATAACTTGCCGTCTCTTCCAGAGAACCGGTGTATTTTGCCTTATCGCCTATTTTCTTTGCAAGTTTTAACGCCAGCTGAGTCTTGTCGCCTCGTTCTCTCGCAGGGTAAACGTTGGTAATGAGTACTCGATCAACTTTTGTGTTCTTTAGGGTCGAAACGAAGTCGCCAAAAAAGGTTTCAATTCTGGAAAAGGTATGCGGCTCGAATACTAAAATAACTTTCTTGTTTTTGAATCTATTTTTGAGGACGTCAGTTGTAACTTTGACAGTATAGGGCTGAACGGCATAATCATCGTAAACTTTCGTTTTGCCAATTTGACCTTTATATTCTAATCTTCGACTCAAACCTGTGAAATTTTCAATCGATTTTCTGGCTTTAGCAAGATCAAGTCCCAAAATTTCAGCAACCGTTAAGCCTGCATTGGCATTCTGACGTCTGAAATTACCGATAATTGACAAGTTAAGTTTGCCAAAATCAGTTATTTTGACTACTTTAACACTAGGATGTACATAGCTTGCCAGCTTATTGAGCCGAGCTACATCAGGGATAACTAAGGTACCACCTCTTTTAACTTTCCCAATGAATTTTTCATAAGAGGTAAAAACTGCTTCTTTGGATTTAAAAAAATCTGGATGATCCCATCCAACATTAAGGATAATGGCAACATCCGGGTCGTAGTTTAAGAAGTTATTGTTGTATTCGTCTGCTTCGCAAACATAATAACTCGATTTGCCCGCTCTATAGTTTGTTTCCCCCCAAGCAATAACGTTTGCGCCAATTTCACAGGTTGGATCAAGTCCAGCATCCGTAAGAATTTGAGAGATCATTGCAGTCGTTGTCGACTTGCCATAGCAGCCGGCAATAGCAATCACAAATTTATCTTTTTGTAAAAATCTTCCTTGAAAACGCTGCCATGTAAAAGTCGGGGTCTTGATTTTCCTGGCTGCCAGGACTTCTTTATTGCGCTGATTGAATTTTAAGACTGCAGGTGAAATAACGAGCATATCCATATTTTTAAGATGCTTTGGGTTATGGCCTTTTTCGATCTTTAGATTCAGATTCTTTGTGTAAAGAGATGCAGGCGTTAAATCACAGCCTGTGACTTGGTAGCCATAAGCATGAGCAATACCAGCAGTAGCTGCCGCTCCCGCACCGGCAATTCCCATAATATGGATTCTTTTCCCCACCTTTCGATTAGCAGCCTCCAACTCTTTTGGGGTGTTTACAGAATGCCATTGGTGTAAATCCTTGAGTTCATAACTCTGGGCAGGCACCTGATTTTTGAGAGCAATAGTAATCAGGTCTGTAAGATATAATTCTTTTGTGACAGGCGAAGGTCTCAGTTGTGAAATATTTTCCCGGAGCCAGTTTTTTTCGAAGAAATAAAGCCCGTCGTTAACTTCTCTTATTTTCTTTTGAACGTCAGTTGCGTCTTTTTCTTCAATAATTCCGGCAAGTTTACCGTTTTCTCTGATGATCCTGCCCAAGCCCCTTGGATTCTTAACTTTAACTGTCACAAAGGTCATTTTGGATTTTGTCCCTTGATGGAAGGTAAAAACTTTAACAATTGTCTCTGGTTTATAAAAGGCAGTATCATCTCCATAAATGACCGCAACTGTTTTTGTGCCTGGGTTTATTTTTTTAAGCCCAGCACTTGCGGCATCGGCCGTTCCCAATGGGGATTTTTGAATGGCAAAGCCATACTTATTGCCAATTTGCTTTTTAATCAGATCTATATTTTGGGGGCTGGCAACGATAATAACTTGGCGAGGCCTAGCCTGGTTAAGAACTTCCAAAGTACGAACAAGCATCGGCCTGCCAGCAATTTGGTGCAAGACCTTGGGCAAGGATGATTTCATTCTTTTACCAATCCCCGCTGCCAAAACTATCGCTGCAAAATCATTCTCCATTTTTTAATCTCTTCCTAATAGCTTCTTTAACGGCCTGGAATTCGTCCCAGGGATAATCCTTTTTGCCATAGGTCATTGATTTCTCGTGACTTTTACCAAAAGTAGCCACAATATCGCCTTTTTCGGCAAGCGTAGTGATTGCGTATTCGATCGCTTGACGTCTGTTTGCGATTTTGAAGAAATCCTTTCCTTCTTTTTTGCCTTGAGAAATTAAGCCTTGAGCAATCTGGTCCATAATATCTTCGGTTTTTTCTGTTCTTGGATCTTCGGCTGTAAGAACAACACGATCAGCAAGCTGACCGGCTATTTTACCCATGATTGGTCTTTTGGATTGATCACGAAGACCGGCTGCACCAAAAACCACTATAACCTTTGACATTTGACCCTTCGGTGAGCTCAGGGTCATCCCTTCGGGTCTGAGCTCCTCGAGTCTGAGCCTCGGAGTCGAAGATCTCAGGGTCGAAGACCTGAGCTTGTCGAAGGGATGACTTTTGACATTTGACTTTAATGTTTTGAGGGCTTGTTCAAGCCCATTGGGGGTGTGGGCAAAATCAACAATCATCTTAAAGTCTTGACCCATTTTCAGTTCTTCCATACGGCCTATAACTCCCGGGAAGTTTGTCAGAGCATTTAAAATTATCTTTTTATCAATACCCAATGCATGACAAACCGCAGCTGCGGCTAGCGCATTTGAAAGATTATGCCTGCCTGAAATTTTGAGTTTTACAGGGAAATTGGCAAGATTTACATCTGAGCCTTTTTTTAGGCTATATGTTATTACTTTACCGCTAATATTGTTTTTGAGAAAATCGAATGATTTTTTATCGTCTTTGTTTAAGATGGAGAATTGAACCTCGGAAAAAAGTTTAGATTTTGCTTTAGCATAATTTTGCCAAGTTTGATGATAGTCAAGATGTTCATGAGTAATGTTAGTAATAACGCCGACTTTAAAATTTACAAAGGCGAGTCTATTCTGGTCTAAACCGTGAGAGGTGGCTTCTAAAACAAAATACTCGCAGCCGCTGTCTTTGGCCTGTTTTAAATACTTTTGAATATTCCAAGGACTAGGGGTAGTGACATGGAAACCGGTATCATATGATTTTTGGCCAATTTGGGCGCTGACAGAAGAAACCATTGAAACTTTTTTGTCAGACGATTTAAGAATATGGTAGATCATATTGACAGTCGTAGTTTTACCATCAGTTCCGGTAACACCAATGACCATTAATTTTTTCGACGGGAAACCAAAAAAAACGCTAGACGCTAAAGCTTGAGCACGATGATAATAATTTTTAACCTTCTGCCACACGCTCAAATTTTAGCAAATCTCCAATCGGATTGGTAATTTTAACTGACAATTTTTTCCCAGGGGAATCCCGGACGGCCAAAGTGGCCGTAAGCTGCGGTTTGACGATAAATAGGGTGTAGAAGATTTAAACCACGGACTATTCCACCAACTGAAAGATCAAGTAGGCTCCATGCAAATTTTTCAATTTTTTTCTTGTTGACTCTTTCGGTACCGAACGTCTCAAGCGACTTTGTTAAAGGCTCCTTTTGTCCAATAACATAAGCTACCTGCACTTCACAGCGGTTGGCAAAACCTTTAGCAACTACATTCTTGGCAATAAAACGGGCAGCGTATGCGCCTCCCCGATCAACTTTTGTCGGCTCTTTCCCCGAAAAGCAACCACCCCCGTGACGTCCCATTCCTCCGTATGTATCGACAATAATCTTTCTTCCGGTAAGTCCCGTATCTGAGGCTGGTCCACCAACTTCCCACTTTCCTGTTCCGTTAACAACAAGCTTCTTTTTCGGACAGAAAAGTTGATATTTTTCCAATACAGGCAAAACAACTTTCTGATAAAGATCATCGCAAAGTTGACTATTTGGGATTTTTGGATCATGGGGAACTGCCAGAACCACACACTCAACCCCTTTGGGTTTGCCATTTTCATATAAAACTTTTATTTCGCTTTTGCCGTCAGGACGAAGATAGGGGATAATTTTATTCCTGCGGACTTCATCAATTTTCTCAACCAGTCTGTGGGCCAGAAAAATCGGTAAGGGCATGAGTTCGCTACTTTCTGTGGCGGCGTAGCCAAACATCATTCCCTGATCACCAGCGCCCCCACTGTCTACGCCTATGGCGATATCCGGGGACTGTTGATGGATTAGACAAAGAATAGGTGATTTATAAGAAAAATTGTAGACATCATCAGTGTAATCTAAATCCCTAATCACTTGGCGGGCGATTCTCTCGTAGTCAATTTTTACCTTTGGTTTAATTTTTACCTCACCTGCTAATGTAAGATGATTGATAGTCGCTAAGGCCTCAATTGCAGTATGAGCATTGGAATCCTGCTTTAAGCATGCATCTAGTATGGCATCTGAGATTTGGTCGCAGACTTTGTCAGGATGACCCGCACAAACTGATTCGGAAGTAAAATATTGATAATTCATTAAGGATTATTTTTTAGAAAGTGCACAAAAAAACTCTCCCGATGGAGAGTTTCTACAAATTAGTATCTTCCCTTTCTCGGAAAGTCAGACTTCCCCTACGGGTTTGGATTTGGCACCCATTCCCGAGTCAGACTCAGAGGGTTGCCAGACGGATCAAACAGGCCAATTCCTTAACCGTCATTCTTGATACGCAGCTTTTGAATGTACAAACCATATACTACTAGATCGGAAAGAATCTAGCAAGACTGGAAAATGACTCTTCTTTTTGAGTGATTTTAGCAGATTGGAGCAGACAAGCGCTAAAAGTATGTAAAAACGAGTTTTGCCCTATAAATCAATCTAAGCTAACACTTGTTAAGACCAAAAGTCCTTCAGTATCCTCTAAAAATCAGGTTTTTGGGTCTTATCTCATTTTGCTTTAAAACATACTTCTACGCAGCGGGGCGGGGCTTAAATTTAAGTTAGCATTGTTCAATGAAAAATTGCAAGAGGTCAAAATGTTTTAAGGAGATCAATGTTTGCCGATGTTGATTTTTTTGAGAAGAGAATTGACTCCGATTTTATTTTTGGCAAATACAAAAAGATAGAAAATTTCTAAAATACCAAATGTGTTTAAAATTAAAATAGCCATAAACCAGTATTTTTCATCTTCCTGCACCGCATGCCACAGAGCAAAACCTTTCATGGCAAAAGACCAAATAATCAAAGGTAAAAATATGAGAATTAATGCTGGGTTGGCTGAAAAATTATTATTTGGAAATAGAAAATTCATCTGTTTTATTTTATCATCTTTTATCACCCTGTGGGTAGAACCCCGAAATAATTGAAGAGTTCTTTGGCGATTTCAAAAAAGGTAGGCGCGGCGGTTTCTGAACCAAATGGCGAAGAAGAGGGTTGGTTAAACCGAACCAACATTACGAATTTCGGATCATCGGCCGGTGCAAAACCAACAAAACTGGCGATAGTTTTGTCTGGATCATAATGCCCGGCAACCGGAATTTGGGCTGTGCCGGTTTTGCCTGCAATTCGATAACCGCGAGGTGCATATGCATGCGCTTCGCCGTTTTCGACGGCCGCAACCATCATTTCAGTTATTTGAGAAGCGGTTTTTGGCGATATCACTTGTTTTTCATCATCAGGTAAAACTTTTTCTTCTTTTTGGCCATCTTTCGTTTTATAGGCTATCTTGGGAGTTAGCAGTTTACCACCATTGGCAATTACTGAAACTGCTTGAACCATCTGAATGGGAGTAACGGCAATCCCTTGGCCGAAGGAAGCAGTAACCAAATCAATTGGTTTCCAATCTTTTTTGGGACGGATTGACCCGGGTGATTCTTCTTGAAGATCAATACCGGTTTTGGCACCAAAACCAAATTTGGTTATGTAATCATAAAATTTATCAGTTTGCAGCTTTTCAGCCACATAAGTCATGCCAACATTGTCGGAATGAACAATAATCTCGGTCATGGTAGAGTCAGGATAGTATTTCTTATTCCAAGTAGAGATTTCAAAGCCGCCAATTTGGCGGGGGCCACCACAGATATCACATCTGGTATTTGGATTAACCAGGCCAAGATCCATGGCGGCTGACATGGTGATAAGTTTAAAGATTGACCCCGGCTCGAAAGTATCGGCAACGGCTGGATTTTTGTAAATCGTCTGATCAAACTCCGAAAACAGCTTCGGATTGTATGTCGGATAAGTAGCCATTGCCAGAATACGACCAGTTTTTGGATTTTCGACAACTACCGTACCATCTTTGGCACCATATTTTTCTACTGCCTGCCGCAAATTTTCTTCAACCTTAAATTGAATAGAGCGATCTATAGCCAGATATAAAGAAGCGCCTTTCTGGGGTTCGATGGATCGATAACTCCTCACCAAAATCGGGAAACCGAAGGGATCTTTCTCTTGTTGCGCACGTCCAGGCTTACCGCGAAGCTGCCGATCGTAGTAACCCTCCAAACCAAAATAGCCAGTATCTTGTCCAAATTTATCTGAGCCGACAAATCCTAAAAGTTGAGCAGCCATGGAAGCTTCAGGATAAAAGCGTCTGTCGTCTTTTTCAAATCCAAGCCCTGTGATTTTTGCACTTTGAATTTTAATCTTGGCCTCAAGCGGTATTTTCCTGGCAAGCTGAACCCAAAAAAGATTTTTGTTTGAAAGTTTTTCTTGCAAATCTTTCTCTTTGGTTTTAATTGCTTCCTCTTTTTGACGCTTGATCTCATCTGTGATTTGAGCTTCGCCAGTGGCATATTTTTCAGAAATTAGAAAGGGTGCTAATTGTTGTGCGATTTTTTGCCCGTTGTTTTTTATTTCATATGGCTTAGCATAAATTAGAAACGCCTCCTGGTTTGTGACTAGCGGGAAGCCGTCGGACGTAAAAATTTCGCCACGGGAAACTGGTAGTATGCCTTCTGTGGCATAAGAATTAAAATTACCTTGAACTTTAGCGATAAATTGCCAGTAAAAAAGTCTTAAAACAATCGCAGCGACTGCGATCAAAAAAATAATTTGAAAAATTCTAATTCTATCCACTGAAATATCCAACCAATAACTAGTTTACCAAAGCCAAGTCTCAATTGGCCAAAGCTAGGGGGTAATTACTTTTGTGGGTTTTTCAAAACCGAGTACTTGTGCTTTTTCGGAAAGAGTCGCAAGTGACGCTGCCTGGGCAATTTTGGCCTTGAGCGTGGTGTTTTCTGCTTCTAATCTTTGAATTTCGCTTCCGATTTCCGATAACTTTCGACCATCTGTTGCTAAACTTGCGGCAAAAACCAGCTGAGTTACTAAAAGCAACGATACTAAAACCGTTGTCGTGACAAGAACTCTGATTTTGATTTTACCGATTGACTGCCATCCTGAAAGCAGGTTTTTATCGTTTTTTCTCCTTGGCTGGAAAATTAAATCAAAATTTCTTTTTTGCATGATTTTATATCCTCTCGGCAACGCGTAGCTTGGCGCTGCGCGACTTTGGATTTTCTAAAATTTCCTGATTTGCGGGGCCGATTGGTTTTTTGGTCAAAACCTGCAATTTTGCTTCTTGCTTAAAGAATCGTTTGACTAGACCATCTTCAAGCGAATGAAAGCTGATTACGGCCAATCGGCCTCCGATTTTTAAAATTTCGACAGTCTGCGGTAAACTCGCTTGCAAATTTAAAAGTTCACTATTGACGACTATCCTTAATGCCAAAAAAGTTTTAGTCGCCGGATGGACATACCTTCCTCTTACACCCCTAGGAATTACTTTTTTGACAATTTGCGCAAGCTCGGTTGTTGTTTCGACTGGTTTTATTTGACGGGCGCTGCAAATAGCTTCGCTAATTGGCCAACTATACTTTTCTTGACCATACGTTTTAAAGATTTCATTTAACCTCCTTTGGTCAAAATTGTTAACAATATCGTATGCTTTTATAGTTAAAGCCGGGTCCATACGCATATCTAATGGGCCCTCTTTTTCAAAACTAAATCCCCGCTGGGCTTTTTCGAGCTGGTGACTTGAAACTCCTAGGTCGAAAATTATTCCGTTAATCTGGTTGAATCCATTTTCGCGCGCAATCTGTCCAATACTGGTGAAATTTCCTCTTACCAAGTGTAAATTTTCTCTAATTTTAAATTGATTTTTAATGTGCTCGATAGCTTCCGGATCCCTGTCGATCCCAAGAACCCTCGCGCCTCTTTTTAATATTTCGTGTGTGTGTCCTGCTCCGCCGACAGTTGCATCGATAAACAAATCACCTGGCGCAGGATTCAAAAAATCTATAACTTCCTGTAAAAGTACGGGTGTATGATATTTCACCTAACCATCCCCTGTAGTCTTCCCTTATGCTTTTGCCAATTAATCTGATCCCATACTTCAAAATGGTCGCCGGCGCCGATTATTATCGGTTTTTTAATCTGTGCATATTCCAATAACTGGTCAGGTATAACAAACCTACCTTGATTATCGAGCTTGACAAGTTCGGCTGATGAAAAAAAGAGGCGGCGGATATCTCGTGCACGCCGCATATCAAGTGGTTGATCAAGCTGTTTTGCTGATTCTTTTTCCCAGGATTTGATATCAAAGCCGAATATGCAATTCTCGAAGCCGAAAGATAGTATGATTTCGCTTGCCGCAAGATAGTCACGTATTTTTTTTGGTAAAGCAACCCTTCGGGATTGACGATTAAATGAAGGAGACCAGCTGCCCAGAAACATTGACCCTTACAACCTTTTGTACTCCCGGGCAGCCCGAGTCAGACTCGGCTATTTAATATAGAAGGCGACCTCAGTCGTTACTTCTTATTTTCAGGAGTTAGATGGTGAACAATCGAGTTTGCTCAATCACCAATTATCACCATCTATAACCATTTTTCACCATTATTTGGGGCTTGTCAAGTGGGCAAAACGGACAGTTTAGGACATATCCATGTTTTGGATCGAGTGGTTTGACTAAAGCGTAATCTGGAAAATTATAAGTGAGATTAGGACTAAAACTCCAACTAGTATTCCGATAATTGTGAAGATTTGTTTTTGAAAATCAGTCATATATCAGGATCATTAAAAGTATTAAACAGATATCTGGGACATCTGTGGCTTTAAGTTTGAGCTTGCTGTGATACTCTTTTATTCTCGTCATACTCCTTAACCATTGTATATTTAGCATACGTAGTCCTTTTGTATTCAGGGTCATAAGCTCGTATATCAAAGGGGTAGTTGTAATCAAGACAGCCCGTGCAGTGAGATCGGCGCATTCCTTCTTTGGTTAATCCTAGAGACTTTGCCATTCTTTCCAAACTTAAATAATAAACAGAGGAAACTTTAAGTTTTCTTCTGATTTGATCTTCGGTAAGCATCCGGTAATTGTCATTTTGATCTTTTCTAACCGCCCCAAGTTCATCGCGAGAGCCAATATTAACCCCTAAAAAACAGGGGTTAACAAATCGAGGCGCTAAAAATCGGCAATGAATTTCTCGAACTTTAAGGGTTAATAAATGAGCGACCAAAATACTAAAAGTTGAAAGACGAACGGCCGTGTCATCTACCAAATAAATTGATTTACCGATAATATCAGGGGATATAAAAAATTTCTTTTCGATATCTTTTCTTCTTAAATAAGAATCATCCTCGATAAAAGTCCGTCTGGCGTAATCGTATCTTTCTTTAACCAGGCCGCGTTTATAACGAAGTTTAAGCTGCGGCAAAACAGTGCAAAGCGCTTCATAAAATGCATGGGCTCCGGGCGAAGCAGTATCCGGCACAGCCACAACATAGTCAATCTCTTTTAAATTCTTTTCTTTGAATCGGCCTCTTTTAATTCTTTCAAGTTCTTCCTTGGCTAACTGCTCGCCGAGTTTTTCGCGATTGTCTCCGATAATGCCGTCCCAAGTTGAAGTTTCATGGGAAAAGTAAAGTTTTTCAAAGACACAAAAAGATTGTTTTTGAGGCTTGAGATACTGGGAAATCGTGACGCCGTCTTGATCAACAATTAAAAGCTGCCCCGCTTCCATCTTTTGGCTATGGCGAACATTGATTCGGTCGAGCGCACATGTTTCCGAGGCAATAAAGACATGACCATTATCCTGAGTCCAAACTAAAGGCCTCACTCCCCAGGGATCACGCAGCGCCATCAATTTATCGTCGTCAGTGACTATTACCAGGGAATAAGCACCGTAAACATCAACAAGAGCGCTAGCAATTTTTTGTTTCCAGGAAAATCCGGAGGCTGTGGCAATAAGCCATGCGAGAACCTCCGAATCTGAATCGGATTCAAGTTGAATGCCGAATTTTCTCAGTCTTTTGCGATGGCGGGCAAGGTCGACAATACTACCATTGTGACCTAGAGCCAAACCCCATCCCTGGTAGGAGGCATAAAAGGGCTGGCAATCACAATTGCGCCGCAAATTACCTTCAGTTGGATAACGCAGGTGGGCAATGGTGGTTTCTCCTCGAAGCGAATGCTCTTCAATAACTTCCGTCGAATGGAAAATTTCGTTAAAGGCGCGCGCCTGTTTGTAAACTTTCATTGTCTTACCGCGCGCTTTGACAGCTACCCCTCCTCCATTCTGACCACGATGTTGGAGGGCTTTACCCATTTCCACAACCACATTGGAGGCATTAATACCAGGCGGAGCAAAACAACCGGCTATACCGCAATGATCATAAGGTTTGTCATTCGCCAAGTCGAAGGACCGATCGTCCTGAGTTATATCGAAGGATTTGCCTGGAAATTCTAAATCTCTCCCATTAATCACAGGTGTTTAGAAAGCTTGATATTCTGATCCAAGTATGTTCTCTGACGAAATTTTTGTCAATTAGGCGAGTTGTCCGAGTTCACGCCGTATCTCTTTGGAGTGCGGGTATTACGAGGCTAGGGTTTTCTTGATTAAATCCAGTATCTTTGGAAAAAATTGAGGGCACGTTATTTTCTTGGCTTTCTGACTGCTTTTCTTTCTCTTATTCTTGAACTATACACATCGCCACATCCAGAGAGGTATCTATCTCTTAACTCCACGTATTCGTCTACTGATTTATCTTTGGCATGAACCTCACAAATTTTCATGACTGCGGTTTCAGCCATATAAATTTCCAAAGCTTCATCTCCAGCTCTTTTCGCTGCCTGGTATAGCGGAAATAAAATCCCTCAATTGAGCTTTTGATGGACTCGACTTTCCTAGGGCTTCCTGAGAAAGTTGGCGACTGGGAATTTTTTGATCGAGATTTCTTGCTAAAACTTGCAAGACTTTGGCTTGCTTTCCGGTTAATGTAATCGCTCTCCCATCCACTTCGATTTGATTTAAATCTTCAAAAAAGATTAATTTTGGCCTTTCGGCTTCAATTTTCTCTGGCTCTTCAGCTTTTTTCGGTTCTTCTGTAATTGGCGTCAGATAATATTGCCCCTCTCTACCTTTGGTTCGATCAATTTGAGGGACCAAATCTACAACTTTAAATCCAATCTGCTCAATTCTTCTTTTAAATCGCGGTAGAAAGTTACCAAATCTTTTCTTCACAACTTCTATTGGAATTCTCTCGTCACAATAAACAAACCTTGCCCATTCAGAATGAGAAATCGGATTCTGGGCGGTCCTACCTGCGATTACGTCCAAAGCATCCTTGTCTAATCGATGCAACTCGCCGAATTTCTCATTAAATTTTACACAAAGATCATGAAATCTCGCTTCTTCCCCTCGATATTTCGCTCGAAGTTCCCAGGCCCTTACAGAAGTCGGCTCAAGCTCAACTAACGCACGAAGAGTAGCTTCGCGTCTTTCTAAAATATCCGGCGACAGACGACCCTCGGCTGCCAATCGCCCGAGTATCTTTAACTCTCGACGCTTCCTGGCGATTGACTGATTTTCCGGTCGTTGCTGTAATTCTCGCTCTTGTGTCATGGTTATTTGCCTGAACTTTCCGGTTTATTTTTGTTTCTTTTTTTCGATTTCCTCCTCGATAATGTCTTCTAGTTCTTTGCATTCTTTTTTACTTAGCCCATTACCCCTGTCTTTTAAATAAACTAAAAGGGCAATTTCCCTTAGGTTAAACACTGAGTGTTGTTTACCGCGCCCGCGTTCAGGTGAAATATAGCCATTTTCGATCGCTTGCTGAATTGAAATCGCCTTCACTCTCGGGAAAATTCTGGTTAATTGAGCACCATTTATAGGTAACGTGATATTACTTGCTCCAAGTTCATCCAGTATTTGATTGACTTTTTCGCGAATTTTCGAGTCGGATTTTTCAATCGTTAAAACTCGTGGTTGTTCTGTAATTTTTGGCTGCGCCAATGGCAAGAGGGCTCCGGAAGTTTCTTCGACTGGGGCTTCTTGAGGAATCCCACTTTCGACTTCCGGTAAGGCTGAAGCGTCTGTCGTTGACTGGAGAACTAAGGGGTGGCCAGCTATTTCTACAACCTGTGGCGCTTGACGTAAAACCTCAATGGTTTGCGTTTGCCGGGGAAGCAGATCTTCCGGAACTTTCCATTCCCACCAGACGGCTGTTACTTGTCTTTTTTGGGTTTTCTGACGACGGGTAGGATTCTCAGTTAAAACATACTTTATTAATTCAGATAATTGTTCTTGGTCCTGGCAGAAAAACCAGTATAAGATCTGTTGAGTGTCCTGGTCTTGGCTGTCAAAAATTTCAACCAGCCTTTCACTTCTTAAAATATCGTAAACTCTCTCAATTGCCTGGTTTCTCAAAGATACGAGTTCTGGCTCGGATAACTCTGAGTGGTCGATGCCCTCTTCATTGGCTACCCTCTGCCATAATCGGTTAGCAGCTCCAGCCAGGTCTTCTTCAACTCTAAACGAAAATGAGGTATTACCAATTATTACTTTGTTTTTAATATTGTGGCGGGCCAAAATTACTGACGGTAAAATCGCAGCTTCTAGAGTCGTTAGAAGCTTAACTTCTTTTTTCTGAATTTCATCTACTTCGGCAATTTCTGCAGGTGAAATAGTCTTTTCCTGCTTGAATCAAGCATCAAGCCCCGCAATGAAAGTCGCAAAAGCTTCTTTATCGTTATCTCGACCAATACCTATTTTTATCTTTTCCCAAACTTTTCGTTCAGCCTCTGTAGAAATTCCGTTTTTTATCCTTTCTGCAATAAAGCTAGCTGCTTTTTTGAGTGAAAATAAGGCTCGAGGCCGGGTAAGTAATTGACCTTCCCGTGATGGCCCTAAAATCTGGATAATCTCATCGATTAAGACTTCAGGATTTTCAACAAATGCATGTAGGGCCTCCAGTCTCGACTCAAAAACCGCAGGTGGGCCTTTTAGTTTTTCTTCCTCCTTGGCAGCCTCTTCTAGTTTTTCGCCAATAAATTCCACATCACAATCTAATCGGTAATTTGCAATATTTCCCGCTCCGATCTTTTTAAAACCAACTGTTTTTAGAATTTGGGGATTTTTAGGGTCTTCTTCAATCAATCTTCGAATCCTAGCCACTATCCCGCCTGAAGTGGAAAGGGAATTAACTTTTTGGGCAAATTCTTGTATCTCGTCTGTGGAAATATCTTTTTTCGCGTTCTGTCCCAAAAAAACCAGGAATCTAAAATTGATTCTACCAGGCGTCTTTATTTTTCTGCCATCAATTTCAGCTTCTCCCGTTTCTTGATTAATCACTAATTTGAGCGGTTCTCTTTTGGCTTCTACTTCTTCGACTACTGCGGGTGGTGCAGTAGCCTTCTTTTCTGCAACTTTTTGCCTCTCCTCTTCCTGTCGTAGTCTTAAAAGCTCAATGCCCCTTTTAAGCTCCGGGTCGCGGTTTCTTGTTTTGATCTTAACGCCTCAAGTTGTTGTTGGCGAAGCTGTAGAATTCCACTCAGCGACGAATCTTTCCCAGTCTTTTTTTGCAATTCGCCAATGAAAACCTCGCTTATAGCAACTTCATCCAAATAATCCACGGCCATAGCGATTAATCGTTGTGCTTGCTGATGTTCCAGGGAATCAATTCTTTGATTAACTTGGTTAAGCTCTGCTGAGTGCCTTTCAATCTAAGCGGCAATTTTCTCCTTAGCGGAAGCAATCCAAAGATCATCGGCCAAATTTTCAAGTCCACCCACTCCCGCTTTAATTGGGCCTATCTGATCAACATCACGAAAACGCTGTCCTCGTTCAATAATTCTCGACAGCCTTGTTTGGCGATTCAGTAATTCTGGTAAAGGTTTTAGCGTCTGTTCCTTCATTTTTCGGCAACAACGGCTAATTTTGCTGCTCGATTATACTATGGGATTTTTATTGTGTCAAGTTCTTTAAGCTTAGCGAGAAAGTACTTTAGCGAGGAATTATACTACATTTTTGGGTTATTTTATGTTACCTTTGTAGCCGTGATTCCAAGATATCTGTTAGTTCTTCAATTTTAACTCTTTCTTGTTTTGTAGTGTCGCGGTCGCGGATGGTGACAGTATCATCGTCAAGGGTCTGAAAATCGATGGTGACACAATAGGGTGTGCCAATTTCGTCTTGGGAATAGTAGCGTTTGCCGATGTTGCCGCGATCGTCCCAGGCGACGGGAAGTAGTTGGTAGTTGGTAGTTAGTAGTTGGTAGACGGAGCGAGCTTTTTGGACAAGATCGGGTTTGTTGGCCAAAAGCGGGAAGACGGCGACTTTGTATGGAGCAAGTTTGGGATGAAGTTTAAGAACAATTCTCTTTGCGCTATCTTCCGAACCCGGTTCGGAATAGCTTCGCGAACCGGGTTCGCTTCTAGTAGATTCTTCTGTATAGGCATCGATCAAGAAAAACAGGGCTGCGCGGTCTACCCCACCTGAGGTTTCGATTATCCAAGGCAAGTAATGTTTGTTTGACTCTTGATCAAAATATGTTAGATCAACCCCTGAATGTTTTTGATGCCTGCTAAGATCCCAGTCTCCCCTATTATGGATGCCTTCAAATTCTTTCCAGCCGAAAGGAGAATCGTATTCTATATCCCAAGCGTCTCTAGCATAGTGAGCGCGTTCTGACTCTTCATGCTGGCGAAATCTGAGTTTTTTGCGAGTCATGCCCAGATTAACGTACCAATCCATTCTTTGTTGTTTCCAGTACTCGTACCATTTTTTTGATTCCGATTCTTCGGATCTTACGTAGTATTGGAGTTCCATTTGTTCAAATTCCCGCGAACGAAAAGTGAAATTGCCGGGAGTGATTTCATTTCTAAAGGCTTTGCCAATTTGGGCAATACCAAAGGGAATCGAAAGACGAGTCGAATCTAGAATGTTTTTAAAATTGACATGAACACCTTGGGTGATTTCTCCACGCAGATAAACTTTAGTTCTTTCATCTTCAACCACCCCAAGTTTTGCTTCAACCAATAAGTTAAATTTTTTACGTTCAGTCCAGGTGACTTTTTGACCTTTGTGTGATTTTTCGTGATCTTTGATTTCATCTTCCTGATCCGCCCGCAGGCGCTGATGGCAGATTTTACACTCGACAAGAGGGTCGGTGAAGGCCTGGACGTGGCCGGAGGCTTCCCAAACTTTGGGGTTCATCAAAATTGCGGCATCGAAACCTACAACATCTTTCCTCTCATAGACTATCGACTGCCAAAAGGCCTTTCTAATATTATTTTTAAGCTCAACTCCTAACGGCCCATAATCCCAAGTACCGGCAAGTCCGCCATAGATTTCGGAGCCGGGATAAATAAAGCCCCGCCTTTTTGCTAGAGACACAATTTTATCCATAAGGTTACTCATCGGTGATTAACCTTCCTCAAGCTGAGAACGTTCAGAGGGCGAGGCTCGCCCAAAAAGGCGGCCCGGCGTTTGCAAAGAGAAACTATTTTGTCAAGATTTGTCATATTCTGAAAATTCTCAATTTTAAATTTTCAATTTTCAATCAATTTTAAATATTTAATTCTTCAAACTTTCAAATAATAATTTCAATAAAAATTTCAAATTAAAATTCTATTCAAATTCTACTCTTATTTAAATAAGTCAAGCAAGACAGATCGTTTGGGGCTGAAGGGCTCATTGAGAAGTTACCACAAAGGCGGCAAGGGAGTTAACTTTGGCGGAAATTGTTTTATTTGAAGGATCATAGGAGGATTCAACTTTTTTCCAACTTGAGTCTCTGTTGGAGAATGAATAAAGAAAGGCTTGAGTCGGGTTTGCGGATAGAGTAATTGAAAGATCGGCCGGTTTTACAAATTCAGGAGCGATTGAGAAAACACCATAATTTGGACCAATTACATTTTTATGGTCAAATTCTTTTTGCCCCTCAGGCAAACCAACAGTATCCGCGATAATCACCCAATAATTTTTACCGAGAGAAAGATTTTCTATTTGCAAATTTCCCGTTCTGTCTTTTAAAACCTGTGTGGATGCCGAAACCTCCAGCAAATCCCAATTCGTTTCTGAAAGATATTCGGTGTCATCCTTAAAAAGATGCATGGCGAGTTTACCGTCGGCAATTCCCTTATCGGGACTACGTACGCCTCTGGAGGCGGTACCTAAAAGAATTGATTTTTTGTATTTGTCATCGCGCGTATTAACATCAGTACCGGTTGCGCCTCTGGTGATCTTTTCTCCTAACGCTTGAGGGTTATCAGCGAGATAGGTAAGTTCATAATCGATGCGATCAAAATTGGCCATGTTTTCGATGGAAATAATAATTTCGGCACCATCCGCAGTCGGAGTCATTGTGATATGGGGACGTTTGGCAAGCTCAATATCAGCCAGTTGTTGAACTTCACCGGTTGTCTCGCCGGGTTTTGGTGCTTTTGGTTTTTTTTGAAAAATAAAAAGGAAATAGACGGCAGCAAGTAAGGCAATAAAGGAGGCGGCGGCAATTATGTAGAGCTTACGTTTGGCAGGATCCATAATTTAAAAATTAAAGAAACCTACTGGTCTTTAATTTTGTTTGAGTAAGGCTTTCAATCATGCTATCAAGAAATGACAGGAGTTTCAAATAAGAGCTTGGTGAGAGATTAATCTCCTCTTTAATTGTCTCAAAATCTTCTAGTTCCAGAGTTTTGAAAATATCTTTAGTTCGTGAATCTTTTAGCGATTGACTGGAGAAAAAACCTAGGGTCGAAAGCAATTTAATCTTAAAAACGCTGGAAAGAAGACTGAAATCTTCATCTTTACCACCCCCAGCTTCGCGTGGTGGTCCGGGTTTACTTAACATTTTTAAAAATTGAACGAGTAAGATAAAAACCTGGGGATTTTTTTGATGCTCTGGAGTAAGGCTTTCGACAAGCTCTAAAAGATGGTAGATTCTGTTGGCTTTTTCCACACTAAAATTGGCAATTCCAAAAGCGCATTTTAATTCAACTTCTGTCAGAAGGTCGATGTTTTTCCCTCGGGCAACAAAGATCTTGCACCAATTACCTAACTCCACGTGCCCGGCTTTCTTGGAGCGAGGACGCCGTACACCCTTGGCAATGGCTGAAATTTTGCCATAGTCGCGGGTGTAAATAGTAACTATCCGATCCGCTTCCCCAAAATTATTGCGTTTGAGGACAACACCTTCGGTCCTGAAGTACATAATCTAAGTATGATTTATCTTCTATCTAAGATCAAGGTTCGAAGCAAACCTGGTTTGTCTACTTAGTTCAAACCAGGTTTGAAACAGCTAGACAAACAAGGATTATTCTAAGATTAGATGCTTGATTTTTTCTAGCTCACGCTGGTAATTCGCTTGGTCCAAGACGAATCTTTTATAATCTTCTCTTGATCTAAAATAATCCAATATTTTATTCCTTGCAACCATCGACGAATTTTCTCTTAAATAATCCTGGAAGGACGACCATGGATACTCCAGCAGGGATTCAACCTTAACTAAATATGACGTGGTTGGATTCAAATGAATATATCGAGAAACATGCAGTAGCTGTTCATCAGATTCTATTCTAATTGCTTTAAACATTGATTGAAAAAGTGACCCGGTTCTTTGTGTCCTTGTGTTGAAATATTTCGAATAGCTGTGCTGGAAATTTCTCATAAAGTCGGACATTGATTGATCTCCTACCGGTTGCAAAAGAAAATGAACATGATTGGGCATAATACAGTAAGCAAGAATTTCTAAGAGTTTTTCTCCATTGGTTAACAAATCTTTCAAGAAAGATTCTTTTTCTCCTTTTTGGAGCCTGTTGAAAAACGAAAAGCGCAATTTTGGTTTCTTGAATCGGTAGAAGTTTATAACATCAACTGACCTTTGGAAGTCTCTGCTAGTTAAGAAGATTGACTGCTTTGCAACACTTCTGTTGAAAACATGGTAAATTTCTCCGCCTTTTAAGGGAATTTTTCTATAAGGCATGTCTTCAAAATAAGCAATAAATCCCTGTTTGTCAAGCTAGCACAAACCAGGTTTGAAACAGCTAGACAAACCTGGTTTGCCTGTTTGCATATCATCTGGAAGGGGGTATTCAAGTTTTTGATGTCTGATGAGAAGTGAGATATTCGAGGGTGCCTTTTTCGTAAAGGTTTCGAGTAAAAGTCAGGGGAAATGGCAAATTTTGCTCTTTGATCATTTTCCTGTCTCCTACAAACACAAATTTAAAATCCAGATTTTCGGCTTGCAGTTTAAGCCCTATCTCAAGGTCGAAGAGACTATCACCGATGACCACAAAATTGCTAACCGAAATATTCTTTTGGGCAAGCCACTTAAGAATCTTTTTTGTTGCTGTTGATTTATTAGCATTTTTATGTCGGATATTTGTACCGATTGAATCCGCATGAACCTCAAAACCATGTACCTTCTCAACATCCATCAATTGCCTCAGTTTATCAACCAGTCCAGTTTGCGCTTCCCTGAAAGCCTTAAGAGGATAGTTGTCCCTTTTCTCCGCCGTAGCTATTACCAGTTTATCATCCTCAAAAACCATTGAATCATAGAAATCGTTTTCTACAATCTCCTTAAATTTCTCTAAAACATTTTTTGGGGCGACAAGTTTCCTGTCAATAAATATATCCTTTTCCCCATTTTGAAATTTTAACAGGACCCCTCCAAATTCGGCAGAAACGATAAGTCTATCCAGTAACTTTTCGTCCGGTACCAGACTGATAAGAAACTTAAGAACGTTTTTTGTAGTCCAATCTAATGAACGGCCGGTTATCAATACAACCGGCTCTCCTTTTTCCAGTCTTTTGATTAACTCTGCAAAAATTTTGGGGTCGGTCTTCTTCATCTGAAGATCGGTAATTACTCCATCAACATCAAAAAACCAGGCATGATTAACGACTCTCATTCCCTTTTTCTTGAGAAATTCTGCTTTTTGGTGATTCTTCTAGCCTTCTAATAAAATGTAGGAGTTCGGTAATTATTGCTCTTCTTTGAATGTCCCTCTTGCGATTGAATTCTGGCTTATCGTTCTCGAATTCAGTCTGTGCGCTGGGGTGTACGTATGGAACTTCGACGGATCTAACTTTAAAACCCTTCTTGAGTGCTTCAATAATTGGGAAAAAAAGAGGGTTTGAGTAAACATCTATGTTCCTTTCCACTGCTTGATGCAATTTTGTTTCTGTCGGATCAAACTGATATTTTCTTTCGAAAAGTTCAACTATTTCTGGTTTATTTGCAAATAATCTAACACCAAACCAAAAATCTATATCCGGATCTTCCTCCTTCAATAATCCGTGGGCCCGGAGTATTTGGTTGTACATCTTGTTTGATCTCTGTTCCGATTTGGCTTGATACGGAGGAAGAGTGGAAAAGCTTTCTTGACTCCGTTTCGGAACAACAATATCTGCTTCACTATTGAGAATAGGTTTTGCAGCTATATTCAAACAATCGGAAACTAGAGAAACTTTTTCCGGTTCTGTTTCGCAAATCACTTTTAGCCCTTGTAGGCCTTGCGCAATTTCTAGCGCTTGTCTTCGGGCAGCACCTTGTGAACCATCCTCTTTTTGTAATTCAAATGTAATTCCACTTTTGCTTAAAGCTTTACGAAATTCTTCGGAGCTGCCACCATCAACCAAAGCTATTTGGGTGCCTTGATTTTTAGCAGCCCGTAACGTTTGTAAGGCTAAATCGCCTCTCAACTTGTCTGCGGTCAAAGGCTGTTTCGGTTCGCCATCATGCCATTGCGGATAAAACGTGGCAGTAACCACTGTCATTGAATAAGGGTCTTTGGGTAATTTTGGAGATCTCATATTCCGATTTCTGTTCTTTTATCCATACAAAAATTATACTATACAATCATGAGAATATAGGTATAAAATGCTTATTAAAATTGGCTTTATTGCATCAAATTAAAATAAAATACTTAAAAGCATTATATGACAGAACATACTGAATTGATAAAGTCTCAAAGGATTGAAGGTAAAGAAAGGCAAGGGCCGAAAATTTCCATTGAGATTTTCTATGTACGCCATGAAACCAGAGAAGATATTGAAAGTTTAACTAGGTTATTTAATAAAGCTGATATCTATATCCCAGAAGCTTTTAGGTGGACTCCTCAGGTTTTACAAGGTTTCCAAGATGTCTCTAAAGGTATAAAAAGGCCTAAAGAAATCTTATCTCGTTTTGAAGAACCATCGGAATGGAAATTGGCGCTACTGGAAATGATTTACAAGTCCCAAAAGCCTATTATTTTTATTGATGTTCCTATGGGCCATGAAATCGCGAAACAAGTCCTTTCCTCGCAAGGCTTACCAGAATACAGAGGGGATTTTAGATCTTTTATAGAATTTATGAAAGTCTACTTTAAAGAACACGCAGAATCTCAGAACGCTAGACAAAACTTTATGTTAGCTACGCTACCTATAAAAATAGAGGAGGTTTTGGCCAATAATCCTCGACTGCGCGAGGAAGATAAAGTGAGAGTTTTACTCTCCTTAGGCAAAGCCCATACTCACATGACTGAATCGTTAGAAGAAGATGGGTATAAAATTGCAAGAGTTTTAGGCGCAGAACCCACTTTCACTCTTTTAGAGGAAGCTACGCGAAGACGCATGTCAGGCAAAGAAGTAGATAATCTTCTCGCCGCACAAGCCTCTATCGAAACATTATTTTTGGGAATATTTGGTGAAGAATTGGAGGAAATAACTCAAAAGATTAGTAAGATATCTGCTTTTGCTCGTTTGGTAGCGTCTAGATTTGATTTTGCAGAAATTGAAAGCATCTGGCAGAAATGGTACGCCACAAAAAGATTAATTATCGGAGGAGAACGACCTTACTGGCGTATAAGGAGTTTCATTGAAGAAAGGTTAAAAGCGAAAGGGTTAATGGTCCCAGAAAGCGAACAAGAATTGGACAATCTATTAGAAATCTCGAGAGCCCCTTAGGCAAGAACTAAACAACATCTGGGACAAACATAGTAATGACTAATCTGCAAGAAAACCTTTTAGGTAAATCTAAAATTGAACAGGTCAAAATAGAACAAATTTCTCCAGAGGATGACAAGCGGCGGACTTTGTGGGAATTTCATAACGATGCGAAGCTAAAATTCGGCAATGGAAGGTTCATAGAGGTCAAAGAGCCAGAAGCCGAGGAGAAGACAGTTCTGGCCGGCCATTATCACGATGACGTAGAAGTATTTTATCTGGCAAAAGGCGAAATTGAATCTTTTGTTTTGGAAGATATTGAAACTAAGGAAAGAAAAACCGTTAAGAGCATTGGGCAAGGAACAAAAATTATTATTCCAGCCGGTATTGCGCATCAACTTGTGTTCACAAAACCTGCAATACTTCTCTCTTTTAACGAGACCCCAACTCCAGATAATACTACGCCCTATGAGTTTTAAACTCTGGCTGAGTTTAAAACTACCGCTCCGAGTATCGCCAGCGCTACACCGATAGCAATCAGAACTTTACCTTTTTTCGTTGTGGCCTCTTTAAAAACCAAAACTCCCCACAAGGTATTAACAATTATGCCGGCCTGAGTTAACGGATAGCCCTGAGCAACTCCAAGATACTGCGTTGTTAAAAGAGCAGTGTAATTCCCCGCTCCAAGGATTAAACCGGCCAGAATCATTCTACCTATTTCGATTGGGCCATGAACTATTTTTAATTTTTTATAAGAGACAATTATAAACGTGGTTAAGACCATCCCCACTGTTAAGGGCAAGAAAGTAGTATAGATTGAAAGTGGGCTTGCCCGAAGAGGAACAAAAAATGATCCGTGGAAAAGGCCAAGAGTCAAACTTGCCAGTACTCCAAATTTAAGATTTTTGATTTTACCTTCGTCTTTCCCTGAAAAAATGACTGAAATTGCGGCAATAACCAGTAAAACAATTCCTAAAATTGTCAAGGTTAATTTCCAGGGGCCCAAAGTAAAAGCTTGACCAAAAAATATCAAACCCCAAAGAGCACTTACTATAATCACCGTCGGCATCCAGGTTCCAAGAGCTCTGGTTATTCCCAAGTTTCGAATTCCGACGTAACCTGAAATTATCCCCAGTCCCCAAAGAATGCCCGCAGAAAGCGGCAAAATTGACTGGTTCAAAGTTAATGGCGCCGCGAAAAAAATGAAAATTACGGCGGAAAGCAAAAAATGTCCGATTGTTAACCAAAAAGCCTGAACTTGAGGATCGATTTTTAGGGTTTTAGTGGGAACAGCCCAAGAGCCAAAAAGAAGAATTGTTAAAAAAGCAAAGATGATTCCTTGATTCATTAAGATTTTTCGACTTTCCACCTCCGAGGAGTCCGTTCGGGACGTCAAACGTCCCAGCCGCGTTTGACTGCGGCGGCCACCTCGGAGGTGATCGTAAATCTGTTTAGAGCTTAAAAATTATCTCTTTATCGGTATCCAGAGGAAAGGGTTTTTGGCGACGGCCCATGGCTTCGATTTCATAAGTATGGCCCTGGGTACCGGGTTGTTTTTGGATTAAGAGCTTGTATTGTTTGTCGACTTTGATGGGGACGGTATATTCAATCTCGATTTTGGCTGTACCTTCTGGTCGAAGCGTAAAGAAACCTTCAAAGACGGTTTTGCCAAGATCTTCAGTGGCCGTTATTGCGACTTCGGTACCTGATGCTTTAGTTAGTGTTGAACCTTTGGGTACATAAACGCGGATCCAATCACGGTAAATGCCAGCAAGACAGAGGCCACCTTGGCGCTCGAGTGAACAATTGTCCATACGTCTGGGGTATTTGTATTCAATAGTGATTTTCTTCTCAAGATTTCCGTCTTTGCCAATTTTGGCTTGCTGCTTAACCTTTTCCTGTACGTAAAGGTTGCTTTTGGCGCCGGCAAAGTTGGTTTCATTGATATAGAGAAAGTCCCCATCGTACTCATAGACGCGGCCTGCAAAATTAATACGCTCAACCGCTTGTTGAGCCTCGGCATCATGGAAATAGAGAAGTAAGTGTTTTTGGCGCAGGGAATCGATTGTTTTGCCTAGTAAATTCGGCCACTGCGATTTTGGTGCATTGAAAGCCTTATCCATCATTTGTTGCATCAGAACTCCGATGATGTCTTTTCTCGCGCCTTTCTCATAGGCCACCGGCTGATCGGCATAGCGCTCGAGCTCATAAATGATATGCTCGCAATCACAGCTTGGGACTTTTTCGGTAGTAAAAGAGGTACCGTAAGCGTCTATCGGACCCAAAACTTCCATCATTGTCAGAACAAATTGGGTATCGAGGGCAATGATGCCATCAATATCTTTGGGATCGGCAGTGGCCGCGTAGAGATCTTCAAATGTTTTCATTGAGCTCAGATAATCCGCTGACAGATTAGAATCTCGAAGATTGAGGCTGGCGACATTGGGTAAGTATTTAATGATTGGCTCAGGGGCGGGAACTCGTTTAAGAAGAGTATTGTCAAGGTTATAAATATCGCTTGATCCTTCCGAGGCAATGATGCCTTTTTCAATGCGAAAGACTGCATAAGCAGTGATAAAACCGCCGGTTGGCCGCAATTCTTTATCATTCTGGAAGAGCACCAGATATTTCTTCTCACCGTCCTGACCCATGATACTGGGCAGAACTTCCAGAAGCGGCTTGGTGTCAACGATGATTGACTCAAGATTGACAATGGTAGATTTGGCAAAATCAACTTTTTCGCCCGGCTTACCGGGTAAAAAGTTAGGGTAGCGCCAGCTCTCGATCTTTTCAACTTTGCCCTTGGCACGGGCAAGATCACGGCCAACATTATCGATCTGAGGAGAAACAAGAGATAGGGTTTCTACTGCTTTGGCCAGTCTTTCCTGGGCAGTCCCACCCAAAAACGTGCCTTCACCGGCAAGCCCTAAGACATCGGCGTAGGGAGTGATAGCTTCTGTGAAAGTACTGGCCGCCGCAACCCCGTCGATGGCGGCACCAATGCCTCTTTGAGCGTCGGCAACGTACCAGCCCAGAATTGGAATAAATCTGATGGGAGTCGCCACATAAAGAATTGTTTGAGTCCTTTGAAGATCACGTTTGGTGTCGCGTAAATATGCTTTGGTGGCATTAAGGTCTTGGAGTTTGGCGGCGCCGACGGCTTTTTTGGCGGTTATCAGCGCGCCTCTTGCCGAAATCGCAAAAACAATACCAAAAGCAACAAAGATCAAAATTAATAATATAATAAGGAAGAGTATTTTTCGTCTCATATAGCGCCTTTGGCTGTTATCATGGCAATTGGAGTTTTGATTATAATCCAAAGATCGTAAAGAATTGATCTTCTCTTTATATAGATGGCATCCATTTCTACGCGCTTGTCAAAATTAATAAAGGACCTACCCGAAACTTGCCAGGGTCCAGAAGCACCGGGACGAGCCTTGAGAATTATTGTTATGAATTTGGTAGTTTGAGGGTAAACCTTTTGTTGATAAGTAAGCTCGTCTTCCTGGTAGGCACGCGGTCCCACTAGCGACATATCACCTTTTAAGATATTGACCAGTTGGGGTAGCTCATCGAGAGAAAATTTGCGGATAATTTTACCAACCGGCGTACTCCTAGGATCGTCTTTTAATTTATAACTATTTTTTTGATAGGCTCGCATTAGCTTGGGATTGCTCTCTAGATATTTTTCAGCATGGGCAAGTTCACCACGGATGTGGTACATATACATACTCCTGAATTTAAGCATTTTAAAAAGCTTGCCGTCTTTGCCGACTCTCTCAGGACTATAGAAAATTGGACCAGTAGATGTCAACTTAATTAAAACTGTCACTAAAATAATTATTGGCAGGGAAAAAATAAGAGCAATAGATGCTCCA
>MFBZ01000027.1 GCA_001776545.1 Candidatus Curtissbacteria bacterium RIFCSPLOWO2_12_FULL_41_16 | reverse complement strand
TACTGAGTGACCAGCGTGATAAATCCTGTAATACCAAGAATTGGTAGGATGTTGGCCAGGTAATGAGAACAACAGGAAATCATGGCAGCGGTAGATGTGGTACCGGAAGCTGCCAAAAATTTTACTGATTGATTTTTTACGCGGATAGAGTTTCTAAGATAGGTATAAAGACCGACTTGGATGCCGAATCCAGTAGCAAGGGCTAGGATAAAATACCAAAATTGCAAAAACTGATTTCGGGCAAACTGCCACCCGGAAATTGAGGATACTATTGCAAAATAAAGTATCAAAAGCACTGATGCGCTCAATAAACCTTTTAAAACTGACTGGAAAATAATTTGATTCATTCCTCTTTAATTCAGTTTTGCCAGCTCGGTTTTTAATTCCTCGTTTCTGACTGCCATTTTAGGATCGTCAAAAACATATCGGACGATGCCGTCTTTATCAAGGATTAAATATGTGTGGCCCGGATACTGGCCTTTGTGCATTGAGGACGGGAGTGAAAGTACTCCATACTCTCGCGAAACATTTTTGGAGACATCCAGAAGTACAGTTGAGACGCCGAGCTCCGGCATTTTGTCAACGGCTCTTTTCCATTCGTTTTTGGTGTCCACCATAATGCTGAGGGTAACCGTTCCATCATTATTAAACGCGCTATCTTTGCCTAAGGCCACTATTTGATTCCAGCAGGAAGGGTAACACATGGCCCCCTCCGTAAAGAACAAAACTACTTTTTTCCCTCTATAATCTTTAAGACTAATTTTCTTATCGTCGTAACTTGCCAGGTTAAAATCGGGGGCTTCTTTGCCAAGCCATGAATTAAACTTGCTATCATCCCGCATTCCGGCAGTTGCGTGATCCATTGATTGATCCATTGATTGATGTTCTTTGTCACTTTTGCCTGCCAATAAAAAAGAGGCAGCAACTACAGCAGATATAAAAAGAACGATTGCTATCCCTATTAAAACCGCTTGCTTTTTCATTTGTTGTCACCTTCTTTACCGTTATTTTTTGACAGATTCAAAAATTGATAGACTGAGATGATCAGAATTACCACAAAGGTAATGGCGAAAATGATAGCCCAGACAAACTCTGGAATAATTTTTGTGTATTTGCCGACAAACTGGATTACCCTTGTAAGAAAAACATTGATATCAACCTGATATGAAGCATGGGTAGTTAAGTTGCCTGTTCGCGCCAAATAAAAGATAAATAGACCAAGCACCAAAAACATTACTCCAGAAAAAAGGTTGGATAAGGTTAAACGAATTGTTTTTCCTAAAAAACTATAGCTGACTGTTTTCCTAAATGTAAAAAACTTCCGGGTAAATTTACCCTTGTCAAGTAGCGCACTTAAGATAAATAAGGGGATAACCATTCCTAAAACATAAGCTAAAGTATAGGCTCCGCCCAAAAGAAACGACGCGGGCATGGCAGCAAGCGCCAAGACACCAGCTAAAACCGGAGCACAACAAGTAGTTGCTATTCCCGAGAATATTCCCAAAACAAAAACGGATCCCAGACCTGAATTTTTCAACTGAGGGTGTACCAAAACCGGAAACGAAAACTGGATTCCGGAAACCAGGGTCAACCCCAGTATAATCAGAAAAAGAGACCCCAATGAAAATATCACATCATGATAGGTACTGAATAATTGGGTGATGGCAGATGCGCCTAGACCGATTGGTAAAAAAACTACTAAGAGTCCGAGAAAATAGATAAAAGTCATTAAAAATACAGTCGCCCGTTGTTTAAAAATTGAAGCGAAATATGTGGGTAAAAGAACCGTTACGCAACAGGGAGCAAACAGGGCAGCAACACCCGCAAAAAAAGAGGCAATAAAAGATGCGCTAATCAAAAGTTCCATATTTTCCAGTGTCTGACAAATTATTTGTGATGTTTTTCATCATGTCCTCTCATTAAAAAAATATGTCCCAGAGGACAGGCCAGTACCAGTAAAACCAGTAGGCTTTTTTGGCTGATTCCAAAGAGCGCAAAAAACCCAATGGCTAAAACAGGAACTAAACAACCTAAAATCATTAAAAAACTATGTCTTTTAAATAATTTATTCATGATAAATATTTTTCAGGATCTTGTTTGAACTGTTCCTTACAATTTTCAGAGCAAAAGTAGTAAATCTTTTTTTTATACTCGTAACTCAATGTTTTTGGATCTTTAGTAACCTTCATCAGACAAACAGGGTCGGTAGTTTTATCTTGCGACTTGATTAGAAAATTAAATTTCATTAGACCTCCAACAAGCTTTTTTCAGCTCTATTCAATAGTACGGCATTGGTGGCAACTATGATTGATGAAATACTCATAAGAAGCGCTGAAATTTCCGGCCTTAATGATATGCCAAACTTTGGATAGAGGATCCCAGCCGCAATTGGAATCGCCAACAAGTTATAGATCGAGGCCCAAAAAAGATTTTGTTTCATCTTGGTAACTGTTGCCTTAGAAAGTTTGATTGCTCTTAGAACGTCGGCAGGGTCTGATCTCATCAAAACCACTTTGGCAGTCTCGATAGCCACATCGGTACCTGCCCCGATGGCAATACCGATGTCAGCCTGGGCAAGAGCAGGTGCATCATTAACGCCGTCGCCAACCATGGCAACAAATTTTCCCTCATCCTGAAGTTTTTTGACATACTTGGCTTTATCCTCAGGTAAAACCTCAGCAAAAACCCGTTTGATGCCAAGCTGCTTGCCTATCGCCTCGGCAGTTTTTTGGTTATCACCGGTTATCATAGCTACTTCAAGACCTAATGCTTGCATTTTGGTTACTGCTTGCCTGGCAGTCGGTTTGACTGGATCGGTAGCTGCCGCAACGCCAGCAACTTTACCATCGATGGCAAGCACCATAATAGTTTTACCTTCACCAAGAAGACGATCAATATCTTTTTGAACTGAGGTAAGGCCCACATTTCGGTCTTTCATCAGTTTGACTGTTCCAACTAAGAGGTACTTTCCTTCAACAATTGCTTCTACTCCATGGCCGGCAATGTTTTTGAATTTTTCAACTTTTTGAGGTATTTTGATGTTTCTTCTTTCGGCCTCCTCAAGAATGGCACGACTTAGAGGATGGCTGGAGTTTGCTTCGGCTGCGGCATCAAACCTAATAATTGCATTTTCCGAAAAGCCTTTGGCGGCAATAACATCGGTAATTTTGGGTTTTCCCTCAGTTAAGGTCCCTGTCTTATCTAGAACTACAGCCTGAATTCTTGAAACTTGTTCTAAGGTTGAGGCGTCTTTAATTAAAATTTGATGTTTGGCACCAAGACCAGTTCCCACTGCGACAGCAGTCGGAGTAGCAAGACCCAAAGCGTCCGGGCAAGCAATAACAACAGTTGAAATTGCAAAGGTCAGAGCAAAAAGAAGCGGCTGACCAATTAGGAGAAACCAGACAGCAAATGTAATTAATCCGCCTCCAACCGCAACAATTACTAGGTATTTAGCAAATCTATCGGCAAGCTTTTGGCCTGGAGCTTTTGAGTTTTGAGCAATTTCAACTAACTTGACAATTTGGGCAAGAGCCGTATTCTCGCCTATTTTTGTCGCAAGGAATTTGACCGACCCCGACTGGTTAATTGAACCGCCAATTATCTGGTCTTTTTTCCTTTTGGTAACTGGGATTGATTCTCCGGTGACTAGCGACTCGTCAATGGCTGTTTCGCCTTCTGTAATTTCCCCATCGACAGGTACTTTATCGCCAGGTTTCAGAATTAAGATATCTCCAACTCTCACTTGAGCCGTCGGGATAAGTTCTTCTTTCCCATCTCGCAGTATTCTCGCCTGGGGAGGAACTAGGGCAAAAAGTGCCTGTAGGGCATCGGTTGTGCCACGGCGAGATTTCATTTCCATCCAGTGACCGAAAAGTACAAAGGTTATTAAAAGAGCTGCTGCTTCGTAATACGAATCGGGACTTCTAAGCAGAGTTAAGACTATACTAAATCCGTAGGCAGCAGTAATACCAACTGCAATCAAGACCGCCATATTGAGCGTTTTCTGCAACAACGCTTTGTAGGTTGAATAGAGAAAAATCCAACCAGAGTAGAAAAAGACGGGTGTTGTCAAAACGAGCAAAATCCAAGGTACGGGAATCGGCGCGGGCAAGGAGATCTTAAGGATTTTCTCACCTAATGGGGAATAAGCGATAATTGGAATCGAGAGTGCAAACGAGAAGAAGAACTTATTGCGAATATCCTCTTCCATTAGCTTGGCCATCTCACGCCCTGCTAAACCGCCATGCTCCATACCCATGGTCATAGTAAGACCCATCTTGAATTTTTCCCAGAACGACATTTCAGATACTGGTGTCATCGTATGGTCTGCCAATTTGTGTTGGGCGTGATCTTCCCGTTTGCTTTCTGAAAGTTCTAGGTTCATTCCACATTTGGGGCAACGGCCCGCTTTGTCTGATTTTACGTCCGGATGCATCGGGCAAGTATAATTTTTTTTGAGTATTGATTCTTGCCTGTTCATCTTATTTTTAATCAAAGGGTAACCTTTTTGGTTACCCAACTAGTGATTCTGTTTTCTTGCTGACTTTTATTTTTTTGAAAATTGGTTGTACAGCCAAGCAAAAATCCATCCTACCAACCACATGCCAATTACTGCTGTCACAAACCCCACTAAGAAATTGCCTCTTTGGCTTCCTGTCCAGATAAGACCTATATCTATACCATGAAACCAACTTTGGCTAACCACTTTGGAAAACTCCGGAAAGAGAGCAATAGAAAGAGAGCAAACTACATAGACAATCGCAGTTATTGTGGCTAACGCATTGGCAAATGCCAGTTCTTTCATATTTTCAACAAGTCTGACTTGTTTTTACCTCCCTTCGCCCGCCAACAATCGCTCTTCAAGTCGTGTACGAATAGTACTGAAAAGACTTGAAGTAAGATGTGGAGGGTTTATTTTCTTGCCTTCTCAAATACGTCGACGACTTCCTGAATCGATTTTTCTTTATCTTTGCCGTGCATTGCCTGGACGACATGTTCTTCGAGATGACCCTTGAGAATAATATTGTCGACGGCGCGCAGGGCCGATTGCACGGCTAAAGATTGCTGCAAAATATCGATGCAATATTTTTCTTGTTCTACTTGCTTGATCACGTGATCTAAATGGCCACTCGCCGACTTTAGTCTTTTGATGGCGTTTGCCTTGACTGTCTTTTGCATATACATATTATATCCTACCCTAGTGGGGAGGGTTTGTCAATTCCACTGAGGAATCCACCATGGGCGGATAAGGTGCACAAAAAATTTTAAGATCATATAATATAAGCTTGAATTGGGCTAAAACATTCAAATGAAAATTTACACAAAGACCGGCGACCGCGGAACTACTTCTCTTTTTGGTGGGAAAAGAGTCGATAAAAATTCGGCAAGAATTTGCGCATATGGTGATGTTGATGAGTTAAACTCTCTGATTGGAGTAATTCTGGCCGATCTAGAAGGGGTCCGACCTCAATTTGGGGTTGAACCCATCAAGAAAAAATTGTTGAGGGTTCAGTCAGAGCTTTTTGTTTTAGGGGCTGACCTGGCAACGCCGGCCGCCGTCAAAATAATAATTTCAAGAATTACTAAATCTTATGTAACTCGGCTTGAAAAAGAAATTGATGGATGGAATAAAAATTTGCCGACTCTGCGCAACTTTATTTTGCCAAGAGGGGGAAAGATCGGCGCAAAACTGCACTTGGCAAGAGCTATTGCCAGACGCGCTGAAAGATCGGTCGTTAATCTTTCCACAGAAGAAAGAACCAATCCAAGCGCCCAAGTTTATATCAATAGGTTATCGGATTGGTTGTTTGTAGCAGCTAGATATGTGAATAAACTAGAGAAATCTAAAGAAACTACCTGGAAAGGCAGGAGGTAAATGATGGGCGTGACGGTCTTACAAGAGCTCCCTTTTACAAAAAGAGGGCTTTCTGAAAAATTAAGAGCGATAAAGATCGATCAAAATATGACTCATCATCCTAATAATCCTCACACAAATGATATTGAGTGGAATTGGTGTAAAGATGAGTTTGCACCACCCTTATCTCACGATGGATTGCAGACGTATGTCAAGGATCCAGCTAAGTTTCGGCGTGATTTACTATTTAATCTGAGACTTTATTTGGAGTTTTGTTCTGAATTAGGGTCGCAAATTCCTAAAACTGAAAAGTTACCTCCGGATAAGAGGTTATCTTCATTGCTTGCGTTGTCTTTTCTATTCATGTCGGCTATGGATAATCATTATTATCATTATGACTATTATCTGGATTTAGAAGAATATCCCAAAAGTCCTCTGGGTTGGCATTATTTAAGGATGAAGAAAATTGTAACTAAAGTCGCAGATAATATTGATAAAGATACTGGCTGGGCTGAAGAAACATTATTGCATCTTCTTTCCAAGAAAGGGCCGATATTATCCAACGATTAAAACCTTACATGAACCCTAAAGAATTAAAAGAACTCAATGAGTCATATCAAGCAATACAGATTTATCTTCGGGTTCAACAAGAAGAGGAAAAATTGTTTTACGGCAAACAGATGAATAGTCCGGTATTTGTTACGGGTCTTTCTCTTTGGAAGAAGGTTAAAAAAACAGTCAAGGAAAATGAGGGGCTTACAAAAAATAGGAGAGAATTATTAGGAGTAATGAATGGCGATCCAATTTATGGGACCAGAAAAATACTCGTAGATATTGAGCTCCTTTTTATTAATCCGATAGTTAAAATGGTGCAAGATGAAATTAAAAATTGGAAGGGCAGGAATTGACTGACTAGGTATGGCACCTAACAGAACAGCACAGCTGAAAAAGATCCGTGACGAAATTTGGAATCTTTCAAAATCCCCTCTTTATAAATACCGTATAAAGAACAAATACTTCCCAGTCATTGGTGAAGGGAATCATTTTGCCAAAATTATTTTTATCGGCGAAGCACCGGGGCAGAGGGAAGCGGAAACGGGCAGGCCTTTTTGCGGAGCAGCTGGAAAAATTCTTGGTGAGCTTTTGATATCGATTGGACTCAAACGGGAAGATGTCTACATCACTAACGTAGTTAAGGATAGACCACCTAATAATCGCGATCCGGAGCCTGTGGAAATTGAAATTTACTCACCATTTTTAGATCGGCAAATTTCAATCATCAAACCAAAAATTATCGCAACTCTAGGACGTTTTTCAACAAAATATATTTTAGAAAAGCTTAATTTGCCTGAAAAAAACGGGTCGATCACAAAACTTCATGGGGCGGTTATCGACGCAAAAGTACCCTTTGGCGAAGTAAAAATCGTTCCACTTTATCACCCGGCAGTTGCACTTTACAGTGCAGGAAGCAGAAAAATACTTGAAGAAGATTTTAAAATTTTAAAGGAATTGATTTAAAAAGACTTTAACTATACTTGCTCCAGCCACAGGTGGGGTTGATGCATTTACGGCAGGTTTCAAAACAGACCTTACAAGAAAGAACTAAAACTTAAGAGATGAAATCATCTTCTGGAAAATCGGATCGAATATTTTGAACTCATCCTCTGTCTGGGCAGTTGCCAGAAACTTTAGGACCGTACCATCTTTATTAATTTCATAAATATGCCTGTGCTCTCCGCGGGGGCCTTCGAGGGCTGTGAAATTTCTGTTTATTGAATAATCAACTGTCATGTAGCCTCCAACCTCAGAATTTTTATTTTTGTTAATAATTGATTTAACATCCAGCGGCTCGTAAATATCTTCCCCCACCCTGGCTTTGTAAATTTTTTCAAACTCTTTTAAATCGACCTGGTCTTGAGATATCGAATATCTGACTTTGACGGCAGCAGGCGATGCTTCTTGAATTTTTGGATCGGCCGCTTGAAAATCCACGGCCCAATCTCCGTACTCTTTAACAAACCACTCTTTGGGGTATCTGATTGAAAAGCCTTGTGCAGTATTTTTGTATGTTTTCCAGGTGCCATACGCGTCTGTCGAGGTTGGCGGCGAGGCCGCGGGTGCTTTTGGATTCGAGCTTTTATTTTGGAAGCGAAAATAAATAACTCCGCTAACAAGAATCGAGGCTAGTACTATCAGAATAAAAGGTAGGGTAAAACCCTGCCTGCCGGCAGGCCAGGCTTTCTTCACAATTTTAGTGTAGACAGATCCTTCGTCGTTGTGCAAGCAGAACTCCTCAGGATGACTGAGTCAGACTCGGTCAACTACCCTTGCTCCGGCCGCAGGTGGGGTTAATCTCGTTCATCAAATCGACTGGGAAATTTTACCTCGATAAGTTGGAAGTGTGAATGTTACCGAATCTAAATCTTTCTTAGAAAGCTTTTTCGAAGCATCAAGCACTTCGATTCCGATAAGTTCTTTCCCCGCATAATCCACGATAAGGTCGTCACTCACTTCCTCTGTCCGAGTACTTTTCTTTTTTTCTGAAAGATAAATATACATGGCGTCGGCCACGGGATCATATGTGATTTTCATAGTAGGACTATTCTACTTTTCTGCACGTTTTTTCGCAAGCCAGTACAAAGTTACAACAACCAACTGTTTTCCTTCTTCGGAAATTATCAGTTTTAGGTAATTATTGCCGAAATTTTTTAAATACATTTTTTTACCTTCTTTTGCTGGCAATATTTTATCTGGATTTTTAGCACACTTGTCAGCTAGCTCCTTTTTAAGCTTGCGCAGTACAAGCATTTCCAGAGCGTGTCTCGTATAAATGATGGCCACTGTGAAAATATTTTAACACGGAAGAAACAAGAGAGTTTTAACTGCACTTGCTCCAGCCGCAGGTGGGGAAAGTTTTGGAGTTCTATTTTGAATTAAATATTCGAATTAAATAAAAGATATTCACCCTCGCCTACAACCTCCACTCGCTCATCGACTACCTTCAATGCCATTCCATCATCAAGAGCATAAATCGGCTCTGGTATTTCTTTGGCCAACTTCTTTAAATTCTCCGCTCTTACTTTAGGGAAATATTGGTTGTTCAAATGTGGTCTGATCTGAAAATTAACAAAGCCAAGGCCTCTTTGGCCCTTATGCTTACCTTTTATATCTTCATAATAAAGTCTTTTAGATTGACTCAAAAGAATTCTTTTACTACAGACCATGCTGCCGGCACTTATCCCTATATAAACTCTTTCTTCAAGCAGGTTTGGTAAAAGTTTGGAAAGACTCGATTTGTTTAGCCAATACATAAGATGGAAAACATTACCTCCGCCAAAAAGCAAGACGTCTGCTTCTTCTATCCGAGGCTGCCAAAAATTCTTGGGTAGTGCCGAAATGTCAACAATATCCACCATCGCAAAACCCAAATTTTTACAGCGGGTTAAATCGTCAATCAGCCACAATTTGTCGCCTTCTTCAACGTTTGCCGCTGTCGGGATAAATGCGAGTTTGGTTTTGTTAAACGACCTGCCGATCAACTCATGCAGGGCCTTTACTATTGTTTCATTGGCAAGACCATTTGAGGTAAGCAAAAGCTTCATATCTGTTGTTGTTCTGAAACCACAAGGAAAGTATATCAAAAGTTTGTAGGTAAAAGTCTTGAGCCTTGTTTCCGTTTTAACTGCACTTGCTCCAGCCGCAGGTGGGGTTAACGCATTTGCGGCAGCCTTCGGAGTAGACTACCGGGCTTGAACAATCCGGGCAGATGACGAATTTATTTTCGATAATTTTTTCCTCGTGGACACCACTGGCCATGCCAGTGTCAAGTAGTGGAGTTGTTGGCGGCAAACTCATTTGCAGGCTTTGGCCATTACCATTGGGGGCAATGTCGCTTGGACTTTGGCCGTTGGTGCTTTTGGCGGAAACACCATTTGTATGCCCGTTAGCGTAAGCTATGGAATCAGTTTTAATTACGGTTTCTATGGTTGTTTCCTGACTTTGCTCGCTTATAGGCAATTGCAATTGTCTAGCCCGGGCAATTTCAATCAGCGATTTGCCGACCGCGTCGAAGGCAGAAAGCGCACTATCCGGACCAATACCATATGGCGTACCGCAGGAAATGCCAACCAGGTCTGAGGCAACTTCTTCCAGGGAGGCACCGTATTTAAGAGCACGCGATGCCAGTCTGCCGGTGACTTCGGCTGCTCCGGCAACGTAACCTCCGGTTTTACCGATAGTCACAAATACCTCGACTGGTACGCCGTTAATGTCACGAAAAACAGACGTATAGACGTAACCGACATCGGCCTTTTTGCGAATGCGCATTCCCCAAGCTTCAGTCGGGGTTGGTTTTTTGCGCGGTTGAGGCAGCCGATTGCCTTCTTCTCTTGGCGTACCATCCGTTGACATTCGACCCGCCAATTGGTCATAGTAAGATCCGTCTTTTTTAACCTCCAAAACTTGCTTGATGCGGGAACCATCGCGATAAATGGTGATCATACGACAACCAAGCTCGTAAGTTAACCAATAAGCCTGTCTGACGTCCTCAACTGAGGCTTCATTGGAAAAGTTAATGGTCTTTGAGATACCGTTGTCTGTATATTTTTGAAACGCGGCTTCCATGCGCACATGATCCTGGGGAGCAATGTCACCCGCAACCATAAAAATTTTCTTGAGATCCAGGGGAAGTTCTTCAAGATTTTGGCAAGAACCATGATTTTTTTCAATTTGGATAAGAAGTTCCTCGGAATAAATTCCTCTTTCTTTTAAGGCTTCTAAAAAGTACGGGTTGGTGTTGAATAATCTTTTGCCTTCAATGGTATTTTTGGCAAAGGTGAGCGCAAAATGCGGCTCAATGCCACTTGAGCAATCGGCAAGCATTGAAATCGTGCCGGTGGGAGCAATGGTGGTTCTGGCACCATTTCTGGGACGAATACTCCCTTTCTTGCTATAAATCGATCTTTTAAAAGCCGGGAAGACGCCGCGAATTTTGGCTAAATCGCAGCTTGCATTATCGGCCTGGCATTGCACAAATTGCATGACTTTTTCCGCCAGTTCAAAACCTTCGGGCGTGTTATAACCAACTGAAAGTTTTACAAGCATGTCGGCCCAACCCATGACTCCAAGGCCAACACGTCTGATCATGGAAGTCATCTTGTCGATTTCTGAAACCGGATACTCGTTCATGTCCAAAACATTGTCTAAAAAGTGAATTGCGGTACAAATAGCGTCTTTAAGATCGTTCCAGTTGACCCTTCGACTTTGCTCAGGATCTTCGACCCTTCGATTTGACTCAGAGTCTTCGACAAACTTGGAAAGATTAATCGACCCTAAGGTACAAGCATCGTAGGGTAGGAGCGGCTGTTCGGCGCAAGGATTAGTGGCTTCAATTTGTCCGATACTGGGGGTTGGATTGGCCCGAGAGTTATTGATTCTGTCGATTAAAACCATGCCAGGGTCGCCGTATTGCCAGGCAAGGCGAGTTATAAGATCAAAAACACTTTTGGCGTTGAGTCTGTCGGCAACCTCACCTGTTCTGGGGTTGATAAGATCGTAACCTTCGCCACTTTGGGTTGCCCGGCAGAGGTCATAAAGCTTTTTGACTCCTTCTTCGATGCGGACATTTTTAAGATCGAGATCTCTTTTTGCATAGGCTTTTTTGATCTCTTCGATAATCCCGTCTGCTTGCAGATCACCTTCTGTAAATTTGGCATCTTCCTTGACCATTTCCATAAAATCTTCGGTGACTGTAATGGAAATATTGAAATTTGTCAGAGAAAATTCATCGACTTTATGGACAGCGAAGCGCAGGATGTCAGGGTGAGTATAGTGCAAAATACCCATATTGGCACCCCGACGGACGCCACCCTGACGGATTTGTGAAGTGACATCGTTATATGCTTGCAGAAAAGCCACAGGCCCTGTTGATTTACCGCGACTGGTGCCTATGATATCGTCTCTGGGTCGTAGCCGGGAGAAAGAAAAGCCTGTCCCGCCGCCCATTTTATGGATCATGGCCATATCGCGCATAGTTTTAAGAATCGATTCCATATCATCTTCAATTGGCAGAACAAAACAAGCGGCAAGTGATTGACCAATCTTGCCCGAATTGACTAAAGTTGGAGTATTCGGGATAAATTTTTGAGAAGCCATCAATTCATAAAACTTGCGGGCTGAGGAAAGATGGGTTTTTTTGTTGGAGTAGATTGTGTCGGCAGCAGCAACATAATAGGCAACTCGCCAAAACATTTCTTTCGGAGTTTCGATGGGTTCACCTTTATCATTTCTAAAAGCATAGCGGGTTTTGGCAATGTAGGCGGCATTTTCCGAAAGAGTAGGCTCAAAAAGATCGCGGGGCGCGGGTGGAATTTTCCGGCCTACCTTGCGGGCATCTTCTCTGGTTTCATTGTGGGTGCTTAATTTTTGTTTAGAAAGTTTTGCCTTGATTTTTTTCATTTATTTTGTTTAAGATTCTGCCTGTCGGCAGGTAAACTTTTGGAGAGTTTTGCCAGTTCTTTTTCAAAATCGCCAATGTCGGCAAACTGTCTATAAACCGACGCGAACCTAATATAGGCAACCTCATCCAGTTTTTTGAGTCTTTGAGTCACCAGCTCGCCAATCTTTTTGGTGGAAACCTCGTTGGTATTAATCTTCCTCAGCTTGGCCTCGATCTCATCAACAATTTTTTCAATTTCCTCAGCTGAAACCGGCCTTTTTTCGCATGACTTAATAATGCCGCTTCTTAACTTTACCCTGTCGAACGCTTCCCTTCTCCCGTCCTTTTTAACAACCAGAAGATCAAGTGTTTCGACTCGTTCAAAGGTCGTAAACCTGCGACTACACTTTTGGCATTCACGTCTTCTTCTGGTCGTCTTGCCATTATTACCCTCGCGTTTATCTAAAACACGAGTAGTTTCGTTTGCACAAAAAGGACAAATCACACTACTTTCCTTAAAAATCTACCCCGCCAAGACGGCGGAACTGCCCTATGTCTTGAAAATAATTGTCTCTGGCTGTAGGCTATAGTTTCACCGAGTCAGACCCGGTTTCACGGAACTGCCAAAAGCACAATATATTGTGGTCTAATTTAAGATTAGACACTAGATCTGGCGCTTGTCAATACCCTAATTTGGTTAATGGTTAATAGTTTATGGTTCTCTAAACTATACCGGCTTCCTAACCTTTACCTAATTACTATTACGAGTATAATCCGAAGAAAACCCGAAGTCAAGCCTGGGAATTCCGACCTTATTGAAAACCCATGTCAGTTAGTCGTGTGGGAGAGGAGAAGGCACAATATGTTCGGACCAGAGGAGTTTTGACGCATCATGATGATTCGTGCCGTATCTTAATGCAATATCCTCACGAGCCTGCTCTTCTGGCCGTATACCGTTATTGCGACGAATGTAGTAGAGGTCGAGGGAGATTCTCGGCAGAGCGGCATGCGATAGTAGAGTAAGAGTTGGGCTTATGTCAGTGGCTTGACGCAGCGCCCCGGTTGGTGACGGGAGGCCATCCGCAAGATAGATAACAAGCCGGGATCTCTTTAGTGCGTCGCTGGTCTCGAAAAGACCTAGCCAGGAGAACCTTCCAGATGAACGAATCGCGTGGTCGAATGCCTTGACAAGCGCGGAAATCCGCTTGTCTTCAGTAGGAAAATTTGCCTGTAAGAGATCTGCAAGCGATTGGGGGGGGACATTGGTATGTCCCGTCGTTCATTCCCCATGACTAGTTACTAAATTAGCACCTTTCACAGACAAAATCAAGGGTTCGCAGCCATAAATATTAGTTAACAAACCCCAGTAGATCTTTGGACTGCTCGGACATTTTAGATGGGTTCCAGGGAGGATCAAAGGTCAGCTCCACGGATACATCAGAGACGCCTTTCAGAGATTTAAGCCTGGTAGTAATATCTTTAGTGAAATACGAATCTAGCGGGCAACCTGGAGTAGTTAAGGTCATGATAACGTGGACTTGTGAACCTTCAATGTTGATACCGTAGATTAATCCCAAATCAACAATATTGAGGCCAAGTTCGGGATCAAGGCAGCTTTTTAATTTTTCAATTACTTGCTCTTGGGAGATTGTCATCTTACCATAACTTTACATTATGAACGAAGGTAAGTCAATTTGACTGGCGGTGATGGTTGATCTATTCTAACAAATAGAGACAAATAAGATGGGTAAAGGGGGTGAGACAAGATGAATCAAAAACAATTGGTAAATTTTCTGGGCTTCTGGGTTGCCAATACAGTCGTTTTTTTGCTTGCCTCCGTTATTTTCGGCGGTAATGTTGTTCTGGGAAACGATAAGCTCTCCGGGCCGATGGCGGCAATTTTATCCGGTCTTATCCTGACAGTTGCAGGAGCATTGATCGCTCCGGCCGTTGAAAAAAGCGGCTTTAAAAAAAGCTTGCAAGGCCTGGATCTTGCAAATACTTTCGGGCTAAAGATTAAAGATGCAAGCTGGGCCGGAGTTTTTCTGATAGTCAATGTTGTGACGATTTGGGTAGTCAAAAGATTGGCGATTGTAACAGGCCTGGGAATTTCCAGTGTTCTCTGGGTTCTAATGCTGGCTGCTTTGGCTACCCTGGCGCAATGGGGTGTAGCCAAAGCGACGGGGGCTATGCCGAAAAAGTAGAAATTACTTCAAAAGAGGCATGACTTTTTCAAAAAGCTTTTGGGCGGCTTCCGCATGGACTGCCTCATTGGGATGTGAGTCAAGGCCGCTGGCAATTAAATTTCGCGCTTTTTTATCTTTTAAATAATCCAGAAGATTGATGACTTCTACTCCTTCCTGTTCGAAAAACTGATTCAAATCCTGATGAATATTTGTTGCCGGATAATCTGCTCCAATCAGATGGACAAACGGAAAAATAATAACAACAATTCTCTTATTTTCTCTTTTAAGGTCTTTGATAAAAGCCGACATCTCTTCTTTGTGCTTTTGTAAAACTTCCGGGTTTTGGTATTGGGCAAGGTCAGCGTTTTTTAACTGGTCAAATGTTTTTTGGTACCTTTGTGACAATCGCCAATAAATGAAATCGAAAAAGAAAGACTTATTTGATAAAAATTGTACAATTTTTGCTTGCTGACTGTTTCTGGCGATAATTGGGGTGCCGGTACTTTTACCGTATGGCTGGATATCGTTTAAAAAATATTGCCAAACAATAATATCAAAATTTAAATGCCTGACTTTTTGGTAGCTCTCAATTTCTCCCCCGGTGTCGTAACCTTGCGTACCAAGGTTATAAACCTGGGCATTTTTCCCCGCATCCCTTAGTTTTTTCTCTAGAATATTTGAAAAGCGATCATTAACATTTTTTATGCCGCCGCCGAAAGCTATCGAATCACCAAGAACACCGATTCTTACAATCCCCGCCCTTTTATTCGGATCAAAATCCCTGTCTCTGAAAAAATAGTTGTTATAAACCACATGTCTTGCGTGCCATCTCTCGTTTACTTTCAGAAAACCCAGTCCGTCTGACTCGTCGTATCGATAGCGGAAGTAGGCCTCAAAAAAAGAAAATAATAAAATAATAATGAAGATAGTAGAAACCAAAGAAAGATAAATCTTTTTCTTTCTGTTGATTAAGTTTGATTTGAAGATTTTAATTGAGGAAAAGACAATCAGAATAAAAGAGGTAAGTATAAGTATTAAATATCCCGAAAAATCTTTTAAAAAATAAGAGAGCTTGTTTCTCGCAAGCTCGAAATAGCTGAGATGCGCCCAGAGGTTAAAAAGCATGTAAAAGACATCTTAGATTGCGTTCTTATTCATTGCAATACCTGACTCCTTGTTGAACTATGAATTTACTCATAAATAAAATATTTACTCATTGGCGGTTTGGTTGGCTAAATCGATATAATATCTCCAGTGGTTATTATTGATAAGAAAAAACTTAGGGATATCTATCTAAAAAAACGTACTCACGTTCTTCATCTTGAGGTTTCAAAAAAGAGCAAGGTAATTGCCCGGAAGCTATTGAAAATGCCTGAAATTCGTGGAAAAAGAAATTTTTCTGTTTATTTGCCAATAAACAATGAGGTCGATACTAAAATAATCATAGGCAAACTTATCGAGCAGGGGGCAAATATTTTTGTCCCATATTACTCTAAATCAACCGACGATTATCTATTTGCCAGATTTGGCGGCTGGCGGGATTTAGAGGAAGGTCCTTATAAAATACCGCAGCCGAAGAATAGTCATCCGCAAGAATCCGGTTTGATAGAAGTCGCCATTATTCCAGGTGTTGCCTTTTCCAAAAATGGGGTGCGTACAGGTTATGGAAAAGGTGTTTTTGACAGGTTGCTTGCAAAATCAAATGCTCTCAAAATCGGCCTGGCTTATGATTTTCAAATCGTTGACGAGATTACACACGAAGAGCACGACTTGTTGATGGATATAATAGTCACAGAAAAAATGGTCTATCGATTTTGACTCCGTTTTTGGTTTCTTAGATTAGATAGTTCTTCCAGAAAAAGTAGGAGTTTTGGGTTTTTTAAATATTTACGGGCGTTTGTCCAAAATTCATCTAAATTTTTAGGGTTGACTTCTCCTTCGTATTCAAGCGCTTGCATGATCATCTCAAGTTTGTCGAGTTGTTTTAGGATGCGAGCTTCTGGTGTTTTGAGCTCTTGGGTTTCTTGCCATAAGGTAAGATATTGATCTTTATCGTCCAGTTCCCCAAATATTTTTTTAAGAACGTCTTTTTCCAATTTCAATTTCTTTTTTGGGCTCATAACTTGCTTTTGACCCCGCTCCAGAACTAAATCCCCTACCTCACCTTCGGCAAGATCATGAATTAAGGACATTTTGATGAGCTTTTCGGTATTAAGATTAAATTTCTTGCCAAGAACCATGGAAAGAACTGCAAGACGATAAGAATGTTCGGCGACAGATTCGGGATTTTTAATACCGGCAACTAGCCAGCCGGTTCTTTTAACTTTTTTGAGTTTGCCAACAATTTTTAAAAATTTAATAAGGCTCATTTTCCTTTGAGGCGTTTGACGATCATGGCAATATTATTATACTGCCTGCCGCCAACGATGTTATAAATGGCTGATTTAGGATGGTAATTTGGTGTAGAATAGGCATTATCCCGATGCCGGGTCGGCTTCCGATCTTCTCTCGATTTTAGATCGGAGAAATCGGGAATACTCGACCAGCAAAGCTGGGTTTGTAAAAGAGTTTAAAAATTATAAATTTGCTTTGAACTTTGAGAAAAAAGTAAAATCCTGTAAAAAGAGAAAGTCGATAGAAAAAATGTTGGATAAATCAGATAATATTTGCAAGAAATATTGCGGAGTCGTCTAACGGTAGGACAGCAGATTCTGGATCTGCTTATTGGGGTTCGAATCCCTGCTCCGCAGCTCAATCTTTGGCTTCCAATTGCTCTTGACACAATTAACATATGTAAGTACAATGTAATTACATATGTTAACTACATTAGTTTCTATCGGAAATTCGAGAGGTGTAAGAATACCAAAACCTTTACTTAATGAGAGTGGTCTTGGTGATGAGGTGGAGTTGCAAGTCAAAAAAGGTGAGATACGAATCTTGGCAGCACCCGCAAAGAGTCGACAGGTTTCCTCAACTTTACTGCTTTCTGAAAAAACTCTTGCCACTGACTGGAATCGTCCCGAAGAGGAAGAAGCATGGGCAAGTTTGCAATAGGTGAGGTTGTCCTAGTTTTGTTCCCATTCTCCAATTTGCAGGGCCAAAAGGTAAGACCAGCACTAATTTTAGCAAAGGTTGAACTCGATGATCTTATTTTGTGCCAAATTACATCAAGACCTTATACAAGTAAGCACGCAATTCAAATTAGGACGGATGATTTCACAAAAGGCAGTTTGCCGGTTGTAAGCTATGTAAGACCAAACAAATTATTTACTGCTAACTCTTCAATTATCAAAAAAACCGCTGGTCAACTAACTTCTACTAAAACTAAATCAATTTTAGAAAGTGTGCGTTTGCTGTTCTTACTTGGATAACAGGTCTCCAACATGGTCCAGCAGTGGCAAGCTTGAATTAAATCTCAAATGGAGAATTTGTTGATGTTTGTTGATGATAGAATCGAAATAAATCTAAACTAATCCTGCAAAAACTGTACCGACTTTTTTCCAAACCAACTCTGGATACTTAACAATTTTTGCCCAATCAGCAGTTCGGAAATGGTTCGGCAAGCTCACCATCATGAGCGAAGTCGAAGGATCATCAACTACTTCCAGCCCTTCGATTCGTTCTGTTCACTCCTAAAAAACACCCGTTTAGTTTTTAAATCCACACCCACACCCATCCACGTCCAAAAACGATCCACACAGGTCTTAAAAAGTGTCTATGTGGCTCCATATACGGGTTATTCTGACAATATAATCACCACACGATCCACAGTCCAACGCCACATATGGATCCACGCCATGCAGACAGAATTCGATTTCAGGGTCCGGGGATTTGTCGGGTGATTGCATTCAACACAACACACATACCGATAATCACAGGAGAAAGCAAGTTAAGAGTTAACTGCATCACCCGTAGAAGTTTTGGGACGAAGTAGGTGATTCTACTTGCTTATTGAAGTATTTTAAGAAAATCGCTTGGAGTAGTAAGAGTTACTTCTTTGATATGAGTTTCCTATTTTATTAAGTAGTGGCATGTCTCCGGTTACTAAATAATCGGCTTTTGCGCTTAAAGCGGTGGCAACTATCCAATCATCTCCCGGTTGTGTAGCAACACCTTGAACTTGAACAGTTATAGGAGTTATAAATGCTTCGTTTTTTAGTAAATCGATGAAGTTGATAACTGCCTGGTTGGTTAGATGATTTTTAAAATAAGGTTTTTGAAATGTTTGTAAAAGTTCGTCAATGATGTGTGCGGAAGTTACAAGTTCAAATCTGCGTGCGTGCCAAGCGTCTAGTATTTGACCCGGAGCATTTGCCGCGCTAATTGTACCAGATGCCAAAACGTTTGTGTCCAAAACTGCCGAAATCACTTTTTATTCATAGAAAAGCTATGCTTATTCGCTAGATATGCTCTGCTTATTTTAGTTACCTTTCGCTCTATTTTCTGCTCGTACTTGAGATATTGCTCTTTTGACTTCACGGTCAATTTCTTCAGAAGGAACATCCTTAAATGCCTCACGCATTTTATCAAGAGCTTTGAAACGTTTATCTCGCTGTTCTTCCATCTGGGTAAACCTTTGTAAGTCTTCGGCAGAAATTACAGCAGCTACCGGAATACCGCTTTTTTCAACAACTACTCTGGTTTTGTCGCGAAATACTTTGTTTAAAAGTTGGCTCCACTGCGCCCTTACTTCTGATGCTTTCATTGTTTGTGTCATAGAATGTTCACCTCCTTATGATACTTGTACATAATAGTACAAATTAGTACAAAAGTCACTTTTTGAGAATTATCTAGGGTAAGTTTTTAGTATCCACTAACCATTGTTTATATAACATATAGATGAGATAAATGTTTATGCCTTAAGCAATTTCTTTATCTCGGTAAGCGTCCGCCTTTCTTTTTCCTGCAACTGCCTTATCTTCTTGACAATTCCTACCATTTCTTTGTCATATAATTGGTAACCTCCTGAAGAGTATTCGGCGACGATTAAAAGCCCTTCTTTGGTCCAATAACGCAACGTATGGATCGTTTCGCCAGTTGCTTTAGCTAGTTCTCCAATTTTTAGTCTCGACTTTTCAATTACAGTATTTTTGCCTTCAGAAGAAAAAGCTTTTAAATCAGGTTGCTTGCCCGCAAGTACATCTAGATAAATATCTAAAGATCTTTCCACGGCAGTGTAGACCAAATTGTAAAAAGGCTGCATATCGTCTTTTTTGCGGGCAGTTTCAAATGAATTAAGATATGTTGTCCTGTCCTCATTGCGTATAACGGCCATCTGATAACCATTTAAAATAAGAATCAGGTTCATTAAAAGACGGGTAGTTCTACCGTTGCAGTCTACAAAAGGGTGAATGCTAACAAATTTAAAATGGGCATCGGCGGCAATTTTTACCGGATGCTCTTCCTGTCTTGATGTAAGCCAATCTATAAATTCTTTCATCGCGAGAGGAACTGCTTTGGGGCTTGGAAATTGGACGTCTGAACCTCTAATGAATACTTCTGTCCTGCGGTATTTGCCTGCCCAATCATCTTGGATACCACTTAGGATAATTTTATGGATATTCAAAATGTCCTGCTCTGTGATGAACTGATGACCATTTCTTTTTTTTGCCAACTCTTTGATAAATTCAATTGCTTTGGCATGGTTAATGGCTTCCAGTTGGTCTTTTAATGGTTTGCCGCTGATGACTGCTGCAACCCCTCTCTCAATAACCTCCGCGGTTTCAATACGCGAAAGGGTGTTGCCTTCAATAGCATTAGAGGAATAAGTAAGTTCTACCTTTAACCATTCTTCAAGGTTTTTAACCAGTTCATCAGGGAGCGGTTGGTACCTATCAAGTTTTTGCTTTTTATCAGTGAGCCTAGTAAATATTTTATCCATACATTAAGTATAAAGCAATGCTTTATGGTTTGTCAAGAGGTTGTTTTTGAGACACCCCTTTTTTATGTGTCTCGTTTGTCTCACTTCGACTCCGCTCAGTGTAAACATTTAGCCTTGGAGTGAGACAATGCCTTAGCGTGATTATATGATCGTAAGATTCGAAACCGTTATGCCCAGCATGGGAGCATAACGACAGAATGGACCCGCACCAGCCTGCTCAGCTCTGTTTTTAAGGGAAAAATTCTATGTGGGAGATTATTCTTGAGGAACAAGTCCTAAATGTTCTTCTATAGTGTCAATTCGTTTTTTTAACTTTTTATTATCGTCCTTGTTCACTTTGTACATATCTGCATAACCTTCTAACGTAGCCTCTATCCCCATAAGCGCAGCCGTGTGGTTATCCAGCTTAGCGGTGTGTGCGTCCAGCTTAGCGGTGTGTGCGTCCAGCTTTTTGTGAACTGGTACAAGTGCTTTCGCTATTTCGCTTTTTACGACTTTAGCTATTTTTTTAACGTCATTGTCAATCATATACTTTAACTATAATAGACATGCCTTTTCTTAAAAACAAGATTGGGGAAAAGGTAACCTTTAATTAAGCAACGACTTGACAATTTGTAATTTATGCGCGGTCAGATAAATTGTTCACGGCCGACACAACTATTATTAAGGACACCACCGGCCGGTTAAATCCAAAAGTCAAGAATGCCAGTTTACAAAGCATTTGTGCATTATTTACCCACCATTAGCCTACATTACCGAAGAGGCAAGGGTTAACGAGAATTCTTAAGAGGTAAACCACAAAATCTAGTTAACTAAGAAACACTGTGGTAGACTAATTCCGTTAATGGGCTCGTCTAGGGGGTTATTGGTAGTTTTGCTTTTTTGGCGAGGGATCTTTCGAGAACAACTGCTTTTTTACGCTCCTCTGCCTGCGTCCTGCGGTCTTTCATCTCTTGGAACTTTTCGTCAACAATCTTTTGACACTGGCGATCAGGGCATCTTGACTCCTCGTGAGTTACTACAGTTCCCTTGCCGCTTTCACCACGATCTTTCCATCTTGTCATGAAAATTCGTGTTTTGCCGCATCGGATACAAACCGAAAATGCTTGAGCTTGGCTCATTGATTTTGTTTCTTTTTTACCAGGTTCTGGATCTGTTGGAATTGCTTCCAAAAGTTGGCCTGCTTGCCCGGTCTTCTTGAGGACGCGCTTCGTTAACAACTATCTTTCGACCGTCTAATTCAAAATTATTAAATTTTTTGATAGCCTCATTGGCTTCTGCGTCCGTGGTAAATTCCACAAAAGCAAAACCTTTACTCTGACCAGAATATTTGTCTGTAATTAGATTCAGACTTGTAATTTTTCCTGCTTGAGAAAACAGTTCTTCCAGTTGAGCACTTGTAGCACTGTATGGAAGACTTCCAACGAATAGTCTTTTTGCCATTAATTCCTCCTTTCTTGTAACCTAAATGAGATTTGAATTAAGAAGTTTAGGGATATGGGGGAAAATTAATTCCTTGAAGTATCGAAAAACTCAAATATCGCTTCTAACTTAAGCTTTTAATATAATAGCACATTATTATAACAAAAGCAATAAAGCAATTATGGGCTTATAAACTGCAGTGAATAGATTTATCGGCAAGTTATCGAAAAGAGATAATCTTTTAAATTTTCCTGTTGTTTGTCAAATAAACCAGTACTTTCTTTTAAGACAGCTTGACAATTTGATCCATTGGTAAAGATGATAGTGGTTGGAACAGATGTGATAACTGTACTTTTTGTCTGCCAGTCATAATCTTTCATATTGTTACGATAAAACATGTATATGGAACTCCAGGAATCCGCTGTTGAAAATTTTATTTTTGAAGAAGGACTAGTACAATCGGCAATATTTAAAACACAAAATGTTTTATCGTCGGTTACTGACCAGGATTCGGTATTTAAATATCGGGGAATTAATCTTGCCGTTTTTTGGGTCTTATCATTGGGTGTAATCGAGTCTTTGGGAATTAGATAGAAAATAATCATGCCTATGACAAGACATAAAACTACAAACGGTAGAATAAAGCCGTTGTCTTTCATAATTTTAGTATATCAACATTTCCCAAAAAAGGGCTTTTAATTTAAAGGGCTAGCCCTAGAATCCGGCCGCACTGAAAGATCAGTTCGCCCGACCCGGGAGTTTTTGATTTGGTAAGATTGATAAGAATTTTTATTGCCCGGGGAATATCCAGATTATCGTCTAAGGCTTTAAAAAAGGCAGGCAGTAATTTTTGGACTTTTGTTACGTCTAGTTGTGCCTGTGATTGCGCCACCTTTTCCAAAATTATGATTTTCTTTTCTGCTTCTTGTAAATCTTTCTCGTCGTAATTCCAAGCCAGGCGATAGTGATGGAGAAGCAAATAAAATCTAATTACATTCGGCGAGTATTTTTTAAGGAGGTCATTTACAAATATCATATTCCCCAGAGATTTACTCATTTTCTTGCCGTCAGAATAAACCATGCCGGTATGCATCCAAATTTTGACAAATTTTTTGCCAGTTGCTGTTTCACTTTGGGCAATTTCGGCCTCATGGTGCGGAAAAATTAAATCCTCTCCCCCACCATGGACGGTAATTGTCGGTCCCAGATATTTCATGCTCATGCTAGAGCATTCGATATGCCAACCCGGCCTGCCATTACCCCACGGGGAACTCCAGGACGGCTCCCCGGGCTTGTTTTTTTGCCAAAGAATAAAATCCAGAGGGTCACGTTTATCGGGGTCAAGCGGAAAATTACCCCGATCATTGGCAATTTCAAGTTGGGCCCGGTAACCAAGCTTAGAAAGTTTGCCGAAGTTTTTGTCTTTTTTAACCTCAAAATATACAGAGCCATGCGGTCTTTGTTCTCTGGACCGCGGGCCTAAGACATTACCATTTTTTACATAAGCCAAACCCTTTTTAATTAAAACTTCAATGATACGAATCATGGCGGTGATATGCTCGGTCGCTTTTGGATAAAAATCTGAGCGCAAGGCATTTAAGGCATCCATGTTTTTGAGATGTTTTTGAATTTCCCGCTCGCCTAAAATCTTCCAGGGTATTCCCAATGATCTGGCTTTAATTAAAATGTCATCATCGATGTCGGTTACATTTTGAACGTAAGTGACATCAGCTTGCAAAAATCTCAAGTACCTGACAAGAACGTCATAGGCCAGAAAAGTAAAGGCATGGCCAAGATGAGTGGTATCGTAAGGAGTGATGCCGCAGACATAAAGGCCAATTTTTTGAGAAAGATCAACTTCCTCTTTTCTATCGGAAAAGGAATTGAAAAGATACATTAAAATTCGATACTGATTCTTTTGAAGCCCTCCGCATATCTAACTTTAATTTTTTTCCCGAGAACTCTCGCCCACTTCCTCATCATTTTGGCCAGTTTACCAAAATCGTCATATTGACTACGATGGCATTTAAGAGCAGCCAATTTTTTTTCGAAGGTCTTGGTAATATCGACAAAGAAATTTTGTTCATCGAAATTTGTCAGCAAAATTTCTCTAACTTTATGGGGAACAAGACCCGCCTTTTGGTGAGCGGGAAATGTCAATCTGTCGCGAGCCAAAGGATAGACAGCCGCTAAAGTAGCCTCGCCGATTGCTATATGGTCCGGGTGATTAACAAATCCACGGGACTGGGAGTAGCGCATCAGGGGATCAAAAGTAAGGACAGTATCCGGCCTGACTTCCCTAATAAACCTGACGATTTCCTCTTTTAATTGCAAAGCGGGCTCCAATTCGCCATCGGTGTGACCCAAAAAGTAAACCTTGCCAACACCCAGGACCCGGGCTGCAGCCTGTTGTTCTTTCTGGCGAACTTTAGCCAATTTTTCAGAATTCATTTTGGGATCAGTTGACCCTTTACAACCACGAGTGGCTATCAGATAATAAATTTTGGCACCCGTTTTGACCCATTTTGCAATACTGCCTGCCGCCCCAAAATCAACATCGTCAGGATGGGCAAAAACCGCAAGAACAATTTTAGGCAAAAATTGCTGATTATTTACTTTTTTTGACGGCATCGTCTATCCGCTTTAAAACCTCTTTTTTGGTCAAGAGCGCAATACTTTGATAAATCGGCGGGGAATGTTGGGCAAAAACCGCAAGACGCAGGGTATTTTTAAAATCAGCAGGATCGAGTTTGTTTTTTAAAATCCACAATTCGAGCGTTTTTTCGATTGACCGATCGTTCCAGGTTGAAATTGACTTAATGGCCTCTTTGGCATTCGCGATTTTTTCTTCAGGAGGCGGTTTCTCTTTACCTTTTTCGAAGAATATGGCAGCTATTTTATCAAAATCAGCGAGTGTCGTCAGCCGGTCCTTAACAAGGGTAACGATTGCTCTCAGTTGTCGATCATTAATTGTTCTTGCCCGTTTTGAAAAATTTCTAGTTTTTTCACTCAAAATCTCGGGTGAATATTTTTGTAAATATTTTTTGTTAAACCAGTTTAATTTTTCTATATTAAAAATGGGGCTATTTTTGTTGAGGCGATCAAGAGAAAAGAGCTTAATCAACTGGTCAAGAGAAAAGAGTTCTTCCTCCTTGACTTTCACCTCCGAGGAGTCCATACGGCTCGCGTCGCGTCGAAGCGGGCCACCGTTTCGGCTGAGCTCACGGCCGAAGCCTCGGAGGTGTTTGGGGGGAGGTGGCGACCAGCCAAGAAGTGCCAAGAAGTTGATGATGGCTTCCGGCAAGTAGCCGTCTTTTATATATTCAAGGACCGAACGGGCGCCTTCACGCTTTGACAGTTTCTTTTTGTTTGGCCCTAAAATTGGGGGGGTATGAACAAATGTCGGTGGTTCCCAGCCGAAAGCTTTATACAATAGCAGGTGCTTGGGGGTCGATGAAATCCATTCATCTCCACGCATAACATGGGTAATTCGCATGTCATGATCATCAATAACTGAGGCAAAATGGTAAGTCGGGAAACCGTCGGACTTTATGATTATAAAATCTTCAATAACACCGGGCGAGAATGCGACCGGGCCATGGACAAAGTCATTCCAGCCTATCTTTTCGGTTTGACTTTTTACTTTAAATCGCCAAGCTCCTTCATCTTGGTAAACTAAGCCTTTATCTTTGAGGAGGTTAAGGTATTTGGAATAAATCATGGTCCTTTCTGATTGGCGATAGACTTCATCAAACTTAAGATTTAAGCTTAAAAGGCTCTCTTTAATTTTTTCAATTGCGCCCGGGACGATTCTTTTTTGATCGGTGTCCTCGATTCGTAAAATGAACTTGCCTTTTTGATTTTTGGCGAAAAGAAAGTTAAAAAGGGCAGTTCTGATGTTGCCGATATGAGGAATGCCACTTGGAGAAGGCGCGTAACGAACGCGGACCCTTCGACTGTGCCCTGTACCGTCTGGTACAGGGCTGGGCTCAGGATCTTCGACGTTTAACATGGTAAAATTGTATCACACGCTAATCAATACAAAATACGATGGCTACATTAACCGAAACGGCGATATTCAGCAAAAAAGCCTCAAGATGGGTTGGGGCGGGCATTATCATCTTGATTGTTCTTATTATTCTTTTAATATCCGGTAAGACTATTAAAAATATGATCTTGCCGCCCAAGGCACCGCCGGCAACAGTTGCTTTTGGGAAACTTCCAAAGTTTGATTTATCACTTGGCATAAAACCGCCAACCGTTGTTTCTTATGATTTGGAAACAGTCAGCGGCGCCTTACCAATATCCCTGCCGCAATCGGCAAAGGTATTTTCGATAGCTTTCCCTGAATCTTCTTTTGGGGCTCTGGAGCAGGTAAGGGTAAAAGCGTCTCGCGCAGGTTTTTCAAGCGAGCCCGTTGAAGTTTTGCCGGGGAGCGCCAAATTTGTTGACAATTCAAAAAAAGACAAAGTTCTAACAATAGAGACAGCAAGCGGTAATTTGGTCCTTTTCAGTAATTACCTCTCCAATCCGGAAATTATTACCCGAAAGACAAAAAGTGTTGAAGACGCTATAAGAATCGCCAGGAATTTTTTCAATAATTTCGATTTAGACATGGAAGAATTTCCCGAAAAGAATATTCAGACGAGAAAGTTAAGAGTTGATACCGGTGGTTTAAAGGAAACTCTTGCTTTATCCGACACAAATTTAATTGAAGTGGTTTTTGGAAGAGCCGATGCCGATAAATTACCGATTTTGGCAGCCTGGGAAGAGACACCGCAAGTTTGGGCGTTTGTGTCGGGAGACGAGATTGTGGCTGCGAACCTGAAAATTGCCAAGATCCAAAAATTTAGGTTTAGCACTTATCCGTTAAAAGGGGTACAAAAAGCATATGATGACTTAAAGGCGCAAAATGCGGCTTTTAACAAAAAGGCGGCCGGGAGCCAAATTGCCATAAGGGAAGTAACGCTAGGTTATATTGAAGGCAAGTCAACCGAGGAGTTTTTGCAACCTGTTTATCTGTTTCGGGGCAACGAGGGTTTTGTTGCTTATGTTGCGGCTGTCGCTGGCGATTGGACGGAATAATTTACCAGCGGTAATTTTTGAAAACCCATTCGATAAGCTGCTTTGAGTCTTCAAATCGGTCGGTGGAACCTAAAACAACAGTCACAATTGAGTGTTCTTCCCTTGTTGTTTTGGCGATCAAACTTTCAAGCGAGCCCTCTGTTTTGCCGGTTTTGACTCCCTCGACGCCATTAACATTTCCAAGAAGCTTATTAACATTTTCCAAGTAGTAAGTTTTAACTCCGGTTACATCCGTCAAAACTATACTTTTGGTTGCCACAATTTTTGAAAGCAAGGGGTCTGTGACAGCAATTTTAGCAAGTTTGGCAAGATCGTGAGCGGTTGTAAATTGGGCAGGATCATCAAAGCCTGCCGGGTTGACGAAATGGGAATCGGCCATACCCAGTTTCCTGGCCGTTTGATTCATATCCCCGACGAATTGATCCAAGGAGGCCGCGCATCCCCGGGCAAGAGCATAGGCGGCATCATTGCCCGACGCGACCAGTAGTCCGTAAAGCAGGGAATCAACCCTGATGGTGTCCCCCATTTCAAGACCCATCTGTGTGGGTTGATTCTCGATGTAATTTACGGTGACGATTTCTTCCGGGTAACAGTTTTGTTTGGCAACAAGAGCGGTCATCAATTTGGTGGTTGAAGCGGGAAGGGATCGAACGTCGGGATCTTTTTCGTAAAGTACAATACCGTTTGCCGCATCGATTATAATTACACTTTTTGCGGAAATTACGGGAGGGTCAAGCAAGTTTTGGCTGTTTTTGCGATATAACTTATCTTGTGGCAGCGCATGGGTCTTTATACTCTTTTTTTCGATTTTGGGGGCAGAAAAATCGGGAGAGGTCTTTGGTAAAACAAAAACGGCGGCAAATGCAAGAATTATCAAAAAGACAGTCGCAAGGCGCAAAAAAATCACTTTATTTTAATCTTCAGTTCCTTGAGGGTTTTTTCGTCAACTTTCGATGGCGCATCCATAACGGCTGTTTGCCCGGAAGAAGAAACCGGGAAGGCAATAACCTCCCTGATATTTTCTTCATCGGCAAGAAGCATAACAAAACGGTCAACCGAGGGTGCCATGCCTCCCATCGGGGGGGCTCCATATTTAAAAGCAGTAAGTAAATGGCCAAATTTCGCCTGGACTTCTTCTTTTTTGTACCCCATTGCCGTAAAAATCTTCTCCTGAATAGCCGGATCAACAATTCTAATACTGCCGCTTGCCAACTCATAACCGTTACAGACAAGATCATACGCCTGAGCCTTTATCCTGCCTAAGTCTTCAGTCTCTAAATATTTTAAATGCTCCAGCTTTGGCATTGTAAATGGGTGGTGCATGCTATTCCAGCGCTTTTCTGTCTTGTCCCATTCATACATCGGAAAATCGCAAACCCACAGGAAAGCTAGCGTTTTCTTGTCGTTTTTGTCGGCACGCAAATCCGGTTTATCCGAATTATATTTTTTGATGACTTCATTGTAGGTTAGTTTTGGGAAAGGTTTTTTAAAAATCTTTTTTTGAGAGAAATTTTCAACAATCGCACAAAACATTCTTTCTACAACATCCAAAATTTCATCCTGGGTTACAAAAGACATCTCTAGATCAAATTGGGTAAATTCAAGCTGCCGGTCTGATCTTAACTCTTCGTCGCGCAGACATCGGGCTATTTGATAGTACTTTTCAAACCCGGCAACCATTAAAAGCTGTTTGTATTGCTGGGGGGATTGAGGAAGAGCGTAAAATTTCCCCGGCTGCAGTCGGGATGGCACCAAAAAATCACGGGCACCTTCGGGGGTTGCCTTTGTTAAAATCGGCGTTTCGATTTCTGTGAAACCTTCTTTATCCAGCCAGTTGCGCGCAAAATTAACAACCTTGTGTCTTAATTTCAGATTGGCGGTAAGCCGTGGTCTTCTTAAATCCAGATAGCGGTATTTAAGCCTTAATTCTTCTTCAATATCCAAGCCTGGCGTGTCGATGGGAAACGGCAGGGTTTGGGCCTGATTTAAAATTTTGATTGTTTTTGCTTTAACTTCAACTTCGCCGGTTTCTAGTTTTTGATTAACAAGCTCTTTTGGCCGCCTGGCAACTTGTCCCTCAATCTCAATAACAAACTCGGGTCTGACTTCTTTGGCACCTTGCTCCGCAACAGTCTGGATAATTCCGGAACGGTCTCTAAGATCGATAAAAATCAGTTTACCGTGATCGCGCCGGGTATTTACCCACCCGCAAAGCTTAACTTCTTGGCCTATTTTTTTGTTGCAATCTAAAGCCAGAGTACGAACCATGAGCTAAATTGTAACACTTGATAAGTTTGACAAGCAAAGGTTCGTTGATAATATGAACGCTTAGACGCTAACTGTCAGATCTTTGATTTTTAGTTGGATACTGCCGTTGCCATTGTAAGAGTCTTCTTGCAAGGCATAGACGAGATCGATTTGGTATCCTGGCCTAATTTTAGCTCGCATTTGGCCCATGTTAAAACCAATGGCGTTAATTCCGTCTACTTGCAGTTTCAAATGCTGACTTTCGTTTCCAACACATCTGACATCTTCGACCAGCATGTTTCTTGTTAAAAAAACGGGGTTAGGGTTACTAACGCCGTAAGGTTCGAATTCTTTAATAATTTCCAGCGAGTTTCGGTTGATATCCTCTTTTTGGAGTTCGCATTCTATTTCAACGGTAGGATTTAAGATTCCTTCGACGATTTTTGCGCTAGCGTAGCTCTGAATCTTTTGTCTAAATGTCTCGATATGACGAGTTTCAATGGTAAAGCCGGCTGCCATGGGATGTCCTCCTCCATCCACTAAATACTCGCTTGAGGATCGTATCGCTTCGACGATATTAAATCCGGGAATTGAACGGGCAGAGCCTTTTGAATAAATCTTGCCTTTGGCAATAACAATTGCCGGTTTGTAGAAAATCTCGACAAGTCTGGCAGCGACTAAACCAATGACTCCTTCATGTAAATCCTCGTGAGAGATAATTTGGACAAGCGCCTTTTCTTCTACTAAATCACGCGCTATCAAAAAAGCCTTCGTAGTAAGATCCTGGCGAAGACTGTTCGTTTTGGAAAGAAGTTGTGAGAGCTCGTCGGCTTGCCTGGCGTTTTTGGCACAAAGCAGTCTAAGGGAATCTATGGCGTGTTCGATTCTGCCCATGGCATTAATCCTCGGAGCTAAGATGTGGCCAAGTTCGTAAGTTGTAATTGAGCGATTAATGTTTGAGGCTTTGATTAAGGCTTTAATTCCGGGTCTTTTGGTTTGGGAGATTTTTTCCAAACCTAATTTAACAATCGCGCGACTGGCTCCAATTAAAGGGACAAGGTCGGCGATAGTCGCAAGAGAGGCCAGTTCCAATTTCTCGATTAATTTTTCTTTATAAGCCGGACTCATGGCCTTAACAATCTCCCAACAAAGACGCCAGGAAACACCGGCTCCGCATAAGTCAACGGTGTGGACAAGGGCAAGAGGACGGGGTAGTTTTTGAGGAAGAACGTGGTGGTCAGTAACAATGACATCTACACCAAGATTTTTGGCGTGCTCTATTTGACTGGCGGCAGTGACCCCATGATCGACTGTGATAATCAGCTTAACTTTGTCTTTGGCAAGTTTAGTGATTGCCCCCGTAGAAAGACCGTAGCCTTCTTTGATTCGATGAGGCACGTAAGGCAGAACATTCGTGCCCAGATCAAAGATGGTTTCCCACATAATGGCAGTGGCACAAATGCCGTCGGCGTCGTAATCGGAGTAAACAATTATTTTTTCCTTCTTGGAACGAGCCTTTAAAATTCTGGTAACTGCCTTTTGTGTTTCGGTTAATTGGACTTCCAAAATATGCTCCAGCTTGGGATTTAAAAAATCGGCAAGCTTTTTTGGGGTAGTCAGTCCCCTATTTTTAGCCAAGACGTCAAGTAGCCATTTTGAATTTTTTTTGGGGGGTGAATTTGTCTTAATTTTCCAAGAATTATTAATCACAATGCTATTTTAGCAGGAAATTTAAGTTTAAGCTGATATATAATCTAGGAGAAATCAGAAAATGGAAATTGACAAACAAGTACAACAAAATTTAGAAAGAATTGCAAAAGCCGGTTTTGAAGTAGCTATAGTTGGTGGCGCAGTGCGTGATATTTTGTGGAAGAAAGAAGTTTCGGATTGGGATTTAACAACTAACGCAAGGCCGGAGGATATTTTAAAAATTTTTCCTGATGGTTTTTACAATAATAAATTTGGGACGGTGGGTGTGCCGGTTGACGGGAAAAAAGTTGTAGAGATTACAACCTATCGAAAAGAATACGGTTATTCGGATAAGCGTCATCCAGATAAAATCGTCTGGGGAAAAACCCTCGAAGAAGATTTAGCGAGGCGGGATTTTACTATCAATTCTATTGCTTTAAAGTATTCACCTCGGAGGAGTCGTTCCACAACACCTCCGAGGTGGCCCGCTTCGACGCGAGGCGTCCCAAATGGACTCCTCGGAGGTGGGAGTAGTTTTGAGATGGTTGACCCTTATGATGGCCAGAGCGATTTAAAAAATAAGTTGATTCGAGCTGTTGGAGACCCGGATCAAAGATTTAGGGAAGACGCGCTGCGTCTTTTGCGGGCGGTTCGGTTCGCGACAACTCTAGGATTTGAAATTGACGAAAAAACAAAAACAGCAATTGCCAAAAACGCAAAACTACTTTCCCGGATTTCTGGTGAACGAATCAGGGATGAGTTATTTAAGATTTTGGTAAGTAAAAACGCGACTGAGGGAATATTACTCGCGAAAGAATCGAGGATACTAAAAGAGATCTTGCCAGAGGTGGATGTTTGTTTTGAGATAGAACAGAAAAGTCCAAAGAGGCATCACATATTCGATGTTGGCACACACTGTGCCATGAGCTTGAAGTACTGTCCAAGTCAAGACATAATAACCCGCCTGTCTACTCTACTTCACGATATCGGCAAAGTAAAGGTGGCTAAAGTGACAAAGGAAGGTATTAGAACTTTCTACAATCACGAGGTAATCGGCGCCAGAATGGCACGAGATATTGCCAATAGACTTCATATTTCGAAACAGGAAAGAGAAAGGCTGTTTAAGCTTGTTAGGTGGCATCAATTTAGCGTTAATGAAAATCAAACGGATAGCGCTCTTCGTCGATTTATTAGAAATATTGGTGTTGAAAATATCGAGAACATGATGGATTTAAGAGTTGGTGACAGACTTGGGGGTGGATTGCAACAACCTGAAAGTTGGAGACTAAAACTTTTTAGGCAAAGATTAAAAGAAGTTTTGAAAAAACCGTTTACGGTGGCCGATCTTAAAGTCAACGGCCATGACGTAATGAAGATTTTAGGCATCACTCCCGGACCAAAAGTTGGAGAAGTTTTAAATAAGCTTTTTGAAGAAGTACTGGAGGATTCTAAAAAGAATGACCGTGAATATCTGCTTGAGAGAATTCTTAATGCTTGATTCTAAAGTTGTGCCAAACTACAAGGAGCGGGGCGGCGTTAGCGATTGAAGAGTAGGTACCGGAAATAACTCCGACAAAAAGCGCCAATACGAAAGTTTTGATTGATTGTCCTCCGAAAAGTAAAAGGGCCAATAGAACAAAGACAACGGTGAGTGAAGTGTTTAGAGATCTGGCGAAAGTTTGAACTATTGAGTGATTCACAACTTCTTCGAAAGAAAAATCATCATACTTTTTAAGATTTTCACGAATTCTATCAAAAACAACAATGGTGTCATGAACGGAAAACCCCAGAATGGTCAAAAGGGCCGTTATAAATAATGAGTCTACTTCAAGACCGAAAAAATGGCCGAGAATCGCAAAGGTACCGACAACTACAATAATGTCATGAACTAGCGCGATAATTGCGCAAACGCCGAAAGCTATGGCTGACGTGGGCTTTTTGACTTTACGAAAGGCCCAGGTAACATAGGTAACAATCGCAAAAATTGAGACGGCAATCGCGGTGGCGGCTTTTCTGGAAAGTTCTCTGGAGATTACCGGACCGACAGTTTCTAATCTGACATCTTCCGTTTGGCCGAATGCTTCCTTTAGTTTGACCTTTAAATCATTGGTTCTGGCCTCGTCTGTAACTTTAGTTCTGACAAGAACAGAATAATCTGAAGTTTTGGCAATAGATGAGGCTTCATCGCCTTCTTTTGTCAGGATATTTTGGACATCAAAAGGTGAAACTTGCTTTGAGTTTTTTTGGCTTTCGACAAATTTTATTTCCCAAAGGGTTCCGCCGGCAAAGTCGATGCCAAGGTTTAAACCCCATACATATAAAGCAACAATGCCTGGAATGATGATAACAAGCGACAGAGCGAAGAAAAAGTTTCGGTACTTTATCAAATTCATATTAAATTTTAAATATTAAAATTAAAAATACATAGTAAAAATCAAAATTTTAAAATCTTTGATATGTATATTTGATATTTACTATTTGATTTTTGATATTGTTATGTCCTCTTGACCCAAAAGATTCTTAAAAAGGTCCTGGTTACGGTAATTGCGCTAAACATGGAAAGCAAAATTCCGATTGCCAAGGTCAGGGCAAATCCACGAATCTGCCCTGTTCCGAAATTAAAAAGGATGGCGCAAGTTATTAGCGAGGAAATGTTAGAATCGCGGATTGAAGACCAGGCCCTGTCGAACCCGGCAAAGAGCGATTCAAGTTTGGGTTTACCCCATCTAACTTCCTCTTTAATCCTTTCGAAGATTAAAATGTTGGCGTCAACCGCCATGCCAATTGAAAGAACAAAACCGGCGATACCGGCCAATGTTAAAGTTACCGGGATTAATTTAAAGATTGCAAAAACGATTAGTGAATAGATTACCAATGCCAAAACGGCAAACATTCCCAAAATTCGGTAGTAAAAAATCATAAAAATGGCGACTGAGGCAAGACCAACGGCTGTTGCCAGCAGGCTTTTTTGGATGGAGTCTGTTCCGATTGTAGGTCCGATTCTGGTCTGGCTTTCAATTTTCAAAGGCACCGGCAGGGCGCCGGCATTAAGCGCGATGGCAAGTTGTTTGGCTTGGCTGGATGTAAATTGGCCCGTAATTTGGGCATTACCGTCTGCTATCACTGCCTGAACTGTGGGTGCGCTAATTAGCTCATTGTCCAAAAAAATGGCGACAGGTTTTTCGAGATTGTTTTTGGTTATTTCTTCAAATTTCTTGGCCCCGTCGCTATTAAATTCCAAATTGACAACATAACCGGGATTTTGGGGATCGCGACTGGGAGAAGCCGTAGCTCGTTTGAGGTCTTTTCCGGTTAGAGGCGAGCTTTCAAAATCTTCAGACCGGGCGGCAAAGGTCGCTTCGCCCGAAAGATCTTTTTTTATGGTTTTAAATTCCAAGTGGGCAGTTTTTTTAATAGTTGAGATGGCCTGGTCAATATCGGAAATTCCGGCAAGCTCTATAACTAAACGATATTGGTCTTTGGTTTTGGCGGTTTGAATAACAGGTTCTGAAACACCCAAAGAGTTTATCCTGTTTTCTATAATATTTTTGGCAGATTCGGCGGCGCTGTCCTTATCATTTTGCTCTAATTTTGACATATCCAGCGACATGACGACTTGGACACCGCCCGAAAGATCAAGGCCAAGTCTGGGTTCCAAATCTCTCTTAATAATCTTAGTGTTAATCGTGGGGTGGGAAAAAGTTTTGCCTTTTACCTTCAATCTGGGCAGATCAATTATTAGCGTTAAAAGAGTCAGCAGAATGATAAAAAAGAGAACTCTCCTGGGATTTTTGAGCATTTATGAAAATTATATCAGAGGACTGGAAATTTTATAACTTAACCATTTCTTCTTCGTCACCGAGGAGCATAACTCTTGGTTTGGAAAGAATACCCATGACGAACGGGTCGCGGCGGTTTTTGCGAAAAGCAAATTCTTCTTCAGTCATCGGCGTAAAATTTATTTCCCTGTTTCTTCTTGCCTCCTCTTCTTTGACGAGACTACCCAACTCCGGCAGGATTATTGTCCCGACAATAAAAAGGTCGACTTCATTTTGGGTATACGGTTTACCTCTGATAAAAGAACCGGAGAGTATGGCATATTTAATTTTGCCGAGTTTCGCGCGATTTGCCAGTATTTGCCCTCCAAGACCGGTACTTTTGTTGATCATCGCCAATAATTCCGGGAAAAAAACAAAGTCGCGACGGATTGCGTAAAATCGCCTGTTTGCCCGCCACTCACTGGAGAGAAAGCCGGTTTTTTCTAACCTTGCCAACTCGCGTCTGACGGCATTGATTTCCTCGTCTACACGCCTGACGATTTCCCTAACGTGATAAATTTCACCCGGGTTGCCTAAAAAAAGCTCCAGAACTTTGACTCGAACTTTAGAGATCAAAAGATCAATAAGCATAGCTGATATGGGCTTCTCACTTCTAGTTCAGGGGCAGGCTTCAGTATTCTACGGTATTGCCAACCGGAATAGTTTCTATCCAAACTTGTCCTCGATTAAACGTGATTTCTTGGCCTTCTTTATCATAGAAGGTTGTCTTTTTGGTTCTGTCTTTTTTACTCCAGGTTCCGCGAACGGCCTTACCGTCCATAAATATTAGGGCATTGCCGGAGCCTGTTGTTTTATAGAGAAGATGACCGTCCGGATAACCGTCATTGGCGCTAGTCTCGACCTGGAACTGGACTATGATGCTTTTGGCAGATAATTGTTCGTTGGTAACGGGGTCGATTTGGGCTGTTTGGCCATGATAGCGTTTATAAACATTGGCATTTTTATCGTATTGCCAAGTGACGGTATAATCCGGGGCTTGTGTCCAAAACGGAACAACTATTGGTTTGGCCTCACCTCTTATGTCAAGTGTAGCATCATCTTTAAATTTCCACTCTTGAAAGTTCTTGTCCCAACGCAGGCCCTTGTCATCTTCGGAACCAAAACCTCTTTTTTCAGCAGCTTCCCAGAGCTTTTTGGTTGTTGAATGGACATTATGGGGAGCAAGCTTGTCCGTACCCCGCCAGTATGTGGGGAATCCCAAACCGAACTGGTCCATGTCGCGAATGTCATAATCTCTTATTTGACCAAGGGCATCGGCAGGTCCGGGAGTATTGGCTCCACCGACGTGGGCATAGGCAGCATCGTATTCGACCACCCAGTCAAGAAAATAAGTTCTGGCAGATCTGATAGGGGCGATATCTCCGGTGTCCTGACAAAGATAAATTGCCAGAAAGCGAGTAATGCCGCCTTCGGCGATCGCTTCATAAATAACATCGGCCCTTGACAGACCGAGTGGGGGTCTGGCGTCTTGATGATTTTCAATCATCACACCAAGTGGTCTTCTTTTAGTCCATTGCTCCTGCCTGTTTTTGGTATAAAAAACACCATTTAGCGGACAGGCTTTATCCTTGGTGCCTTCCTCGAAACCGGAAGTAACATCCGTCAAACTTCCGAATGGTGTTGAGATATTAACCGGACCCTTAAGAACAGTATTGAAAACCATATATGAAACACCTGCCGATGCCAGATATAAAATAATGCTACCAACAAGAATTAACAGTACCTTTTTGTTTGTAAAAACGCTTAGTTTATTTGGCAAGTTTAATGTTTGATCCCGAGCCGGACTGTACGGGACGGCCGCGTCAGACGTGGCGGGCAGCTTTTTCGACTACCTCTTTTTCCTCCTTAGAAAATTGATGGGTTGTTGGCCCGGCAGCTGTGACCTCTTTGGCATAAACTCTGGTGCCATTTCTCGAATGCAGGGAAGAAATAACGATTCCGTTGTTTTTGCCATCAAGAATAGCAAGCGCAAAGCTTTGATCTCCTCCTGTATCCTCGAAAGGATTGTAACGCATAAAGGAAAATCTCTGGAAATTGCTTTTTTGGACATCTTTTTGTTTTTCAATTGCCGCTTGGATTTGCGATATTTGTTTTGCTTCCAAGTCTTGCTTTGTGATAATTTGATCTAAGATTTGATTGAGACTTTGACCGGCAGAACCTCTGGTGAGTTTTTGGTAATGCTTTAAGGTTCTTACTAAATGAAAACTTAAAAGTGCAAGCCAAAAAACAAGACCTATTAGAACATAACCGGCGGTTTTTGCTTCCACATTTAAACTTTAGATCGAGTCAAACTCGATTTGGATAAATCAAGTACCCACTTTTTAACATGCTAGTTTAAACTTGTCAACCCACAAGAAGTATAGCGATAAATCTCACACTCATTTTGAATTTTATCTAGCTGTGCTAATATTATTTTAAAGAATTATGCCATTTAAAACAAAAAGGGAGAAATTGGCGTCTCTCGCGCGTCGCTACAGTATAAGTCAAGACCGGATTAGTTTGACTGGCCCGGGGGGGAATTTCCAATCAGAAGGCAAGCGGGAAATTTCCGATTCCGGCAAAAGGCGTACTTCTTACGTTGATTATATTGAGAAAACAGATAATTTGAGTTATGTAAAGAATGATCTTGTCAAAATTGTTCTGACTGCCGCAATTATTATTACCGCTCAAATTATTCTCGGCCTGACGCTGTCCCGTTAAAGACCCCAGAGCCTACAAGGGTTGACTTTAGTTTGAGGCCTGTGCTATGTTTGAGGCTAGTCGAGGCTAGGTAGCCTCGAGATGATCATTCGATAGGCTCAGGAAAGATTCACAGAATTTTCTGTCTGAAGGAGGTGATTAAAGAATGGCTCAAATGTATTGTGTCAAGTGCCGCGCAAAAAGAGACGATCCCAATGCTCAAAAAGTAACCATGAAGAATGGCAAGCCGGCGATGAAGGGAAAATGTCCAGTTTGCGGTACGACCATGTTCAAGATTGGCGGATAATAGGTTTAAAAGATAAATATAGAGAAAACTCCAGCGACAGAGTTTTTATGTTGATGGGGTTTTTTCTAACCGTTGACTCTAGCCTGAAAAGAAGCTAACTATCAAATTGGGTAGACTATAGAGAATTTTGAAGAAGAAAGTCGGATATCTTTCCAGTTTTGCGTAGTCTCTATTAAGATCTTCACCCAGCGACGTTTTGTCAAAATCCCAGATAATTTTTGTGGCCTGTTTAGTTTCACGCTTGACGGCCAGCCTTATTTGTTGATAACCGACCATTTGATTGGCAGAAAGATCGGCCTTTTCGATATCCTGAGCAGCTCGCAGGGATTGCCCGTCGGCAATGACGGCCGGTAAGACCTTATTGAAAAGGGCCGGATCGCCATTTTCGGGCATCTCCAGGACTGCTTCTATCTTGTTTTGATTTTTAAAAAACCCTGTCTGATACTTAAATCTGACACCGGTAACTTCTTTTTCCAGGGTTTCCATTTCCCAAAAAAAGGACGTCTGGTCAATGTCGTAACTCGGAGGAAGTATGCCTTGAGGAATTCTAACGACGCTTGCCATTTTTTGGACAAGTTTTTGGTTAATTGACTCGGTAGTCGGTTTAATTATTGTGAAGCTAACTACTATTGCCCAAATGATAGAAGCAATTAGAAGCAAAATTGCGACAGCAACAATTATTAGTAATCTTTTCCTCACTGTTTTATTTTAACAGACTCTTAGGTGGACTCGAATTCCGGCAAGTGGCGCGGGGAAAACCGCTGAAGTTCTTTTTACTTTAGAATAAGCCCTTGATAAAACTGATGATTTTCTGGAAAATGTTCGGCTTTGACGATTTAATCGGCGTCTGGGATGGCTTAGGCGGCTGGCCGGTTGATCTGTTAATCGAAGGCGAGGCAAGTGGAGTCGGAGTCGTAAATTCTTGTTGGGTTTGCGGGACTTGAGTTTGCCCGGATGAGATAGGCATATTACGGGTTTCCAAACCAAGGGTTGCTGACGGGTAAGTTACTAAAACACCACCTCCACCGACGGCGGCTACCTGCTCGTTGGAAAAAGGCCCTGGCATGCATCCGTTATTGGCCCTGACGACGAAATAGTAAGTGCCTGGCGGTAAATTGCCGATTCTTAATCCGCGATGGCTGCCATTGCCATAGTCTGGCACACCCCAAATGTATCTGCCCGAGGCTATCCCGTAAGCAATTGTCCAGGAAGTGGCACGGTCCGCACCGCTCCAAGAAATATCAACGTAGGTTGATCCAATAGAAGTAGGAATAAAAAGCCAGGGTTGGCCGGGCTTCTCCGAACCACAGGTGGGAGCGTCTTTGGGGTCTCCGCCGTAAGCTAAAACCGCCTGCGGAGCAGATACTAAAATTAATCCCCCCAATAATAAGGCTAAACGTATTTTATTCACTTCTAGGCTCTTCTTTAAAGTTAAACTATCCAAGAACTGCTTGTCAAGAGCACATGTTTTCTTATAAACTTGTTTTCAACAAACAATGAATAAAGCCGGGAAGAAATTGGTGGTGATGATCCCCTGTTATAATGAAGAAAAGACTCTTTTTAAGGTTTTAAGATCAATCCCCAAAAAAATCGCTGGAATTGCCAAAATAGAAACTTTAGTCATCGACGACGGTTCAACCGATAACTCCCTGGTAATAGCCAAAAAGGCAAGTGCCAACCATCTTTTGATACATAGACAAAACAAGGGGCTCGGTGCGACTTTTAAAGACGGCATGGAAAAATGCCTGGAGCTGGCAGCTGATGTTATCGTTAATCTTGACGGCGACGGCCAATTCGATTCAGGGGAAATGGTTCGACTTGTAGAACCTGTCCTAAAGGATGAAGCGGGTATGGTCACGGGTTCCAGGTTTCTTCACAAGGTAAGAATAAAAAATATGCCCTTTATAAGATTTTTGGGGAATAAAATATTTACTTTGATTATCAACAATTTGACAAATAGTAAATTTACCGATACCCAATGCGGATTCCGAGCTTACAGCCGGGAAGCCGCATTGAGGTTAAACCTCTTCGGCGAATTTACTTATACTCAAGAAGTATTTTTGAATCTAGCGGAAGTGGGGGCAATAATTAAAGAAAGGCCCATATCCGTTACTTATAAGAAAGGGAGGAATTCCAGAATTTCAGGCTCACTTTTTGCTTACGGTAAAAATTCTCTGGGAATCATCACCAGGGCGATACGAGATATCCAGCCGCTTAAGTTTTTTGGGGTACCTGCTGTTATTATTGCTCTAACGGGTTTTTTCATTAACATCTTCATGTTTATAAGATTTGTTATTTTAGGAAAAACTTCACCATTTAAATCCCTAATTGATGTTGGAATTGCATTAATAATTATTGGTGTATTGGTAATGTTTTTGGCCTTAGTGGCAGATATGCAAAGAAAGATCCGCCTAAATCAAGAAGAAATGCTTTATCTTCTCAAAAAACAGAACTACGAGAATAAAAGGAAATGATAACAATTATCGGGTTGGGCGAATTAGGTTACGAAATATACCGGGAAATTGCCAAAAAGCGAAATGACGTTTTTGGGGTAGATATTGACCGAGAGCAGCTGGAAAGACTAAGCCGAGGAGCTTAAAATTTTGTGTGATGCTAAAAAAATTGACTTTGCAAAACTCCGAGAAGCCGCAAATTCCAAGTGGAACATTAATATAAAGGAGGCACGGAAAGGAATCAATGGCAAATGTCTGTCTAAAGACACTTTAATAATTGATGAATTTTTCAGAAACAATAAATTTATAAAAATGGCAATAAAAATTGATAAACAATACAAAAAGATTTTAAAAAATAGCAAAGGTAAAAAATTATGAAAGATTCAAAATTAAATTTATTCGGCCATTATCTAAATTTAGCATTTTTCTTTTTTTATCGTTTTAAGGGAAATAATTATGCAACAATGAGAGAATACTTTGCAAAAGTTTTGATATCAGAAGTCGAGAATTTTTTTCCTCTTTACGGCAAAAAGGTTCTAGACGTTGGTGGCGCAAGAGGAGAATTCTGCCAAGTTCTTGCCCAAAAAAGAAGTTGTGATGCGATCAATTTAGATCCTAATCCTGGCAAATACATCTGGAAGAATACGTATATGGGAGTGGCGGATAAGATCCCCTTTGGTAATAATGAATTTGATTTAGTGATTTGTAGAGGAGTACTAGAACACATACCAACAGAGAAACAGCAGCAATCATTAAATGAAATGTTTAGAGTTACAAAAAAAGGTGGTTATTCTTATATTCTAGTTCCTATGTGGTTTAACTTGAAAGCTGGTCATCATCTCGCGCCTTTTCATTTACTGCCTTTCGAGTCAGCGAAATTTCTCCGCAGAATGATTTTCAGAAATAAAATTTGTGGAAATTCATTTGCTGATGAAAATCTTTATAAAACAACATTTTCGAAAACCTTGCGGATGATTTCAGAAAGTAAATTTAAAGTCATAACAACAAAAGATACACATTTCAGGCTTCATTTTTTAACAAAGATTCCCCTTTTAAGAGAAGTCTTAGTTCCAGATGTGGCATTTATCTTAAAAAAAGAATAATTAGAATATGTGCGGAATTTTTGGGGTAACAGTTGGAAAAAATTCGAATTTTTCCACTTCTTCGCTAAAGCTAACACTAGATAATTTATTTAAATTGTCTGAATCAAGGGGTAAAGAGTCAGCAGGAATCGCTTTTTTGGAAAAAGAGAAAGAATCAATTAAAGTTTACAAAAAACCAGAACCGGCATCTTTTTTAATTCATGATAAAAAATATAAAAAAATATTCGGTAGTAGTTTAACTTACCCTCTGACAATTCTCGGACATGCAAGATTGGTAACAAATGGTACTTTGGAGAATAATAAAAACAATCAACCGGTGGTCAAAGACGGCATTGTAGGAATACATAACGGAATTATTGTCAACGACGAAAAACTTTGGAAAGATTTTCACAAGTTAACAAGAAATTATGAGGTTGATACTGAAGTAATTTTAAGTCTAGTCAGATTTTTTTTAAATAAAGCTCAATCTCTTCCGGAAGCTGTTAGAAAAACTTTTAAACAAATTGAGGGTTCAGCATCGATTGGTCTACTTTTTAATGATATTAATTATTTATTATTAGCAACAAATACAGGCTCTCTATACATTTATCACAATAAAGATAATAGAATTTTTATTTTTGCTTCGGAGAGATACATATTAGAAACCCTTTTGAAGAAAACAGGTTTAGATTCTAGTTTTAAAATATCACAGGTTTTACCAGAGGAAGGATATTTAATTGATATTAGTGATTTGGCAATAGAGAAATTTTCTTTTAACAAAAAGGGGGGCTTTAGATTTCAAGAAGAGATTGGTCTGGCAAATTTTAAAATTATTGACTTTTCGCCAAAATCTTTCCAGAGAACTGCACTTTATAGAAAAACTCAAGCTTCTAGAAAAATGGTTGAAATATCTTATGAAACTTTAAGGGCAATAAGGTCTTTAAAACGCTGCGCTAAATGTATTCTGCCGGAAACTATGCCTTTTATTGAGTTTGATAAAAATGGTGTATGTAACTATTGCAAGAATTATCAAAACATCAAAATTAAAGGTGAAGCTGCTTTAAGAAAAGCTGTTGCGCCCTATAGAAGCAAAAATGGAGAGCCTGATTGTATTGTAGCTTTTTCCGGCGGGCGTGACAGTAGTTATGCCCTGCATTATGTCAAGAATATTCTTAAAATGAACCCAGTTGCTTATTCTTATGATTGGGGAATGCTTACCGATTTGGGCAGAAGAAACCAAGCAAGAATGTGCGGCAAATTAGGAGTTGAACATATAATAATCTCTGCTGATATTCGTCAAAAAAGAGAAAATATTAGAAAAAATGTTTTGGCATGGTTAAAAAAACCCGACCTGGGAATGGTTCTTCTTTTCATGGCTGGTGACAAACAATACTTTTATTATGCCAATAAGTTACGCAAACAGCTGGGAATTGATCTTATTATCTATTCAGAAAATCCTTTTGAGAAGACGGATTTTAAGTCCGGCTTTTGTGGCATACCACCGAAATTTAATATAAAACATGCTTATAATTTAGGTTTACTTAATAAAACCAAACTGGCTTTCTATTATTTGAAACAATACCTTTCAAATCCTGGCTACCTGAATTCTTCCTTGCTAGACACGACGTACGCCTACGCATCATCCTATTTTATTCCTCATGACTATGTCTATCTCTATCAATATATAAAATGGGATGAAAAGAAAGTAACTGAAACGCTTATTTCTGACTACAATTGGGAGTTCTCTTGCGACACAACTACCAGCTGGCGAATCGGGGATGGAACGGCGGCTTTTTATAATTATATCTATTATCTTGTAGCAGGTTTTACTGAAAATGACACATTCAGAAGTAACCAGATAAGAGAGGGTTTGATTAGTAGAAAAGAAGCTTTAAAGTTGGTGGAAGAGGAAAATAAACCGCGATATGATTCTCTCATGTGGTACTGTAACACAAACGGAATTAATTTCACTAAAATTATAGAAATAATAAATTCTATTCCTAAACATCATATTCTAGAAAGATTCCATTAAATGATCAAGGATGCGTACTAATAAAAAAAGGGTTTTAGTCTTAACTTCAACTTTTCCCCGATGGAAAAAAGATATTACTCCACCATTTGTTTTTGAACTTGAGAGCAGACTGGCAAAGGATTTCGATATTTATATTTTAGCCCCCCATTATGAAGGAGCAAAAAAATATGAAATAAATAATAACTTAAAAATTTACCGTTTCCAATACTTTTGGCCAGCTAAGCTCCAAAAATTATGTTATGGGGGAGGTATTTTGCCGAGACTGAACAAAAACAAATTGTTGGTATTACAAATATTTCCCTTTCTTCTGTCTGAGTTAATCTGGGCAATCAGAATTATCAAAAAAGAAAAAATTCAACTCATTCATG
>MFBZ01000026.1 GCA_001776545.1 Candidatus Curtissbacteria bacterium RIFCSPLOWO2_12_FULL_41_16 | reverse complement strand
ACTGAGAAAGTATAAAGTTTTAAGAGAAGTAACCCTTTCTGCGAATAGGGTTACTGAGAAAGTATAAAGTTTTAAGAGAAGTAACCCTGCGGTCCTCGCCCCTCGGTAAACTCGGGGCTGCGGGCCTAAGAGTGACTGAGAAAGTTTAAGTAACTCGCCAACTGAGGACGATTTTCGAACTGCTAATTGGTATACTGTCTTTAAATGTTTTCGCTTTCCCAGAATTATTTAACCCGCGGCTTCTGGGGTGATGAAGCCTGGACTTCTTTAATATCACAACTCCCCTTTCAGCAGATGCTCAAAACTACTGCGGCGGATTTTCATCCTCCCGGTTATTACACAATTGTAGAATTAGTCTATAAATTTTTACCGCCCACGGAAATTATAACCAGGTCTATTTCCATAATTTTCTATTTATTGACTGTGTTTTTAGTTTATAAACTAGCGTCTGAGATCAAGGGGCGTATGTTTGGTTTGATTAGTGCAGTTGTTGTTTTGGTAAACCCGATTTTCTTTACCTATGCATTTGAGGCCAGAAACTACACCATGTTTGCTTTTGCGGCGACGGGGTCGATTTATTGCCTAATAAAATTGTCGTCAGTTCTGGGTTCTCGGTTCTCTGAAAACAAACCACAGAAAACTGATAACCGGAAAAGGTTGTGGACGCTCTTTGTCCTTTTCTCAACTCTGGGAATCTATACCCATTACTACATGTTTTTTATTTTGGCAGCGCAAGGGCTATATTTGATTCTTTTTGATCGTAAAATTCTGCTTCGGATGATTTGGGCTTATGCTGTGGTTGCAGTTCTATACTTTCCCTGGATTCCATTTCTGGAAAAACAAGTTACGAGTGTGGGTCAAAGCTACTGGATTGGGGCAGTTGACAGGCGGACACATTTTGAGGCGCTTTTGAGAATTTTGGGTGGGGAAAACAAAAATATTCTCAGACCATTTTTATTTTGGCTTTCGCTAACACTAATTGCAGTAGGTTTAGCCCAACATATCCGTCAGAAATCTTTTGAAAGATCCTACCGTTTAGTTTGGTTATGGGCAGTTGTCCCATTCATCTTGGCAACACTGCCGGGGCTTGCAATCGATGGATTTAAATTGCCATTTCGCCCAATTTTCTTCTGGCGTTATTTGATCGGCTCATCAGTACCCATATCTCTTATTATTGTCCATGCCAGCCAAAAATTGCCCAAAAATTTATTTAAATTATCGATGGTAGCCATTGTTGTCTTGGGCGTTGCCATTGACGGACTGACCTTTAACCGTTCCCCTTACACTTTTCGCGAGGCATATCGGGAAAAGGTTTTGGGGAAGATCAAAGCTACTGATAAAATAGTAACTGTTTTGCCCTCATTCGCCGAAGTGCTTTATTATCGAAATCGCAATAATTTAAACAATGAATTGATCGTGTTGCCGGAGGGACTTGTGCAATTTTCTGGAAAGAGCTTGCTGGATGCTTACAACGCGAATGGAAAAGTGAAGATTGACAAGGCGCCTAATGGTCGCTATTTTGAACTTAGGCCAGGACCGAGTATAGTCAAAATCGAAAGTCAATCCTTCGACTAGCTCAGGATGACCCTGAGTTCATCGAAGGGTCAAAGTGTAAAGTGATTCTTATTGTTCGAGTCCTTCGACTTGCTCAGGGCAAGAACAACATCAGACTTAGTGCTGATATTGTTCGAGCTTGTCGAGAACTCACTTTTAAGGAAACTTCTCGATTCGCTTAGTTTACCCTGATCCCTGTCGAAGGGCTCACTCGAAGAATATGAAGCGTCTTAAAAAAGAGTACATTCTCCTTGCATTGATATTGTTCTTGACTTTCCTCTTTCGATTCCCCTCTCTTTTTGAACCCTTCTGGTATGGTGATGAGGGGATATTTGCGGCAGTTGCCAATAATTTAAATCAGGGTGGAATTCTTTACCAGACGGCTTGGGATAACAAACCGCCGATGATTTATCTAACGTACGCTGCCATTTTTAAGTTTTTTGGCGTTTCGATGTTCTGGCTCCATTTAGTAACAATAATTGTGGTTTTGACAACTGCTGCTGTCATTTATGAAATCGCCCAAAAGATCATAGGGACGAGAAGGGCACTCGTTGTGACTTTTGTTTTTGGCTTTCTGACTTCATTAAGAATTGTAGAGGGAAATCTGGCACTAACTGAAATTTTTATGATCCTGCCAGTTTCTTTGGCGATGTTTTTGATTGTAAAACGTAATTTTGATTTAATATCGATCGCCGGTGCCGGATTTCTTTTTGCTATCGCTTCTTTGTATAAACAAGTGGGTGCGCTTGAGGCAGCGGCAGTTGGCATCTTTCTTTTTCTTTATACAAAAAGATTTGGCGAATTTTTAAAAAGAGGTCTAGTTTTGGCATTAGGATTCGCAGTCCCTTATTTCGCAACAATTGCCTATTTTCTCCCCAAACATTTAGTTGGAGATTATGTTTTTGCAGCCTATACTTATTATCGAATTTACCTTGGTGAAAGCCCTAAATACGCGCTATTAATAAATATCCTTAAATTTTTGCCGATTGTATCGGTAATAGTTTATGGTTTTTGGCGTAAAGCTAAAAATGATCTGTCTGTTTTTTATCTATTTTTATTGTGGACTGCTTTTTCATTTTTAGGAAGCTTTTTTTCGGGAAGGACTTACGGGCATTATTTAGTGCAAGCAATACCTGCAGTTTCCTTGCTTTTTGGATCAATATCACTTAAACCTAAAATTGAAAGGGTTCAGATTATTTTTGCTCTTTTCTTTTTTGTCCCCTTAATCTTTTTGACTAAATTATTATTCACGGATTTTCTCTCGGGGGGTTCTATTAATCAAGTGGGCTACTTTCGAAATTTCATTGATTTTAGTTTGAATAAAAAGGACTTGGGCCAATACAATGATTATTTTGATAAAAATGTGACTTCGACAATGGCCCTTGATGATTTCTTCGCACTAAGAAATGCCAGAAGTGCAAAGGTCTACATTTGGGGAGATTATCCGTGGCTTTACGCTGTGGCCGACCTTAAAAACCCAACACGGTATGTCACGAGCTTTCATGTTTTTGGGGTACCAAAAGGCAGTGAAGAAGTGATAGAAGCACTTTCTGCCAATCCTCCCGATTACATTATTAAACCATCCAGCTCGATTGGCTACTTTGTTGAGCTTGAAAAACTTTTAGCAAAAAAGTATACAAAATTAGTTAAAATCGAAAACAGCAACGTTTATGTTAAGAGAAACATATGAGAATTGAGGAAGGTCCAGGCGAAATTTCAGGCGATAAATTTTCAATTTTAATTTTTATTTTTTGTATCTTATTGATTTTGGTACAGGTTTCAATGATTTTGGTCTCAATTGGAAAACTACCTCCTCGATTACCACTTTTTTACTCAAGAGTCTGGGGAGAGGCGATGTTGGCACCTAGCATTGCTTTGTGGATTCTGCCAATAATTGCAGCTTTTGCTGTAATAGTTAATTTTTTGATGGCAATTTTCGTAGTTTATCAAAGTCGTTTTCTGTCTCGAATTTTAGTAATTTTTAGCTTTCTGGTGGTCTTAACTACTCTTTACGGACTGGTCAAACTCATTTCTCTTTTAACATGAGCCTTGTCTTGCCTTTTGTAACATCACTGGCATTTTCGCTTCTTTTAACACCTTTGACAATTTTAGTGGCAAAAAGGTACGGATTTGTCGATGACCCAAAAAAACATGCACATCCGGCAATTTTGCACAAAAAAGTTGTGCCAAGGGCTGGCGGATTGCCCATTTTTTTGGCATTTGGCGCTACCGCCATTGTGACTCTTTCGATATCAAAGCAAATTGTAGGAATTTTTTTAGGCGGTTTGCTTTTAATTATAATCGGGATTATTGACGATAAATATGATTTAAAAAATTCTTACAAACTTTTAGCTCAGTTTCTGGCGGCGCTTGCGGTTGTGGCAGGCGGAATTGGCATCACTTTTATTACCAATCCTCTGTTGATATTTGACCCCTCGGGTTTTGGCTTGGGTCCAGTGCTTCATCTGGACCTGTGGCGTCTTGGCTTTAATTTTTGGGGAGAACACTCAATTTTGATACTTGCTGATATTTTTGCTCTTTTTTGGATTGTTTGGGTAATAAACATGGTTAATTTTTCAAGCGGAGTTGACGGGCAAATGCCAGGAATTGTATTTATCGCTATGATAGTAATTTTTGCAGCAAGTTTAAGGTTTTTCGGGACTGATCCGAGTCAGTTGATTGTTACCAAGCTGGCATTGATCGGAGCTGGAGCAACGCTTGGATTTTTAATTTTTAACTTTTATCCGGCGAGGATATTCCCGGGTGACTCCGGTTCGTATTTCTTGGGATTTTTAGTGGCTGTTTTGGCAATTTTGGCAGGGGCGAGAGTCGGAACGGCAATTCTGGTAATGGCGGTTCCTTTAATAGACGGCGTTTTTACAATTATGCGGAGAATTACGACAAGACAATCGCCGTTTGCCGGGGATCGCAAACATCTTCATCATAGGCTAATGGAATTGGGCTGGGGGCAAAGGAGAGTTGCCTTGTTTTATTGGCTTTTGTGTGCTATTTTAGGTGCGGCTGCGCTGAGCTTAGCGTCTCGCGAAAAGCTTTTTGCGGCAATAGTTGTTTCAGTTATTGTCCTAGGAGGACTGCTTTGGCTAAATATGAATTTGCCACAAAAGGCCCGAAGATAATTTGGTTGCCATTTTGGTTATTTGTTTCAGCTAGACCAAGACAGTGGCTAAAAAACTTAGCCCTTTTTGCGCCTTTGGTTTTTGAAGGTGAATTTTTTAACCCAAGTAAATTTTGGACGGTTACCTTAGGATTTGTGATTTTCTGTGTTATTACCTCGGCAATCTACATTATCAACGATGTGATCGATATTGACAAAGACAAAACCCACCCTTTTAAGAGCAGGCGACCGATTGCAGCAGGGAGAATCAATCCGACAATTGCACTTTTAGCTGCCTCGGCCCTTCTTGGTTTGGCGATACTTGTTTCGAGTAGATTTTCAACATTTTTTACGATTGCCACTTCAACTTATGCGGTGTTACAGATAATTTATTCATTATTTTTTCGCTCTGTGATTCTTTTGGATGTAATGGCGATTGCTTCTGGATTTTTACTGAGAGTCTATGCCGGGGCGGTGCTGATTGACGCCCATGTGACGATCTGGTTTATCTTGACAGTAGCAAGCCTGGCGCTTTTCTTGGCTGTCGGTAAGAGGAGATCCGAAAGAACACTACTTCTGGGGTCTAGTGACAAAAGCCTGGCAACAAGATCGATACTTTTGCATTATCCTGAATCACTACTTGACTCATTGACGGTGATGTTTGCCACGGCTTCTTGGTTTTCTTACACCATGTTTACCTTTTTGCAACCACCGCCTGGCGCTGGTGCCCAGGTACTGGTTTTATTTGGCGACTTCTTGCCTCGCACGTTTTTAGCTTCCAAGTGGCTGATGGCGAGCGTACCATTTGTCATATATGGGGTGATGAGATATTTATACGTGATTTATGAGAAGAAGGAGGGAGAATCACCGGAGCGAGCTTTACTTAGCGACGTACCGCTTTTGGCATCGGTTTTACTTTGGGGGATTTTAGTTTTCGTGGTGATTTACGGAAGTGACTTTTTGCCGGTAAGAATGATTAGGTATTTGCAGTAGAATTAGAAAAATTTCGCAAGTTTAACGTCAAAGCTTTTAAAGTCTTTTGCGCTCTTATCTTTCGCGTAAGACAAATTATAACAATCTTCCAAGCTGAAATTAGTCTTCTGAAATAGATTTAAACTTTCGGTAAGTACTGTCCTTTCTTCTAAAATAATAAAAGTCATAGACAGAATTTTCACCAGTATGGCGATCAACTCCTTTTTCTTTCGGCCATAAAAAGAATGCAGTACCCAATAAATTTCAAAAAAAACAATTGTAGAGGTAACTAATGTGGCTTTTGCCTGAGCACCCTCGAGAAAGAGCTGTTTAGCTTCTAGGTACTGGTCATCTATATCTTCAAGAAGAAACCGTAGGAAAAAATTAGTGTCGACGAAAATCACTTATTCTTTGCGAAGTATTTTTCCTTAGAATCTTTAATAATTCGCCCCAGATCTTTGCCTTGCCACTTTTTTGGGGTTTTGACAGAGCCTGCCAACTCTTCTACCAGTTTTTCGGCGGGGGTGATTAATAGGCGACCATTTTCCTCCAAAATGATTACCTTTTGACCAATGTGAAGATCGGCTTTTTTAAAAATTGCCTCGGGTAAGGTAATCTGTTTCTTGCCGGTAATTGTAGCTAGTTGTGACATATAGTAAGGAAATTATACTACTTGCAAGGAAAATTTTTCAATACAAGGAATGAAGATTGAGCTCCTAATCGAAAATGGATAATGACTTTTTACCGGCAAGGAATGATTAGGTATTACAGTAGTGAAAAACGCCGACTGATTATTTAACTCTTGGCTTAGCCTGTAACTGTTGGCATGGCTTAAATATCCCAAATAAGATTGAAGCGATTGCTTAAAATTAGGAGCACAGATTTTTTGTTCAAGCTTTTCAAAAATTCTCTTTTTTGTTTTGGTCCGAGGCAGACGATAATGTGGCAAAATAATATATCCGCAAAAATCTACACCTTGTATTAACTTTCTAAGGATTATTTTCTTTGGATGTATTTGTAATTTTAAATCGTTCTGTAAAAAGTTTCCTACGGAAATTAAACTCGGTTTAAGTTGTAGTTTTCCAGTATTTAGGATAATAAAGTCGTCAGCGTAGCGAATATAGTACTTGATCTTGAGGTCCTGTTTAACAAATTGATCGAGTTCATTTAAATATATGTTGGCAAATATTTGGCTGGTCAGATTTCCAAGCGGAATACCGGCATTTTTCCCTTTGTCTGTTCGAAAACTTGTAAGGATTTCGTTTATTAACCAGAGGATGTTTTTATCATTTACTTTTCTTCTAATAAATTTTAGTAAAATTTCGTGATCAACGCTTGCGAAGAATTGCTTAATATCCAACTTCAGCGCCCAACAATCTTGAGTGTAGTTTTTGCTGACGATCCGGGTGTATTGTTCAAGCCTTTTAACCGCTCTGTGGGTCCCTTTATCCAGCCTGCATGAATAGGAATCGTAAATGAAAGTTTTATCAAAAAGGAAGTATAGATACTTGTAAAGAAGGTGGTGGACTATGCGGTTGGAAACGCTCCATCGCAAAATAAAGCAAGGGAGATACTACAAACAAGTCGAAATATCTCCCTTAAACATTTGCAAGAAACTACCGAGGAACGCCCACCCAAGTTCGGATTGTGATTGTCAGCCTTCAGATTCCAATTGACGTTCAAGTTGCCGTCCCTGTTGAAGCTCGCATTGACAATGCGACCGTCGTTGCGGGAACCTGCCACTTAATTTGCCTTGTGCCATCCGTAATCACTGCAGCTTGATAACTCTTACCGCTGTATTTTATTTGGGAGCAGTTCTTTTTTACAGAACACCTCCACAAGCACAAAACAAGGAGTGTCTTGCTCTTCTGTTGTGCTCTCCAAGTGTCCGTAAACACTTGGACTCCGGCAATATTTTTGAAAATCAAGGATTTCGGTGACCTAAAACCGTAGTCTTAGATTCATTAACCTACTTTCGAGGTTTAGTATATATAAAAAAGCAATGTTTTTCTAGAAAAAAATTCCGAAAAGGACAAAGTTTAAAGAATTAGAAAGTATAAAGTTTCAGAGTATTAAGCTTTTTTCATTCCCGAGGAACGCCCACCCAAGAACGGAACGTGATTGACAGCCTTCAGATACCAACCGACGCTCAAGCGGCCGTCCCCGCTGAAGCCCGCATCGACAACGCGACCGTCGTCGCGGGAACCGAGACGGACCCGTGTTCTAATTTCCTCTAAATATTGACCTGTGAAAAGCTTACTGTCTTGACCGGCTACTATGTATTGGTTAAGGCTTAGTATTGTTCTGCCGTCTTTTTTCATCCTGTCCATAAGCTGGCCTTCTTCGGTATCGAGGTATGGAGCGTCAACTGCGGCTTCATAGTCAAACCAGCCTGAAGGGTTTTCGTTATTGGTTACCGAATTACCTTTTTTAACACTATGGCTTTGCATTTTTGGAAACATTTCGCCAAGAACGTGCCTGCTTTGCTGGGTTGCCAGTGCTACTGGCAAATATCCAATTCTCTTACCGTTTGCTTCAACGTCCGCTAGCTCTTCTTGTGTGTATGGGCACGGTGTAACTTCGTATGTAGTACCAATAAGTTCTCCTCGAGCCTGCCAAATAGCTTGGTGAGTTTGAGTTACAAGTTCTGGTGTATGAGGTTGGTTTTGATATGTTTCGATTACCGAGGCTAAAGGGTCTATGTCCTGAACCTTTGGTTTTGTTGCAGAAGGTAATCGGTCAACTTTAGGACCGGGATCTTTAATTCCGTGAGTCCTCATGATATGTCTCATGAGTTTTATTCCTCCCTGCTGAAGTTTATCTTGGTTTTCTGGATGCTTTCCTGCGGCATCCAAACGCTCCATAACCATATTGTTGCGGATTCTATATCAACTATGGGTTATTTGTCAAGTGTTAGTTCGTAAGGATAGCAAACTCAATTGTTTTCTGGTTATTTGCAAGTTGTTGAGGTTCGACGGACGATCGATGTTATGCTGACATTTTTGGATTCAATGTAATAGATTCCCACGGCCTGAAGGCCGTGGTTTTCTCCTTCTTCGCTTGCGATTCGCCACGTCAAACGTGGCTTGTCGAGTTTGACTCGACGCTTCATCCCCGACATGAATGTCGGGGTTTTTCGCTCAGAATAAAAAACTCGATAGCTTGCGACTCTCAGACGATAGCCGTCAGTTAACTTTTTAATATGTTTACCGTCCGCAAGATAAGGAGTACTTGTAAGATAGCTCGTAATTGACTGGAAGTGTTTGGGTGAAATAATAACGGAAAGTTTATCGTTATTTTTAGTTACTAGAACTACTTCATCATTCTTGCGAACTTGATCAAAAATTCGCTTGGTATCCTTTCTAATATCGGTTACACTCTTGAGAATAGGAAATTGCATAACAAATTTATCAATAATCAGTTTATGTGGATTTGAAACTCAACTGTCTGGCTCTCACCTGAGGCCTCCTCAGGCGAATAGAGACTGACAGGAACTGAGGTTAGGCTTGGAGCCATGATTGAGGTTAATAGGTTATTTGGATCTTCACCAAAGAAAAGACTATTCTGACCGGATGTTACCTCAAGACTGTAAGTCTGAGTTCTATCAGTCGGATTATTGATAATCAAAACTCCGAGAAATGCCTGAGAAGGTCCCTGCTTGGCAAGGCTGATGCGATAAGCGTCGCTTGATTGAGAAAAGGTAATGTTGGGAAATTTCTCGATCTGGGAAACCAAAAGATATGGCGAGCTACTTTTAACGCCAGCAACTTTGGCGAAATTGCGGGCAAAGTAGAACGGGGTGGCGATTAGACCAATAAGAAGAACTACGGCAAGGAAGTTAAGAAGGATTTTTGTGTAATTCATATTTTTTTATTGTTGAATTGTTAGAGCAATTTAACAATTTATTGGCTTTTGCCAAGCTCTATCTCTTTTTCAATATCAACCGCTAAAACCCAGGAGAAATTGGCAGCGACAACAAAAGCAATAATGGCAATTTGCGGATAAGTTGTGCCAAGAATTGTGGATAGGACCAAAAAGCCCACAGTTAACCACAAAAAGACCAGCCAGATGACCGCCTGATGATAAAGATGATAGCTTGGAGCAACCAACCAGTCTTGGCCGATGGCGACAAGTTTGGCATGAAGACTTGGGTGAATATGGCTTTCATGAAAATAGTGCGCACGAACTAAAACATAAACGGTGCCTGCCGCCGCTACCAGAAACATAACCAGATTTGAGTAATTCTCGGCGGTTGTGTAGGCTTCTAGGCTTTGGAACTGAACAGAAGGCAAGATTTTTAAGAACTGACCATTTTTGAAAGTAAAGGGCAGATGTAGAAAATAGCTTGATGCTAAAAGGCCAATCATTTTGCCACATATTAAGGAGACTGCCGGAATAATGGCCTCATCGATTAGCTTGACAAGAGATCGGGTAACCATACTTTAAATATATCATGAGGGTTGATAAACGCTAAATTGCTAAAGACTAAAGCAGTTCAATAATTTCAAATTTTTAATTTTCAATTTACATTCAATTGTTAATGATTTAATTTTGAAATTTAGAAAATTAAACTTCATTGAAAATTACTAAAAGCGTTCGTCTTTAGGTATTAGGCGTCATAACTTTTTAGTGTATTGGCTGGAAATCCAACCTTGTTTGCCCGCTTCGCCCGCGAAGCGAGGCGAGCCCTCGAATTTAATTTTGATCCAATCCTTGGTCTCCTGGATAATTTCAAGCTGGTCACCGGTCTTGACTCTGCCGATTTCAGGACTGGATATTGATGATTCTTGACGCACCCTTAAAAACCCTTGAGGTGTTTGGGTGATTTCCACTTTAGGTTGAGGTGCAGGCGAGGGGTTATTTGATCCTATACTTTTGGCAATTTCTGAAGCCAAAGTTACGTCGGCTGCAAGTTGATACTTGCTTGAAGTTTTGATAGAAAATTGCCTCTCTTGATAGCCCATTTTCGAAAGAAGAACTTTGTGCTCGCCATCTTCAATTTCGTCAGTGAGGACTGGCGTTTTGCCGATTAACTTACCATCGACAGTTAAATCGGCACCATTGGGCATGGAGGAGATAAAAAGACCTTTTTCGCCGGGTGCAAGGGAGAGGATTTCTCCTTGTTGAGCCAGAAAGTTATTGGCAAGTTCACGATTAACGACAGTCAGAGTACCGCCAGTTAGAGTAATCTTATCCACAAAACTTGCTTCGGAAACGGTTATTTTAAGCAAATGTTCCCCTGTTTTAAGTTGATCGGAGAAAAATGGCGTTTTGCCAAGGTGTTTACCATCCAAGAAGACTGAGGCTTCGGGGACCGATGTAACTTGCAGGGCAGAAGTTTTGCCCTCACCAATGGCATTGCAGCCGGAGAGAACAATGGTGATAAGTGACAAATAACAAATGACAAGTGGTATTTTTTTGATTTTTGAATTTTGAAATTTGAATTTTGAAATTGAAAGAGGCATTGATTTTTAAATTAACACTTTGGCGAACTCAGCACAAGCACCTCGCTTCAGCTTGGCACAATCCCCTGACATAATAATTTTGCCTTCTCAAGATTATTATGGGATTTGACATTTGGGTATTTTTATGGTATGATTTCTCTCCGTAAAATTCCCACTATGGGCTAAATGCTCAAGTCCCTAAAAAATATTATTGTGGACTTCTCGTGGGGAAAAACATGATAAAAACTATCAAAAAAATAAAAAGGGATTTAAAGAAAATTGCCAAGATGGAGGCTAAAGAGGCTATCCTGCAAGGCGCAGGCCTGATACGTACTCAGATAAAAATTAGGCCGAGAGCAAGGCTATTTTCTAAGTTCATTATTATACTTGCCGTGACTTTGCAATTTTCGAGCGCGATTATTTCTTACATCAAGCCAAGAGAGGCTGAAATCAAGATCAACGGCCGGGCAATTTTAGTTGCTGAAAATCGGCAAGATAATATTCCTAAAGCTCAAATAGAGATAGGCTATGCGGTCAATTCACGTCGCTCTCCCTTTGAGTTCCAAAAACCTGTAGATGGTTATCTTTCACAGGGCTACAGCGGGTATCATCGGGCCTACGATATTGCTACAAGTTTGGGAACACCTATTCATCCTCTTGGTTCCGGTATCGTGGAGTTTGCCGGGCAGGTTTTTGATGGTAAGGGCAATATTGTAATTGTTGACCATGGAGATGGTCTTAAGTCTCTTTACGCTCACATGAGTAGAATAGAGGTGGGCGTAGGTAACTTGGTTAATACTAATACTATAATTGGCGCGGTCGGTCTAACTGGCCGAACTACCGGACCTCATGTCCATTTGGAGATTTATGATAACGGGATCGCGGTTGACCCAGCCAGCGTTTTACCTTAGTGAACGAAGAGGCAAATTTGGGGATTCGTCTTCTTCAGATTCAAGTTTATGGGTTAATTCTTCCAGTAAAATTTTAAATTCGACCGGGTTGCCAATGTGTTCGATGACAATCTCTCTCTGGTCAAAACCAGCGGTAATGATAACCAGATGACCGGTGTTGTAGAGATATCGTTGGGCGACTGATTGTTCGACTGTAATATGGGTGATGCGATCGAGAGGCGCGGTAACAATCTTTCTAGAGAAGATTCCTCTGATAATCAAGAAGCGGCGGTTAGTTAAGGCATATGTATAAGACTGCCTCATACGAATAAGCGCGCCCAACTTGGGTATTCCGATAATTAAAAAGGCAAGGGGCAAGAGAGTAAAAAATTTAGTCCAGAAATAGCGAGTGCCAATAGAAGTCACTAAAATGATTTCTTCATCTTGACCTAGAAACTTTGACAGCTTTTTCTTTTGACCTTGAGAGGGGGGTCTAAATGCCATTTCACTAATCAGTGTAGCATATAATAATCGACTGACATTTGACCCTTCAGCCTCTGTCCCACCTACGCTTAAGCTTCGGCGGGCAAGCATGGTAAACTGAATTAAGACTGTCTATGGATCAGACATTTGCTCAGAGGATTTTAACTAAAATAGGGCTGGCGATTTTGGTTTTAGCGCTTGTCGACCTTTTATATCTGAACTATTGGGTGCTACAGAATCAAAAATTAAATATTAAAGATCAAAAATTGGAAGATGTAAGAACTATTCAAATGGTTGTCACACCTTCACCGGTGCCTAAAGAATCACCTTCTCCAAAACCGTCTTTCGAGCCAAAAGTAGAGACAAAAACTATCGAAACAAAAACGGTAGTTGAAAAAGAATCACAAACGATTGTGCAAACAGCCCAGAAAGAAATTTTTATCCCGATTGGCTCAGGTACAACCAGTAGCAACAGTTATGTTGATCTTGCCGGGCTTGAAGTGACAATCGATACCAATAAATATTCACAGATTGAGTCGGTAGTTTTTGAAGCCTCAATTTGGGTACAGGACGGAAATGGCAAAATGTTTGCCCAACTTTATAATACAACTGATAAGCACCCCGTTTGGAATAGTGAGATTTCGACAAGCTCATCAGTCGGAACTTTGGCGACCTCGTCCAAAATTACTTTAGATTCCGGTGCCAGAACCTATCGAGTGCAGACCAAAACGAACTTGACTAGCTTTGCGGCGCATGTGGATAACGCACGTTTAAAGATTGTATTGAAATAAGAAATGTGCGGGTCTAAATGCGAGAAAAGGAAATTCTAATAAATTTGAGGTAAAAAGGTCAAATTAGTATTCACCCATGCCGCCTGGGGGCATAGAGGGAGCTTTTTCCTTTTCCGGAAGATCGGTAATTAGTGCTTCGGTCGTTAAAATCATCATGGCGATAGAAGCTGCATTTTGAAGTGCGGTGCGAGTGACTTTGACAGGATCAATTACTCCGGCCAAAACAAGATCTTCAAATTTACCTGTTAGAGCATTAAGGCCGATATTGCCGTGCGCCTTTTCGACTTCTTTAACCGCCCATCCGCTATCAACTCCGGCGTTTTTGGCAAGCATACTTAGGGGTTTTTCTAAGGCTTCGCGGACAATTTCGACACCAATTCTTTCATCCGTGTCGTTATTCAAACCAAGTTTGTCTAAAGATTTCATTGCCCGAAGCAAAGCAACTCCCCCACCAACAACGTAGCCTTCTTCAACAGCGGCTTTGGTGGCATGAACTGCATCGTCAACCCTCTCTTTTTTCTCTTTGAGCTCAATTTCGGTGGCGGCACCGACATTAATAACGGCCACTCCACCAGATAACTTAGCAAGTCTTTCTTCGAGCTTTTCTTTGTCAAAATCACTCTCGGTTGTGGTAATTTCGTTTCTGATCTGTTTGATACGGCCTTCAATGGCACTTTTGGCACCTTTACCGCCAACGATAATTGTATTGTCTTTATCCGAAACTACTCTATCTGCCTTTCCCAAGTCTTCAATGGTTACCGATTCCAGTTTGCGGCCCATATCTTCGGAGATAACAACCCCACCGGTTAATGTGGCAATATCTTCAAGCATTTCTTTACGGCGATCACCAAAACCGGGAGCTTTAACTGCCAGAACATTGAAGGTTCCGCGCAGTTTGTTGACAACCAAAGTAGCCAGAGCCTCACCTTCAACCTCATCAGCAATGATTACTAAGTCTTTGGAAATTTTGACAAAGTTTTCTAAAAACTGTAAAAGATCGGAGAGCGAGGCTACTTTTTGGTCGGTAATTAAAATATAAGCATCTTCAACAACGGCCTGCATTTTGTCTGGATCAGTCACAAAATACGGGGAAACAAATCCTCTATCAAATTCCATGCCTTCTTTATAGTCAACTGAGAGTTCAAGGCCTTTGCCTTCTTCGACAGTGATGACACCGTCCGGACCGACTTTTTGGAGAGCCTCGGCGATCATTTTGCCAATTTGAGGATCGGCTGCCGAAATAGTGGCAATTTTTTCGATTTCATCTTGGCCTGCAACTTTTTTGGCCATTTTCTTGAGCTCGGTAACTACTGTATCGGTCGCTTTTTCAACCCCCTTTTTGAGAATCATGGGGTTGGCGCCGGCTGTAATATTTTTGAGGCCCTCTTCCACCATTGCTTGAGCCAGAACTACTGATGTAGTAGTTCCGTCTCCGGCAACGTCTGAGGTTTTACTGGCTGCTTCTTTGACTAAGGAAGCGCCCATATTTTCAAAAGGGTCTTCAAGCTCAATTTCCTTAGCAACGGTAACACCGTCATGGACAACATTTGGCGCACCCCATTTTTTATCCAAAGCGACGTTTCTGCCTTTTGGACCAAGAGTCGTAGCAACAGCGTAAGCCAACTTATCAACTCCGCTTTTTAGCTTTGCTCTTGCTTCTTCTGCGTAAAGTAATTGTTTAGCCACTATTAGGTATATGGGCTCGTGGGTATATGGGCTCGTGGGTGTATTTGCCTACAAGCCTACTTGCCTACCAGCCTAATTACCTCCTTTCGTTACAATCGCCATTAGGTCTTCGAATTTAGTCAATAAAAGTTCTTTGCCTTCGTATTTGATTTCGTTGCCGCCCCACTTTTTGTAAACTACCTTGTCGCCTATTTTGACCGGACATTTAATGATTTTGCCTTCTTCGACAAGATCTTCGCCACACGCCAAAACCTTTCCCTCTTGAGGTTTTTCATCGGCAGATTCGGGAAGAACAATGCCGGAGGCGGTTTTTGTTTCTTTGGGAGCGGGTTCGATTAGGACGTATCCGGCTAAAGGCTTCAGCATGGTAATTGATAAATTGGGCAAGTCACTAAATTGTTTAGGCAGATTTTAGAGCAAAAGCCGCAAGCAGTTGTTGCTTACGACTGCTAATATTTTAACAATGATTTTTTATTTGTCAACCCCTCAGTTTTGACTTGTTCGCTGACTGCCTTCATGAAGGCCAGGTAGAGCGGGTGGGGACGCAAGGGACGAGATTTGAGTTCTGGATGGAATTGGACACCAATGAAGAAAGGATGGTCTTTTAATTCTAGCGCTTCGACTAATTTACCGTCCTTAGTGGTGGCGGCAATTTGCATGCCTTTTTTTTCAAAAATTTCCCGATACTTATTATTAAATTCATAGCGGTGACGGTGGCGTTCGCTGCCTGTGACTATCCCATAGGCTTTGGCAAATTTGGTTTCTTTGGTTGCTTTAAACTCCCAAGAACCAAGACGCATAGATCCTCCAAGTTCTTTTTTCTCGACTTTTTCTTTTTGAGATTCCATAACATGGATTATGGGATGATTTGTCTGCGAGTTAATTTCTGTTGTGTGAGCGTCTTTAAGGGCGCACACATTTCTGGCAAATTCGACAGCTGCCAATTGCATACCAAAACAAAGACCAAAATAAGGAATTTTGTTTTGGCGGGCAAATTGGATTGATGAAATAATGCCTTCAACAGCCCTTCCTCCGAAACCACCCGGTACCACGATGCCATCGAAGCCTGCCAAAATCATTAATCCTTCTTTTTCGATTTGGGTACTGTCAATCCAGACCAGTTTTGGCTTGATATCGTTTTGGGCTGCAGCGTGCTTTATCGATTCAATGACTGAAAGATAAGCATCGGAAAGAGTAAAATCGCCGGTTGAAAAATATTTGCCGACCATGGCAATTTTAGCGGTCTTTTTGGCAGTTAGGGCCGAATTGACCATGACTTTCCAGTCAGAAAGGTCTCTTTTCCGGGGTTTGATGTAGAGCTTCTTGAGAATTTTGTCGGATAAATCTTGATTTTCAAAATTGAGCGGGACTTGATAAATGTTTTCAACATCAGGCGCTGAGATGATATCATCCGGTGAAAGACCACAAGCAACGGCAATTTTTTCTTTTCGTTTTTCATCGACGGCGACTTGGGCGCGGGCCAGTACAAAATCGGCAATAATGCCAGCTGTGGCAAGCTGGTGTATAGACATCTGGGCAGGTTTTGATTTCATCTCCCCTATCGATGACGGGATGGGCAAATAAGTAAGGTGGACGTGGAGAACATCACGAGGATATTTGAGTTTTAGTAAACGATTAGCTTCAAGAAACAAAAGGTTCTGGTACTCCCCTACCGTGCCCCCGACTTCAAAGACAACAATATCAGCGCGATTTTTCCTGGCGCATTGCTTGATCCTGGAAATGATTTCTTCCGGAGGATGTTGGAAAAACTCGACTGTTTTGCCCTCGTAACCAAGCGCGCGTTCTTTGTCAATAATCGATTCGAAGATCTGGCCAGTTGTCGTGTAATTGGTGCTGTTTAAGTCTTGATCCAAAAATCTTTCGTAGTTTCCTAAATCCTGATCACATTCCATGCCATCATTTAAAACAAAGACTTCGCCGTGTTCAATGGGATTTAGGGTACCGGCATCGAGGTTAAGATAAGGGTCGGCTTTAATGGTTGTAACGGAGAATCCGCGGGATTTTAAAAGGAGGGCGATGGAGGATGTGGCAATTCCTTTACCTATGCCGGAAATGACGCCGCCTGAGACAAAGATAAATTTGGTTCGCAGCATTAAAAAAGCTCCCTTAGTCAGGGGAGCTATGAATGGGTGTCCTTCGACTTCGCTCAGGACTTTCAGCCCGCCTTAATTTTCTCAAAGCTGGAATCAGGATGTCAACTAGTGACTTTAAACTTGCCTTCTAGAAGAATAAGTTTTCAAAAATTTTTTATCATGTTTAGCTTCGAAAAATGTTAAAACTTTGGTAAATTGATGCTAAATGTTTTTTAAAAACTTACAATCCTTGCTTTTTTAGACTTTAATAAATAAACTACACACGGTCCTTGCGGCCGTGGTATTTTCTTCCTTCGCCACGTCAAACGTGGCATGACAAGTTTGACTTGTCGCTCGCGAGATTTAAGCTTCATCCGCGGCCTGAAGACCAGGGTTTTCGCTCGCTCGGAATAAACTATTAGCCGAAACTTAAGAAAAATGGCAGCTGAAAAAGCTATTCATACCGAAACTGGTCACTTAGTAGATTGTCATCTCTCACAAGTCATCAACTTACTTGCAGAACAGGCAATTAAGGCTAGAGAAGTATTAAGAACATCAACTATTAGCTCGCTTGCAGAACAAGCACTTGAGGCCAAAGAATTATTAAGAACTGATGAATGTGTAATTCTGCGAGGTATTTCTCAAGAACCATTTCGTTATTCTATTCGTGCTGCGTATATTTTCCCAAATCCCCTGGAAAATGAGGCGATAGCCGGTATTGTAATCAATCGCCAAGCCAGTGAGGAGTTGGCAAAAGACCCAAAAGACTGGCAACAAGGGATTCGTTTTAATGTCAAGCAAGCTATCTTGAATCTACCTTACGCCAATGGAACAATTGATGAGGCAAAAATTAAAAGGTTGACAAAAGCTGAGTTTATTAGAAAAGTAGGCGATAATATCCGATCATCTTTCATTGTTCCAATACATAGAGGCCATACTTCCATCTAAGCTCTACTCGCTTGCGCTCTTAGAATGAAGCAATAAAAATTTGAATATTACCGAAGGCTGTCGAGAAGTACACTCTTAGGGTAACTGGATGGTTCCCTAATTTTAGGCCCCTTGCAGTGTGTAATGTGATGTGTAATAATGGTTTTGTTATGCAAACACAAAATTACGAGAGAATA
>MFBZ01000025.1 GCA_001776545.1 Candidatus Curtissbacteria bacterium RIFCSPLOWO2_12_FULL_41_16 | reverse complement strand
CGGGGCAGTTTTGAAAATTGTGCCCGTTCGGCAAGCTCAGGCCTTCGGCTCTGAGGCTCAGGCTCGAAGAGGTCTTCGACCGGTCGGTGAGAATGGAGAATTGGATGAGTTGGCATTTAAGAAAGCGTTAACTAAAAAAACGAAATTGGCCACTTTCTTTCATGTGTCCAATGTTCTTGGGACGATAAATGACGTTAATCGTTTATCGTTAATCGTTCATCGGGAAGCGCCCAAAGCAAAAATACTGATCGATGGGGCACAGGCGGTGCCGCATATGCCGGTTGATATAGATTCGATTGGCTGCGACTTCTATGTTTTTACTGGACATAAGATGTTGGGGCCAACAGGAATTGGGGTTTTATGGGGGAAACGAGAAATTTTGGAGGAGACTGCCCCCTTTTTATATGGAGGTGAGATGATTTCGAAGGTGGGTTTTGATCGATCAAGCTGGAACGAGTTGCCTTGGAAATTTGAGGCAGGAACGCCAAATATTGCCGGGGCGGTTGGACTTGCGGCCTCGGTTGATTATTTGGAGAGAATTGGGATAGAGAATATCCGTAAGCACGAAATTGAGCTGACAAGGGGTGCCCTTGTGAAGCTAGAGACGGTTCCTGAAGTTAAGATCCTAGGCTCTCGTGATCCGACCGCAAGGGGTGGGGTTATTTCCTTCAATATCGGTAATATTCACGCTCATGATGTGGCATCAATACTGGATTCCGAGGGAATTGCCATTCGTTCCGGTCATCATTGTGCTCAACCTTTAATGGAATTTTTGGGTATTAGTTCAGCTGCAAGAGCGAGTTTTTATCTGTACAATACGAAGGAGGAGATAGATAGGTTGGTGGAAGGAATATTGAAAGTAAAAAAGACTTTCAAAATCTAATTTTTAATTTGAAATTTTTAATGAAATCTAAATGTTTAAAATTGCAAAGAAAATATCAAAGATATTTTGAAAAATTAAATCATTGAAAATTCAATGAAAATACCAAAGCGTATTTTTGATAAATCAAAAAGTAAGAATTAAAAATTGAAAATTTAAGCTATGGATCCATACCGCGAAGAAATTTTAGAGCATTGGCAAAACCCTCAAAATTTTGGCGTAATGCAGGGGGCTGATGTGGTAATTGAACAGATTAATCCTTTGTGTGGAGATGAGGTTACATTTTATTTTCGAATACGCGATAATAGAATCAAGGAAGTTTTGTTTATTGGAAACGGCTGTGCGATTTCCATAGCTAGCGCCTCGATGCTTTCTGAAGCGATTAAGAATAAGCCTATCTCTATTCTTTCTAAGATAACGGGACAGGATGTGCTTAATCTAATTGGCGGTCCTTCGGCAAGCTCAGGATTTCCGCCGGCAAGGTTAAAATGTGCGTTTTTGGCGCTTGAGGCCGTAAGAAAAGTGACAAGTAACAGGTAACAAGTGACAAGATGTCTGATAATCAGCCAAACGGAAATAGTAAGAAAATGTGGAAAATAACGGTCGATCGAGATTTATGTATTGGTGCTGCAAGCTGTGTTGCTCTGGCCATGAAAACTTTTGCGCTGGATGGCGAAAATAAGGCTATTCTTTTGGATGGGGAAGGCGATCCGCCGGAAATGGTAAAACTTGCCGCCGAATCTTGCCCCACAAAAGCGATTATTTTGGTCGACGAGGAAACCGGAGAGCAAGAATACCCGTAGCGGAAGCTTTGACGTCTTGGCAACATCAAAAAACGCTCGGCGAAATGCATCTATCTTCGATCTTTAGTCTTCCTGCCTCGCTCAGGCCTCCCGCCGCCGCCTTCGCTTTGGCGGGCAAGCCGCCAGCGTAGTTTACCCCGAGCGAAGTCGAGGGGTCATGTTTTTGATTGCTGCCAAGACCTCTACTTCCTGAAATGTTAGAATTGTTTCATGCCGCAAAGATCTATTGCCGGGCGGGAACCGCAGCATCCCGCAAGCGGGCAGTTCTTAAGGGATATTGTTTTTGGCGCCAACGATGGCGTGGTGACCGCCATTGGTTTTTTGGTAGGAATTGCCAGCAGTACAGCTAATCAAAGTGTCATTATTATTGCCGGAGCACTGACTATTGTTGCTGGTGCAGCTTCAATGGCCTTAGGTAATTACCTTGCGGTTAAATCCCAGGATGAACATTATGAAGCAATGGAGAAGATTGAACTCTGGGAGATCGAAAATAAGCCCGAAGCAGAGCGCCAAGAAATCCGCGAGATCTACACTAATATGGGTTTCGATAAAGAAACCGTAGAAGTTTTGACCAAAAAGGTGACATCAGATCGCGAACTTTGGCTAAAAGTTATGATGAGGGATGAACTCGGTTTGACACAAGAAGAATCGCCTAGGATAGCCGGAGTTTTAGTTTGTTTTTTCTATTTACTGGGAGGGATACCACCTCTTTTGCCATTTATATTCTTGCGACCTGTAAATCGTGCCCTTATAGCATCAATTTTCACCTCTTTAGTGGTAATGGGACTTATTGGTTTGATGCGCTGGTGGCTTAATAAAGACGGCCTTGGTTCAAAAGTTGTCGAGACAATAATAATAGGACTTATCGCTGCGGGGATTGGCTTTTTGGCAGGCGAGGTCTTGAATCTTCTTGGTATTCCGGGGATATCGATGTGAGAAATCCATGACCCGACAGACTGATTTTCTGATAATCGGTGGCGGGGCGGCGGGGACCACCGCGGCGGGCGTTATCAGAACTCTAAATCCCAACGCCAAAATTACAATTCTTTCCGGCGAAAATTACCGGCTTTATTCGCGCGTTTTGCTGCCAAATTACATAAGAGGAGAGATAACAAGGGAACAATTATTTTTAAAAAACCCCATGTGGTATCGGGAAAACCAAATAGAACTGGTTGGGAATTCAAAAGCTGCAAAACTTATACCGGATCAAAAGAAAGTCGAATTGGCAAATGGCGAAACCTTCCTTTATAAAAAGCTCCTCATAGCAACCGGTGCATCCCCGATAAGGCTGAATGTGCCCGGGGCTGATCTTGAAAACATTTCCTACATGTGGACGATTGGCGATGCCGATACGATTATCGAGGCTGCTAAGACAGCTAAAAGAGGAGTAATAATAGGTGGCGGTTTTATTGGTTTGGAGTTTGCTCATAGCTTTAAAGAAAAGGGAATTGAGACAGTGATTTTGGAGGGAGCCCCTTACTATTGGGGAACCCGGTTGGATGAAAAGTCCAGTCGAGTCCTGCGGAATTTGCTTGAGGCAAATGGGATTAAAGTAGTCGCTGGAGACCAGGTCCAGGAATTTGAGGGTCGGACCCTAAAACGGGTTGTTGGGACAGTTAAAACCAAATCTGGCAAGAAGTACGAAGCGGATCTGGTGGGAATCGGTATTGGTATAAGAAACGATCTGGAGTGGCTAAATGATAGTGGCATGAAAATTGATGGCGGAATTGTCACAAATGAATATCTTGAGACGAGCATCCCCGATGTTTATGCGGCCGGAGATTGTGTTAGCTTTTATGATCTGATAATTCAAGTCCCCCATATTGTTGGTACTTGGGGAAATGCAACGACTCAAGGCGCTGTTGTTGCCAAGACAATGTGCGATGTGCGAACAGCATTTGAGGCCGTTTCCGCCTACACAATTAATTTTTTTGGATCTTCTTGTTCATTTATCGGAATGACAGAAGAGGATTTTGTGGATGAAATTGTTGTTCGAGGGTCAGTGGAGGATAGTAAAATAACTAGGATCTTTGTCAAAAAGTATAATTCTCAAACGCGCATTGTGGGGGCGACAGTTATTAATAATCCAGCCGAGGTTTCACCATTGACCACGGCAGTTAAAAATAGAGTGGATATCGCTTCGCATAAAGACCGATTATCTGATCTAAGTTTTGATTTAAAGCAATTGATTGGGTGACTCCCATTTGCACCAAATCCTTCCAACCTTGTAATCTAGAATAGATGGTTTATATCGCTTCGGACCATGCCGGATTTTATTTAAAGAAACAGCTGATTCAATATCTAAGGGTGAAAGGACTGGAAGTGGAGGATATGGGAGCATTTGAGTTAGATGAGGCTGACGACTATCCCGATTTTATTTATCCTTGTGCCAGGAGGGTTGTTGACGATCCCGGATCGTTGGGAATAGTAATTGGGGGAAGTGGGCAAGGAGAGGCGATTGTGGCCAATAAAGTAAAAGGGATAAGAGCGGCGGTTATCAATAGTCCAAATCCACAAATTGCAAAATTAGCCCGTGAGCACAACGATGCCAACATTCTTTCTCTTGGAGCCAGATTTTTGTCGTCTGATGATGCCAAAAGGGCAGTGTCTGCCTGGCTTGAGGCCAAATTTGAAGGCGGAAGGCATGCAAGAAGAATCGAGAAAATAAAGAAAATTGAGACGTGATATTTATGCTTAATAAAAAAATTAAGGCTGTATTCAAAATTTCCAAAAAACCTGCGCAGAATCTGCTAAAACTTAATTTATTTTTTATCTTCATTTTCTTAAACATCTGGGACTATGCGGTTAGCCGTATTTTTTTCAATGGGATGGTTTTGGGGATTTTAATGTTTGGGCCAGCGGTGTTTTTGTGGTTTGTAGGCACAGTTCGGGCGGCAGCTTTGGTGACTTTAATTTCAATCTTTGAATTTAGCGTGATCGCAGTTTTTGTACTTGAAGGTTTTGAGATTGGAGGTATTGATACGACCCTGAAATCCCTTTTTTGGTTTCCCTATCTAATAGCTGCAGCAGTCAACGGTTTTTGGGGCCTAAAGATTTATTCGGAGTATAGGGAAAAGAGGGTGAAAGTGTAGACATAAATATGTGAATGTGTTAATATGTGACAAGTATGCAGACTGCAAGAACTACAATTGAACTTGATAAAGAACTTCTAAAACGGGCGAAACAAAAAGCACTAGAGGAAGATAAAAATTTAAAGCAGGTGATTACTGAAGCTTTGAGAAAAGATCTTTTGGGTGAACGGCCAAAGAAACGGAAGGTTAAATTTAAGACTTTCCCTTTGGGAGTTAAGGGTACTTTAAGGCGAGAAGAGATTTATGATTGGCTCTGATGAGGATTGGGTACTGTTTGATACCAACATTTTAGTCTACGCGCATGATGGCAAGTCTCCATTCTACAAGAAAGCAAAAAGACTCCAGGAATTAGTCAATGATGGCAAATTAAAAGCGGCGATAACTCCTCAAAATTTGCTTGAGTTTTATTCCACTATAACTAATCGAGCCAAGTATAAAAATTCGGTCACTCCTAAGGAAGCGACTTTGGAGATTAAGAGATTTTTAATATCCCCATTCGAGCTGATAGTACCGATCGGTAACGAATTACTGACGGTTATGTATTTGATAGATGGCAAAAATATTCTTGGCCGAAGGATTTTCGATGTTTATTTGGTTGCAACGATGCTTTCCAATGGAATCAAAACGATCTATACTGCAAATGAGCAGGATTTTGCTAGTTTTTCTGAGATAAAAGTCGTTAATCCTTTTTAAAATGATAGCGAGAGTTCTCGAAGCGTTATTGATGTTTGTAGATCTGTTTCTGATTGTAATTTATGTATTTTACAACTACAGAGTTGGTTTTCTCGGTAATAGTCATGATGTTTTATCAATATTTTTATTGATAGAGCTTATGATCTTGGTTTACTTGTTCATCAGAAGATCTAAAAAAACAATTTTCAGAATATCATTTTGGGTACTATCTATTCTTACGCCTTTAGTTATTATTTTCTTTTCATTTGACTAATATGACTGCTAGAGAGTGGTTTGCGAAGGCTAAAAAAGAGGGCTTTGCTATTGGTGCGTTTAATGTTGATAATTTGGAGATTTTTAAGGCGATATGTGTGGCCGGTAAAAATAAAAAGTCGCCGGTGATAGTGGAATTTTCGCCAGGGGAGGCGGGGTATTTTGGGTTGGCAAATATTTTGGATTTGGTTACCAATGCCAGAGAAGAATACCATGTTCCGATTCTTTTAAATTTAGACCATGCGAGAAAAGTTGAGGACTGTTTGGCGGCGATTAACACGTCTCAAGTCGAGTCAGTCCACCTCGGAGGAGTCATGTCCCTCGACAAGCTCGGGACTGCCACCATCCGAGGTGATAGTCAGTCAATGGCGGGTTTTGGTCTTATTCACTTCGATGGATCCGATTCGGAATTTGAGGAAAATGTTGAAAATACTAAAAAGGTAGTTGCGGCAGCGCATGCGAAGGGCCTCTTGGTCGAGGGCGAAATTGATAAATTGTCGGGCGCAAGCGAGGTTCATAGCGAGCAAATAGATTTAGAGACTCTTAAAAAATCTTATACAAGTCCAGATCAAGCAGCAAGGTTTGTAGAAGAGACTAATGTGGATATATATGCTGCGGTTTTTGGCAATGTCCATGGCACCTTTCCTAATCAACCGCCTTTGGATTTTGGACTTTTAGCAAAGATTCGAGAGGTTCTGCCCAACACTTTTCTTTCGCTGCATGGGGGTTCTGGTATACCGGCAGATCAAGTTAAGGAGGCAATAAAAGTGGGTAAGATTGTCAAGGTTAACGTCAATACGGAAATTCGGCTGGCATACCGTGACGCATTGACGGAGAAGTTGGGAGAGCAACCAAATGAATATACGATGTATAAATTGATGCCGGAGGTAATTTTAGCAGTGGCAGCGGTTGTTGAGGCCAAAATTGAGGTTTTTGGGAGTGCCAATAAACTACATACGGCCGATTCGGTCTGAGCTCCTCGAGTTCCTCGAATCTGAGTGACGATCTCGGAATCGAAGATCTGAGCCTCGGAGTCGAAGACCTCACGGTCGAAGGCCTAAAGGCCATGGTATTTTCTTCCGCATCTTGGAATAAACTGTATGGCAAAAATTATGTTAGCTTGACTGGTGAATTTGGGTGTTTGAAATAGGTATAGTTTTTGATAGAATAGCAGAATCCTAGGAGGTGAAAGAATGTTGGATTTCAAAAAATGCTACTTAATTGGAGCGGTTTTGTCTGGTGCGCTTGTCCTTTCTGCCTGCAATCTTTATAAAACGCCAGCTACCACAACCGGACCGGCAGAGCAGCAGCAAGGGTTACCGGTGCCGCAAGAAAACGTAATCACTTATTCTGACGGCGGTTTTGCCCCAAGCCCGATTAAGGTTAAAGTGGGCCAAACGGTTAGTGTCAAAAACAGCACAGCCGCTAATATTCAGGTGAATTCGGCACCTCATCCGGTGCATACGCTTTATCCGGAATTTAATATTGGAACAATTGCTCCGGGAGAGACAAAATCAGTGACGCTTACTACGGCCGGGACAAGAAAATACCACAACCATTTAAATCCCAGCCAGTTCGGGCAGATTGACGTTGAGTAAACTTGCAAAAATTCGTAGAGTGTAGTACTTTAAGGCCTTAATTGAGGTATGAAAGTTCCTATTTTGGCTTGGTTTTTAATACCGACTTTTATTTTGGTGGGTGCGGGGGTGTGGTTTCTATCCAAAAGTCAGGGGACGGAAGGAATGAAGGAGGGGACGGAGGATGCTCGCCCCGTTGCAGTATCAAAATCAGTTGAAGGAACAGTCGAGTACGATATTGTTGGCCGCAACCATATAGCCGGCGGGACGGCTGGGTCGGGCTACAAATCTAACCCCCCGAGTTCCGGCCCTCACTGGTCAAATCCTGCCAAAAACGGTGTTTATGATTCATCTTTGCCCGACGAGCAGCTGATTCATAATTTAGAGCATGGACACATTTGGATCTCCTACAAAAGTGACGTTTCTGATGAGGTAAAGAATAAGCTTAAAGAAATTGTTGGCGAAGATGATTGGAAAGTGGTACTTGCCCCAAGGGATAAAAACGAGACGATAATTGCACTAGTTGGCTGGGGCAGAGTGCTTAAGCTGGATCAGCTAGACGAAAATAAAGTGAAAGATTTCATTAGAACTTACCGAAACCGCGGACCGGAAAATACACCCAGCTAAGTTAGAAAGTCCCTTCAAATTCCTTCTTGCGCTAAATAGGCGGCGGCAGTAGCGGCACTAACTTTGGGCATGGTGAATTTAGCATAAGGGCTGAATTTAAGGATTTCTTTTTCAAGGAGGTTTCCAATTTTTGGCATATTAAAGACACTGCCGCTTTTGACGATTGTATAGGGTTTTTTCTCTAAGTTTAGCTTTTGGGCAACTGCCTTGATCATCAAAGCCAGCTCATCGGCTGCGCTTTTAATAATTCCGATAGCGATTTTGTCATTTTTTTCAGCGGCAATTTCGGCAAGGGGAGCAACTTGCGCGATATCGGTTTTGTTCCAGGGCTTTTTGTAAACGAGCCGATGAAGACCGTCAAGACTTTCGATTTTGAGTTTTTCAAATAGCAAATTAACGAGAACTGTTTTTGGGCCTCGGCCGTCAAGCGCTTTGACGACGCTATGTAGAATATTTGATCCGATGTCATAGGCGCTGCCTTCATCTCCCAAAATGTGGTCAGCGCCACCGCTTCTGGCTTCCTGACCTTTTTCATTTCGGCCATAGCAGTTGGAGCCGGTGCCGGCAATAACAACGATGGCATTTTTGTCAGTGGTGCCGGAACGGAGGGCAGCCGCTGTATCATTAACAATTTTGGGGTTGTCTAACACCTGACAGAGATAGGGATGATTTTTGATTGCCCGTTGCCAGTTTTTGTTATCATCCCTGGTATTGACACCAGCCAAGGCGAGATAGCTTGCGGAAATCTTAATTTTTTTTGTTCCAAGCGCTCTTTTTACGGCTAAGGCGACTTGGTTAGCTGATTCAGTCAGACCAAAAATAGCCGTATTTGACCCTTGAGCCTGTCCTTGGTCGATGATCTTTCTATTTTGGTCAACCAGGACTGCCTCGGTTTTGGTGGCTCCACCGTCAACACCAAGGAAAAATTGGGGTATTTTCATCGCTAGTTATTATATCTTACAAGGAAAAGGTAATGTTCAGTAAAGCGGTTGATTAAAAGTATCATATATATTGTTGCGGTAATCTCTCCCTCCTGTTAAATTCACTGCGAGTGTTTGTTGATTTGATGAGAAAAAAACAAACTTGACAAACAACCCATAGTAGCTCTATAATCCACAACAATATGCAAGAGTGGGTTCAGGAAGGCCAAAGAATCGCAAGTCGGCAAGGGATTCCTCCCTCGGAAAAAGAGCTAATAGAAGCTTATCTTGCGCAAATGCGGGGCGATTTGGAAAGATCTCAAATCCCCACATTTACGTTAAGCGGCGAACAGCGTCAAGCTATTCGCGCTAAAACTTGCGAGATAGAAGGTGCCAAAGACATTGTTGTCTACCAGGTCTCCGGTCTTATATCGGTTGGAATGCAGTATGAACAGGATCGCCCTTACTTTGGTTATGTCACCGAATCCGAATCTTTAAGAAATCTGACCTTCCCCGTTTATTTTGAAACAGCGGTTTTTGTTGATAAAAATGGCCATGCAGTAGCTCTTCCCAAAAGCAATAATCTTCTCATGGAACGCCAAAAAGGAATGATTGAAACTGACTTTGCCAAAACCCTGGCAGTTCCTGGAGTTAAAGCAGTGATGCATCACGCACTATTTTGGACCCAACTGGACATTAAACACCAAAAAGAAAGAGGCCAGAAATTATTAGTAGGCTTATACGCAAGGACTCCCGATCAAACGTTTGTCTCCGGCGTTGCCGATGTTGGTCGGTTCGTCGATCCCGGCTATCAGCTGTACGTCGTTGACTGGGGCCGTGGCTACGGCGATGGCAGCGTCTGGGCGGTCCCCGCGGTAGTACCTGAAGCAGTTAAGATTTGAGAGCGGGTTGGCGCTGTCAATAAAAAGTTTCATTGTTTGATTCTCGCTTCGCTCAAAATAAAGAGTTTCATCTTTGTTCCTCTTTTTATTCTACCAGTTGTATCAATAGTTTTGTCGTTGACAATTTTTCCCTTAAAGTGGTCTAATCGGGGTGTGGGTTCCTGGCGATTTTTAAAAACTTGGCTTAGCCCGTGGCGGGCCTATGTGGCGGAGTTTTTGGGGACTTTTGTTTTTGTGTTTATCTCCTCCGGCGCGGTTTTAACCAATATTTTTTTTGGAGAGGTGGGGCTTTTGGGGGTAGCTTTGGTGACTGGTCTTTCGATCACCACGATGATGCTGGCAACGGTTAATATTTCCGGCGGTCATCTTAATCCGGCGGTGACTTTGGCGCTGTGGCTTAGTCAAAAGGTGAGAGGGACAGTGGCGGTTTTTTATATGTGCGCGCAGATTTTGGCCAGTTTTACGGCAGCAGGACTTCTGCTTTTTATTTTTGGTACTGATTCTTTGCAATATAAGCTGGGAGGTCCGGCTTTGGGGGCGGGAATTTCTGATCAAACAGGCCTTGTGATTGAGGCAACTTTGACGGCAATTTTAGTTTTTGTAGTTTTTGCAACGCTTGTTGACAAGCGGGGGTCGGTTAGTTTCGGGCCTCTGGCTGTTGGGTTAATTGTTTTGATCGCCGGGGTGTTTGCGGGGCCATTGACAGGTGCAGTCCTTAATCCGGCCAGGGCTTTGGGGCCGCTTTTGATTTCTGGCTCATCTGATATTACAGTTTGGATTGTTGGTCCGGCAACAGGCGCACTTTTTGGGTTGGTTTATGATTTTTTGTTTTTGGGGGGAGGGCGGAAGTGAGATGCGGGCCCTCTTAACAATCTAACAATTTAACAATTCAACAATTTCAGATATAATTACTTCAATGTCTGTCCCGACTGATCTGCCGATTGGTGTTTCTTCTGATCAAAGTGACGATTCAATAAAAGGAACGGTGTCTGCAGCTGATAAGGTTTCGGCGAATGTGCCGGTTGCGCCACCCGGCGCACCAAAGGCTAAAGAACAAGAGCCAAAGGCAAGTGATGAGGATAAGATTATGGCGGAAATTAAGACGACGGCAGAAGCACTTGACAAAGAATTGATTGGAAAAGTTCAAGAGTCAGTTAAGGAGATTGTACAAGCAAAACCAGAGCCGGAAATTCCACCTGACGTTGAGGATGTGGGGGTTTATGGTTCGCAGGCCGCGGCAGAAGAAGTTGTCAAAAGTGGTACTACTTTAGATTTACCAATTTCTGGAGCGACTTATAAGAGGGGACTTTCGGCAAAATTGACCGGGAAAGTTTTTGACAAAGTGGTAGTTGGTGCTTCAAGTCTGATGGTATTGGCAATCTGGATCGGCAGACTAATTAAGATAGCTCATAAGCATACGATGAGGGTGGTATTTAGGAAGGGGGCGAATTAAGCGTTTAGTTAGTTAGCGTCTAGCGTCTAGAAATTATTATCTAAACGCTAATTAACTAATTCACTAGACGCTGAAATATGCCGATTGAAGAAACAACTCGCGCTGTTGGTCAAATTGACGCGTTAAGCGGTTTTGAGCTTTTTTTAAGGTCCTTGGGCTTTTTGGCCTTAGCCCTTTTAGTTTTGGGACTTTTAGCATTTATCGTAGGCTGGGCCTGGATACTTTGGATGCGAAATCGCGACAGAGAAGAGAGGTCTTTGGATTTTGTATTGCTTTCGGTCGCAGTGCCCAGAGATAACGAAATCAAAATCGATGCCGCAGAGCAAATGTTTTCTTCTTTATATTCAATTTATAAAGGAGGCACCCTTTCGTTTTTAAAGCCTCAAGACCATATTTCTTTAGAGATTGTGGCGCTTCCCGAGGAAATTAAATTCTATGTTTCATGTTCAAAAAGCTTGCAGGATCTGGTCGAAAAGCAAATTCATGGCGCATATCCCGGGGCAGATGTTCGCGAACTTGAAGAATATAATATTTTTTCTGAAGATGGCAAGCTGGCATTTGCTGCCTTGAAGTTAAAAAGCGCAGGTTACTACCCGATAAAAACTTACAAGGAACTGGCAACAGACCCTTTATCTTCTGTAACCTCGGCAATGGCAAAAATGCAGCTTGGCGAGGGGGCGGTTGTGCAAATTTTGGCCTTGCCGGCTTCGGGAAAGTGGAAAGCGGCAGGCAAAAGATATGTTACCAAAACAAAACAAGCAGAACTTTCACCAAAAAACGAAGGCAAGACACCGCCGGATCCCAAGAAAATGGAGGCAATCGAAAACAAGTGTTCAAAGGCCGGATTTGATGTGGTTGTCAGAATTGTGGTTTCCGCCAAGACTGATGAGGATGCCAAGGTTCACGTTGACAACATTAAATCAACTTTTGCCCAGTTTACATCGGAATATAATGGTTTTACTACTGCCGGGATAAGATTCAAGAAACAATTTTTAGTCGATTTTGTCTACAGGTACATGCCGATTTTTGGTAAGTCCTCAGTTTTAAATGCCGAAGAGTTGGCAGGTGTTTTTCATCTTCCCAATAAAACCGTGGAAACGCCCGGTATCTTTTGGGTTAATGCCAAGCGTGCTCCGGCACCGGCCCAAATTCCCGCTTCGGGGCTTCATTTGGGCAAAAGTGTTTATCGGGGAACAACTAAAGAAGTCTATATCGCAGATGATGACAGGAGGCGCCATGTTTACATTGTCGGTAAAACGGGAACCGGCAAGACCGAGCTTTTGAAATATATGCTGATGCAGGATATTCGCTCCGGCGCAGGCGTTGCTTTTATTGATCCTCACGGAGACGCGGCAGAGGATATTTTGAATATGATCCCGCCAGAGAGAGCCGAGGATGTTATTTACTTTAACCCGGCAGACACTGAGCGGCCGATTGGCATGAATATGCTTGAGGCTCAAAGCGAGCAGGAGAAGCATTTTGTGGCAACCTACATTGTTGGTTTAATGTACAAACTTTATGATCCGCATAAAACCGGTATCATCGGTCCGCGATTTGAGCATGCCATCAGAAATGCCATGTTGACAGTTATGTCCGAGCCCGGCAACACTTTTGTGGAAGTAGTTAGGGTGTTAACTGATGCCCGGTTTGTTCAGGAACTACTCCCCAAGGTTGACGATCCGGTGGTGCGGCGTTATTGGACAGACCAGATCGCACAGACTGCTGACTTCCATAAATCGGAAGTTTTGGACTACATCGTTTCCAAATTCGGCAGATTTGTGACTAACCGGATGATAAGGAATATCATCGGCCAGTCAAAGAGCGCTTTTAATCTTCGCGATATTATGGACAATAAAAAGATTTTAATTGTCAATCTTTCCAAAGGGCGAGTTGGCGAGGAAAATTCGAGCTTCTTAGGGCTGGTTTTGGTGCCTAAAATTTTGGTTGCGGCCATGAGCAGGCAGGATGTTGCCGAAGAGCAGCGGCCGGACTTTTTCCTTTACGTTGACGAGTTTCAAAACTTTGCCACGGAAACATTCGCCGACATTTTGGCAGAGGCCAGGAAATTCAGACTTAATTTAATAGTAGCCAACCAATTTATCGGACAGATCGAAGAAGACGTTAAAAACGCGGTTTTTGGAAACGTGGGAACTTTGGTTAGTTTTAGAGTTGGGGTGACTGATGCCAATTACCTGCAGCACGAGTTTACGCCTGTTTTTAATGAGACTGATCTTATAAATGTCGAAAGGTTTCAGGCCTATGTAAAGACTATTGTCAGAAACGAACCGGTACCGCCTTTTTCTTTAGATACGACCCGCGATTTATCAAAGGTCGAGCGCGATGTGCGTATAGCCGAGATGATAAAGCAGCTCTCACGCCTGCGCTACGGCCGCGACGTCAACGTGGTTGACGCGGAGATTGTGCACCGGGCCCGATTGTAGGCGAGGCAAGCAGGGCTGTAGTTTTTAGCAATGAAATCTGGAGGGTGATTTGATGGTTGATTCACGGCTAACCGAGCGAATAGAAGAAGGAGTTGTTTCCCCGGTCGCGTTCTTAGAGCCCGCAGAATTTGAATTCAAACCAGAAAATTTATTCTGGCGGGTTATTGCCCAAAATGGTTTTAGACTAAGGTTTAAGTCGGTCACCGCTGACCTTTACGGACGGCCGACTTCAGAAAAAATCGGTGTTTATATCGATGATTTGCAGGCAAAAGAAAAAGTTATGGCTATTAAAGAGTTGGTGGAGGCCACGGAAAATTTCCAGGATTTAGTTCGGCGGGCAAGCCGTGGCGCATTTCGTCCAAAAGAGACGCAAAAACAAATTAAAGCGTCAATAAATGGCATTTTTGGCAAACATCCGGAGTTGGCTCCATAAACTTTTCCTGTTAAAATTAGCTTGATCAGGATCCGTAGTTTAACGGCAAAACGGGACTCTTAAATAAGCGGTAAGAATGGGGCCAGTAGCTCAGCGGTTAGAGCACTACTCTTATATCTGGCTCAAGGGCTCGTAGTTCAACGGTAGAACGCGACTCTTATAAAGTCGATGCAGAAGGTTCGACTCCTTCCGAGCCCACAGGTCATCTTGTAAGTATAATCTAGCTATGGATCAACGCTCAGAACAACTTCCTCAAAAAGAATTAAAGCTTAAATTTTCCGGAAAAACGGTTGCTAGCTTGAAACATCCGGATAGAAATGAGGATGCGATCGGATTCCCCTATGGTGAAGAGGAAAAAGGTTTAAATTGGGCAGCAGTACTGGATGGGGTGGGTGGATTGGAACATGGAGAATTAGCAAGTAGAATTGCAATAGAGGTTATCAGTACGAATCTTTCAAATTTAGACCCTGCCTTAAAATCTGAGGAAGTAGAAAAGAAAATTAAAGAGACACTGCAGCAAGCATCCAGAGTGGTTTCCGAAAAGGTTCCCGGTGGGGCGACAACTTGTGTCATTGTTAAAATAGTAGAAGATGACAATGGAAAGACAGCGGTTATAGGAAGCGTCGGCGACAGCAGGGCATATTTGCTTAGAGAGGGAAATTTGAGACTAATTACCGAGGATGATAGTCTTATTCCGGTTGTTCTTAGAGAGGAGTTTGATGATACCGATGGTAGCGACCTTGACAAATACGACTATGCAATTTTTCGTCAGAGAAATATAGTTACACAAAGTCTTGGATCCGATCAGGAAATAGGTGTTCATTTGTATCGCGAAAAGTTAAATAGGGGAGATATGATAATACTGACTTCTGATGGTGTTCATGATAATCTAACCACAAGAGAAATCGAAGAAGTTGTAGCGGAGGGTGGAGATGTTGCGGAGGCTTTGGTCGAGAAAGCAAAGAATCGTTCAGTGATTCCTAAGGAAGAGAATATTCGAGCAAAGCCGGATGATATTTCGGCAGTAGTTGTGGAGGTATTTTAGGTGAAATTTGGGATTGTTGTGGCTGAAGATATCCCTAAAGCCCGTGACCTTGCTAAGAAGGTCAAAAAGTATCTGGAAACCAGAGGCCATGAGGTCTTGGATACGAATTTGACGAGGTCGGACCTCGTTGTTACTCTTGGTGGGGATGGAATACTGCTTCATGCGGCTTGCGAGCATGTTGAGCTTAATGTGCCGTTTGTGGGGATTAATGCCGGGACACTTGGGTTTTTGACAGCGGCGGAGGGAAGTGAGTGGCAGGGAGCAATCGAGAAATTGATCGATGGTAAGTATTTTATTTCGGAGCGAATGACGCTCGAAGCCGGGATCAGCAAAAATTTCCACCTTCGAGGAGTCAGAGCCCTTCGATATAACTCAGGACAAGCCCACCTCGAAGGTGGAAATTTTCGGGCATTGAATGAAGTCGTAGTCAAGGGGATGTATCGGGTGGTTGATTTAGAAATTACGGTTAACGGGCAAAAATTTTTAGAAATTGTGGGGGATGGCGTGATTGTTTCGACCCAAACCGGATCGACTGCTTATTCACTTTCGGCCGGCGGGCCGATTGTAGAGCCTGAGGTTGATTGTTTTTTGATTACGCCGATCAACGCTGTTGGATTGTCGATTCCTTCGGTGGCTCTTTCACCAAATGATGTTGTGGAGATTAAGGTAAGAAAAGGCGATGATGTTTCTTTAATTGTTGATGGGCAGGAGCATACAAAGATTAGTCAAAGTCCCGCCGACGCCAAGGTCTTCGACCTCCTCGAGTCTGAGCGACCCCTCTCGGCCATGAGCTCAAGGCCGAATGGTCGGAGTCGAAGACCTGAGGCTCAGACCCGAAGGGCTTTGGCGGGCAGGCAAAGTGTGAAAGTGGAAAGAGGGAGATATAGAGTGAAGTTTGGATATTTTGATAAGCAACATTTTCTGAAAGCCTTGAATGCCAAGTTTGGACTTAGTGGGAGGGTATTTAGGTAATTGAGGATATTGAAGAATTACTTTTTCGTGGCATCTCTCTTCCTGATAATATATTTTACGAATTTATTAATGCCAATTATTAGTCCTTGATAGTCGCTGACAAGTTGATCACATTTTCCTTAATAACCTTAATGTTCTAAATTCCCTAAATATCCTTAATTTCCTCTAAATTTCTTTAAAATCTGTTCGACAACTTTTTCTGGACCAGTTCTAGTAGTATCAATCACCAGATCAAAAAACTTTGGATTGAGATAATCTTCTGCGGAATAGATTTTATGGAACTTTTTGTAAAGCTCCTCTTGACGCTTGTTTACTTCTTCGGCTGTTTCTTTGTGAGTATGGACCCGGGAGACGGCTCTTCTGATTTTTTCTTCTTCGTTGCAGGTCAATAAGACTTTTAAAACGTGGAGCATGTTTCTGGTGAAATAGCCGATATAGTCGGCATCGATGACTGCGCCGCCGTGATCGGCAAGCTGAATCAACTTACGGTCGATTTTTCGGTCGAGTTCGTCTGGGATTTGGGACTTGTCATAAAGGGGGATGTTATGCTGGAGCATATATTGGCGAAAGAAATCCCCAGCGGAGTGGTATTCAAGGTTGAGTCTCTCGGCTAAAGCCTTAGCAGCGGTTGAGGACCCTGCGGCAATCTGTCCGGAGATGGCGATGGATTTATACATAAATTTTCAATTTATTGGAATTAAAAATTTTGCCTTAAACTCGTCGGTGTCTTCTTTTGATCTTCAGCTGCACCAGGGCTTTTTGTAAGTTGGCAGCGGCTGTTGCGTATTCCTCTTCGGATAAAGCATGTTTTTGTTTGATAGCTTCTTCGGCTTGTCTTTTAGCTTCTTCAATTTTTTTCTCTTCGATTTCTTCTTCAGGTGTTGCCAGATCAACTAAGACTTTGACGCTATCTTTTCCCACCCGGGCAAATCCAAAGCCCGCGGCTACTCTTGCGACTCTGTGGTTTTTTTCAAGAAATATTTCACCCGGTTCAATTTGCGTAACCAAATCCGCATGCTTTTCAAGAATTGTTATTTGTCCCGTAGTGGTTGGTAGTCCGACCTGCTCGACCTCATCGTCAAAAACTATTTTTTCCGGAGTGATAATCTGCAGGTGCAATGCCATTTAATTTTAAATTTTAAATTTTTAATTTGCAGTCAATTTTACAATTTATCAATTTTCAAACATTGAATCATTGAAAATTCAATAAGAGAGCTTATTTTCTCAAAAATCTCAAAAATGAAAATTGAGAACTGAAAATTGGAAATTATTTCTTAACATCACTGATGTCACCAACCATGTAAAAGCTAGACTCATCAACGGAATCAAACTCACCGTTTAATATACGTTCGAAGCTGTTAACGGTTTTTTCAATTGGCACATAGGTGCCACGTCTTCCGGTAAAGGCCTCGGCCACAAACATCGGTTGTGACAGAAATCTTTGAATCTTGCGAGCTCTGGAAACGGTGATTTTATCTTCATCTGCGAGTTCCTCGACACCTAAAATGGCAATAATATCGGCAAGCTCTCTGTATCTTTGTAAAACCTTTTGGATATTGCGGGCAATTTTGTAATGTTTCTCCCCGACAATTGCCGGGTCTAAGGCTCTGGACGATGAAGCCAAAGGATCGACTGCCGGATAAATGCCTTGCTCCGTGAGCGATCGCTCCAAGGAAATTGTCGAATCAAGATGGGCAAAGGTAGCAACCGGCGCGGGATCGGTGTAATCGTCAGCCGGAACGTAAATTGCCTGCAGTGAGGTAATTGAACCTTTTTTGGTTGAGGTGATTCGTTCCTGAAGTTCGCCCATTTCGGCAGCCAGTGTCGGCTGGTAACCGACGGCCGAAGGCGTACGTCCCAAAAGTGCCGAAACCTCAGAACCCGCCTGAGCAAATCTGAAGATGTTATCAATGAAAAGTAGAACATCCTGGTTTTTCTCGTCCCTAAAGTACTCGGCAATTGAAAGTGCCGTTAAGGCTACTCTGAAGCGTGAACCGGGGGGCTCGTTCATTTGACCAAAAACCATTGCCAATTTGTCCAAAACTCCGGCCTCTTTCATTTCCCTGTAAAGGTCATTCCCCTCACGAGTTCTCTCTCCAACTCCCGCAAACACCGAATAGCCTCCGTGAACTTTTCCGATATTGTTTATGAGTTCCTGAATAATGACTGTTTTGCCAACGCCGGCTCCTCCAAAAACTCCGATTTTGCCTCCTTTAATAAATGGCGCTATAAGATCAATAACTTTGATGCCGGTCTCCAGCATTTGCGGCTTGGTTTCCTGTTCGGTAAGAGGAGGTGAAGATCGGTGAATCGGATAATATTTCTTGGCTTTAACCTCACCTTTCCCGTCAACCGTTTCTCCGACGACGTTAAAAATCCTGCCCAGAGTTTCCACCCCAACCGGTACGCTAATTGGCACCTCCGTGTTTTTGACAGGCGTTTCTCTTTTCAAGCCGTCGGTTGACCCAAGGGCCAAAGCCCTGACCACATTTTCTCCAAGATGTTGTTGAACTTCTAAAGTCAGCTTGTCGTGGCCGTCTGCGATCTCCAGGGCATCATAAATGTTTGGTAGATTCCCGGCTGCGAATTCCACATCGACAACCGGCCCGATGATCTGGACGATGGAACCGGTATTTTTAGGTGATTTATCAGCTTTATTCATGTTCGATCTTTTTTTGGTTTAGTGGGCATTTTTCTATTAATTTTCAATTTTAAAAATTTAAAATTTAAAATTAAAAATTTACTCCAGTGCGCTTTGGGCCGTTACAATATCTAACAGTTCTTTGGTTATTGCCTCTTGTCTTGCCTGGTTAAAAGCCAAGGTTAAATCGTCAATCAAATCCCCGGCCGCGTCTGTTGCGTTTTTCATTGCCACCATCCTGGCGCTGTGCTCCGAAGCCTTTGTTTCCAAAAGTATTTGATAAATAGAAGTTAGAACATAGTGGGGCAGAATTGCCTCCAAAATTTCATCGGCAGTTGGTTCAAACAAAAGATTCCCATTTGAGCCCTTACCGTTTGTTTCTTCAAGCGCAAGCTCAATTGGCAAAAGCCTTACCCATTTCGGTGTTTGTTTAATTGTTGCTTCGAAATGAGGATAGAGCAGAGAAACCTCGCCAACCTCACCTTTTAGAAAGCCCTCAATTGTTATCTTGGTAAGAGTTCTTGCCAAATCAAGAGGCGCCTTTTCTTCGGATTGGAAGCTGGCTAAAATTGGAGAGTTGGTTTTCGCGGCAAAACCGGTCGCTTTTTTGCCGACAGTTATATAGGTTGCGTCTTTAACTTCGCTTCTCAAAATTTCTCTGAAGAGATTGATGTTTAAGCCTCCGGCTAGCCCTCTATCCGAACCAATCAAAATAATGTATCTTGCCGCGGCCTCATTCTTAGAAAGGAGTGGATGACTAGCATTTGGATGGACCCTTATCACTTCAAGGATTTCTGTAAGGTTTGTTGAATAAGTCCTTGAGGCAAGGGCGGCAAATTGGCTTTTGCGCATTTTGGCAGCAGCCACCAGCTCCATAGCGTGGGTCACCTTTTGAGTGCTTTGAATCGACTTAATTCTTCTCCTGATTTCCCTGATTTGAGCCATTTTTAGTTAATTAGTGTTTAGTTTTTCCCCGTCTGACTCGCTTTGTCCTTGCGGAGGGTGCGGCTTTGGTCATTGGTGGGCGGGCGACCACTGAACCAACCGGTTTCTTCTTTTGATTTCTTTGCGCATTTTCAGTGCTGTCAGTGGCTGCGGGTTTTACGAAGTGTTGTGAGCCGAACATTTTCTCCAGTTCTTTTTGAGCGAAATCGTCTATTTGCCTCTCCTTCTCAAGGTAATCTTTGAGCTTTTTGTTGGTTGCGAGTGTCCTTATGACTGATTCCTCAAAAGCAGAAACTTTCTCAAGGTTAACTTTGTCAAAATAACCGTTGTTAACCCCCCAGAGGATGACCACTTGCGAGGTGATATCAAACGGTGAAAGTTGGGGCTGTTTTAAAACCTCTACAATCCGGCGTCCGCGCTCAAGCCGGGAGAGTGTGGCCTCATCCAAATCTGACCCGAATTGGGCAAAGGTAGCAAGTTCGCGGTACTGAGCAAGGTCAAGTCTTAAGGATCCTGCTACCTGCTTCATCATTTTTGTCTGTGCTGCGCCTCCGACACGGGAGACCGAAAGTCCGGGATTAACCGCAGGCCTGATGCCGGCATTGAAAAGTTCGGCCTCAAGATAAATTTGACCATCGGTAATAGAGATAACGTTTGTTGGAATGTAAGCCGAGACGTCCCCGGCTTGCGTTTCAATAATCGGCAGGGCCGTCAAAGATCCTCCTCCATGATCCTTATTCATCTTAGCCGCTCTCTCCAAAAGTCGGGAATGCAAGTAAAAAATGTCTCCGGGATAAGCTTCACGGCCGGATGGACGTCTAAGAAGTAAGGAGAGCTGACGGTAGGCCCAGGCATGTTTAGTGAGATCGTCGTAGACAACCAGTGCATCTTTTCCCTGATCCATAAAATATTCCCCAATCGCACAGGCTGCGTAAGGGGCAACATATTGCATAGTTGCCGAGTCACTGGCAGATGCCGAAACGACAATTGTGTGGTTCATGGCCCTGTATTTTTCGAGAGTGGCCACAACCTGAGCAATTTTGGAAGTTTTTTGCCCGATTGCGCAATAAATGCAAATAACCCCTTTGCCCTTTTGATTGATGATTGTATCAAGACAAATTGCCGTTTTCCCCAGACTTCTGTCACCGATTATCAATTCCCTCTGGCCTCTGCCAATCGGAATCATGCTGTCGATCGCCTTAAGGCCGGTTTGAAGGGGAGTATTAACCGATTCTCTGGTAATTACCCCCGGCGCAATCTTTTCGGTAGGGTAGTGAGCTTTAGTACTAATGGGGCCCTTGCCATCGAGTGGTTCTCCTAAAGCGTTAACAACTCTGCCGACTAAAGCTTCACCAACCGGAACCTCCAGAATTTTTCCGGTTGTCTGGCAAGCGTCTCCCTCTTTCAGTTTGGTCCAGTTGCCGAAAATAATGACGCCAACCCCATCCTCTTCCAGATTTAATGCCAGCCCGGTAACATTATTGGGAAGAGAGACAAGCTCGGACGATCCGACGTCCGAAAGTCCTTCGACTCTGACGACCCCGTCACCGACCTCGATAATTTTGCCTACGTTTTTGCGGGTGGTTGCGATCTTAGTCTGCTCTATTTGTTTTTCGATCTCCTCGATAATTCCCATAAATCAATTGTCAAACGTTACCTGCTATCTGCCGAAGCCTACTTGAAAGCGTTGAATCCCAGATCCAATCCCCATGGGTGATTCTTGCCCCAAAAGTGATCTTGGGGTTTATCCTAAAAGTAACCTTCCGGACTCCTGTTTTTTGACGGATTTCCGTCTCCAATTCCGCAAAGTTTGTTATTTTTTCGACTATCTCCACAGTAACTTCTTCCTTCTTGAGTTTTACCTCAATCAATCTTTTGTAAGCCCTTAGAATTGCTCTCAGACCCACAACCTTTTGTAAAGAGAGCCTTTTTAGTGTTTTGCGGACTTTTTGATAATCCACAAAACCGCCGGTCAAGCTTTGCTTGTAGCAAAACTTGGCAATTTTGAGCAGTCTTTTCTTATTCTTCATTAGATTTCCCTGATGATTTCCTGGGCCGCATCACGTGTCAAGTTTTGTTTTTCCCGAGCCCTTAGATTTCTTCCTAAGACTTTCTCAACTACCATTGAAACAAGTCTAAGGGTTTGCTGCTCCAGGCCTTTTCGCATTTGCTTTCTTTGCTCCTCAATTTGAACCCTGGCTTGAAGGACCGACTCCTCTATTGTCTCCCTTGCCTGAATATTTGCCTGGTCGGAAATATTTTGAGCTTCTTTTTTAGCCTCAGCCAATATAGCGGAGGCAGCAGTTCTCGACTCCTCCAAAATTTTTACCGATTTTTGCTCGGTCTGGGCCAGCTTTTCCTCAATTAGATCGGCATTCTTTAGACTCTCCTCAATTCTCTTCTTTCTGTCATCCAGCATCTTTACAATTGGTTTGTAGAAGAATCTTTTAAGAAGAAGGAGAATTATCAAAAAATTGACTATTTGAGCCAAAAGTAAAACCGGTTGAATGCCGAAATTATTTAAAATTTGCATGTATTTTTGGTAATCTTGACGGGTCCTGTCAGTTGTTTCCTTCCCGTCAGTGCTCGTCTTTTAGTTTCTTTCAATGTTCCTTTTCGTGGTCCATATGGAGACTGCGCGCTGTCGGGAATCCCTTCCACGACTGCCACCCGTCAAGACAGATGTTATCCTGTAAATGCCAAAATTAAAGCATAAATAGCGATTGCTTCAGCAAAGGCCATGCCAATTAACATTGCCGGCAAAACTTTTCCAGATGCTTCCGGATTTCTACCGATTGCCTCCATGGCCTTAAAGCCGATAAGGCCGATGGCCAAAGCCGGACCGATACCACCGATGGCGATAGCTGCACCCTTGGCTAGAACTATTTCCAAGATTATTCACCTCCTTGGTAAATTTTCAATTTTCAATTTTCAATCAATTTTTAAAAATATCTTTGATATTTTCTTTGCAATTTAAAACATTTAAATTTCAATAAAAAGTAAAAATTATAAATTATATTTAGTGTTCTGACTTCTGCGTTAAGATTACCATAAAGACTAGTGTTAGCATAGCAAAGATTAAGGCTTGAACAAAGCCTACAAGAAGCTCAAGAAAATAAAACGGTATTGGAATAATAAAGGCAAAGAGGCGAGTCGAGGCAGTGGTTAAGAGGACTTCGCCCGCGTAAATATTGCCAAAAAGTCGAAAGGAAAGCGAGAAGATTTTTGTTATTTCGGAGACGATTTCCATAAGGCCAACGAAAAAAAAGATCGGATTGACGCTTACGAATTTACCCAAGTAACCACCAAGGCCGAGATAGCGAATAGCAAGATAATGAGTAGTGAAAAGTGATACAAGAGCCAGGGCAACAGTAGTGTTTAAATCGGAATTGATGGAGCGGAAAAGCGGGACAAAAACTTCTTTGCCGTTATGATGCAAGAAAAAACCGATTGAGCCGATACCAGGCAGGATACCAAAATAATTGCCAAATAAAATAAAAAAGAAAAAACTGGCAACTATTGGCAAAAAAACTCTTGTTTTTTGGCCGGCGACAGAGAAAACTAGATCTTGAAAGGCTTCGATTGCCGCCTCGGCAACATTCTGGAGGCCCGTTGGGACAAGAGCAACTTTTTTGGTCGCAACATATGCTGTGGCTATTAATATAATGGTAACGATCCAGGTTGTGAGGATAGTGTTGGTAATCGGTATGGGGCCGATTGAAAATATTTTTTCAGCAGCAAGTGATATTTCCATTGGTAACTTAATTATAATTCTTCAATTTTCTCAAAAGTAGCGATTAATGTAATTACTCTGATTTCTGGTTTTATATTGACAAGAAAAGCCTTTAATCTAACGGCATTTTCTCTGTGAGTTTCAATTGAATTATCCTGGCCATAGGCACCACAATCTTCATGTTCATAGATAAGAGCCTCGTCGGGATCGTGAAGTTTCAGCGATGTCTCGGCGGCTTGACTTACGCGTTCTAAATCTTTGGAAGCACCCGGGTATGCAATTCTGTCAAATTTGCCTGTCAGTTGCCGGTTTTGAATATCTCGAGCGATTAGTTCCTGAAATCTGAAATCGATGCATTGAATAACTAATGCTTGTGCTTTATGTTTGACTGACATTTTTCCCCAAAAAAAGGCAATTTGACTCCCCCACGTTTGACGTGGTTGTCCAAATGCCTCTGGCATGATACTATCAAAGTCAAAACTTTATTTCAACTTCACCTCCGAGGAGTCACTCCGTAACACCTCGGAGGTGGCCGAAGGACTCCTCCGAGGTGAAAAACTTGTTTGTCAAAACTCTTTTTATCGCGGCAGCGATTGCCGGAATTGTGGCTGTCTTTTTTGCTTCTTGGTTTTGGAGACTGCTTCTTATCCCGATGATTTTAATTCTTTTGTGGGATGGGGTGAAGAGTTTGTGGGGGAGGAATGGTTAAAGCTCTTCGAGTTTAACTTTTTCCTCGCCTTTGGGGGTTTGGATTAAGGCTAGGTAACGTTCGGTGGTAGAAAGACGTTTGTGGCCGGCGATTTTACTGATTAAAACCAGAGAAGCGCCGGATGCCAGATGGTGGGCAACCCAAGTGTGTCTTAGATCGTTAATTTTGGCCCCGGCAATCCCTGCTTTTTTATAGTAGCGATCAATGGCAGTTCTGATGTTTCTGACAAGAAGTGGTTTACCGGTTTTGGTCACAAAAAGAGCTTTATTGACCGTTTTTGGCCGAACTTCCAGATAGCGTTTAAGAGCGGTCTCTGCCGATTTATTTAGAGGAACAGTTCTTTCGGGGCGGTTTTCTTGCGGGCGAATATAAAGGTGGCCTTCTTTAGAATTTTCCCCAAAAAAGAAATCGTCGGTATGAAGATTGGCAAGATCGCCGATTCTGATACCTACCTGTAAAAGAATTTCAATAATTGCAGCAATACGAATGTCGTCTCTGGCGGCATCCCGAAGCGCCCGATATTCCGTGGGGGTTAAGATTCTTGGAGGTTTTGTGTCAAATTTAGGATGATCAACGAGGTTGGCAGGGTCATCGGTAATATATTCCTGGACTTTGAGGAAGCGAAAAAATGTTTTAGTGGAATTTAATTTACGGGAAACAGATTTTGGAGTATAACCGGTATTTGTAAGCTTTGCCAAGAAACTTTTAATATCATCAGCAGTGATTTCGTGGACATGGGCTTTTTGCAACTCCTCTAAAAAACCAATCAACTGCTCGATGTCTTTACCATATGCTAAGATGGTAGCTGAGGCACGCTTTCTGTTTTTTAGATGCTCGATGAATTCTTTATGAGCTTCGTCCAGTTTTTTCATAGTTTAAATACAAGAAGCAGTGGGAAGGGTGAAACCAGTATACTGCCGGCTATGGGTCTTGTCAAGAGGAAAAGTTATGGGATTTAGGTATTTTTGTCGATTAAAATATTAACATGAAGCGAAATTCTTTGTTAATTTTGGCAGTAATTGTCAGTATTTTTCTATCCATAAATAGCACCAAAAAAATTTTGACTTTCAGAACAACTTTCCAAGAGGTGGAAGAGGCTGAAAAGAGACTCGAAAATTTAAAAAAAGAGAATGAAAATTTAAAAAAGGAATTTGAGTATAAAAAAAGTAACGATTTTGCGGAAGGTGAAATTAGAAACAAACTGGGTTTGGTTAAGGAGGGTGAGGTAGTTGTGATTGTACCGAGGGAAGAAGTCGAGCGGAGAAAGGAAACCGGAAACCAGAGAGAATTACCGAACTGGCAGAAGTGGCGGAATTTGTTTTTCGGGAGTTGACCCCAAAGGTCGCTTTTTGTTAAAATTCTCAAGCATCGCCAAGTCAAACTTGGCAGTCGAGTTTGACTCGACGCGGGGTGGAGAAACGGTATCTCGGGAGGCTCATAATCTCCAGAAGTGGGTTCGACTCCCGCCCCCGCTACACGTTCGACTCGTTGACACTCGCTCAGTGTAGCGAGGTTCGCTAATTTTATTGAGCGACCCGCTACCAACTCGAAATGGACTGCGCTTTAGCGTTTTCTTTAAAGAAAACTTAAACGCTTCGTCATTTCTCGTTTTCAACTTTCTGCGAAAGTTGGATTAAAAAGAAGATTTAAAGGAGGGCTCGGCACAAGCGGTCGAGTCTTTTTTTGTCGAATCTGATAAAATGCAAAAATCGGGGCGGCGTAGCTCAGTGGTAGAGCGAGGGAATCATAACCCCTAGGTCGCAGGTTCAATCCCTGCCGCCGTCACTTTGAGGATCATTTTTAACTTCCAGTCTTAAACTCTATGTTTACCGGCATAATTTCCAATTTAGGGGAAATTAAAAGTTTTCAGAATAGCCTGATTACAGTCAAGGCGGATCGATCTTTGATCAAAAATCTTAAAAAAGGTGATAGCGTGGCTGTTGATGGAGTTTGTTTGACGGTGATTGCCAAACCAAACTTCAATACTTTTCGAGTCGAGGTTATGCCGGAGACTTTAAAACGGACCGTGCTGGGGACTTTGGGCATTGGAGATTTGGTAAATCTGGAGTTGGCAATTTCAGCAACTGACAGATTTGCCGGCCACATCGTCCAGGGTCATATCGATGGCGTGGCAGCGGTAGATAATATAAAGAAGGAAGGCAATAGCCACATTCTTGCTTTTAAGGTTTCTGACAAACTTAGCCGTTACATTATAGAGAAAGGATCAGTTGCAATTAATGGGATTTCTCTGACCGTGATTGAGGTCAAAGACACCCGTTTCACTGTTGGCATTATTCCTTATACGTGGACTCATACAATGCTATCTTCGGCTAAGGTGGGGGACAGAGTTAATATTGAGGTAGATATTTTGGGAAAATACCTGGAGAAACTAATTAAGAGTTGTTTAAAAAGGCAAAATGTTAAAAAAAAAGACTGAAGAGGCTATACTCCCCAAGGCGGTAGCGCAAAAATCGCAAATTGCCATTATTAGGAGTGAATTTAATGGGGAGATTACTGAAAGTTTAGAAAAGCATTGTCTGGCGGTACTTCTTGATGCCGGGGTCAGGCGCGCTCATGTAAAGCAATATCAGGTTCCTGGTTCTTTGGAAATTCCGGTTGTGGCTCGAATCATCGCCCAGAAAAAAGCGGCTGATGTGATTATTGCTTTGGGTGCTGTTATTCGCGGGGATACCTATCATTTTGAGCTTGTGGCTAATGAATGTGCGAGAGGATGCATGAATGTGGCCTTGGAATTTAATATCCCGGTAATTTTTGAGGTTCTGGCTGCCTATAATTTGACTCAGGCTGCAAAAAGGGCAGGTAACAATAAGATGAATAAAGGCAGGGAAGCGGCTTTGGTTGCTTTGAAAATGTTGAAGTTGTTATCAAATTTTAAGCGATGAAGCAGGTTTTGCCAGTTAGGGTTAAAGCAAGAGTGGTTACCGGTGCCGGTAGAGGAAAAAAGCTGGGATTACCGACGATTAACTTCGATCCTTTGACTGTCAAGGACCTGAGAGGGGGGATTTATGTTTGTAAAGTTTTCTTTCCTTCCTCTTTGGCCTACTGGGGAGTTTTGCATTTTGGGCCAAGGCCGACTTTTAGGGAGGATGACATATCTTGCGAGGCTTATCTTTTAGATTTTAATGCCAGTTTGTCCATTCCAAGCAAACTTGAGATTGAGATTTATTCCTATATTCGGAAGGTTATGGGATTTAAAAATCCGCAAGAAATGGTTCTTGAAATTAACCGTGATATTGCCATTGCCAGAGCGAAAATAGCAAGCTATGTTAAGAAAGGGATTAGCAGTTAAAACATATTCTTGCTAACAAAACTTGATTTGACTCGACTTGACAATCTTTGCTATACTTAATTTTAGAGTGATGCTCTTTTGAGGTGTCCGCCGGTTGGCGGATTAGCAGATAGGCAGACTGAGTTGCTAACAATTTTTTTGGGCAGGCATTAAAAATGTTAATTATACGAACGACACTACACAACTTTTTTAAGTTTTTCTTTACTCGCAAAGCGGCGGGTTATGTAGTGGTTCGTTAAGACCTAAATAAACAAACCACACAGGAACTCGCCACAGGGGCGAGTTTTTTTGTGGCCGCCGGTCCAGAGGGCCTCTGGCCCGGAGGAAAAAGGAGGTGATTTTTGATGGCTGAGAGATGTTTACAAAGTGCTACCGGCAGCTGTTCGGGATGTCATATCCGGGATGGAATTCTGGATAATCGTTTGAGAACTAGCGGTGACGGTTTGCAGCTTAGAGAAGTTGCGGATTTAGTTGGTAAAGTCTGGTGTCCTGAAGGTATGAAAATTCAAGCCCCAAAGAGAGTAAAACAAAGCATTTGGTAATGTTTGAGTTCAAATTTATTTATAAGGAGGTGAAAATCTATGAATCTTGGTCTGGCAGAAAGGCTTGGAGAAATTTTAGCTAACGCATCCCCCGAGGAGCTAAGGGGTATTATTGCACGGGTTAAAGAGGGTCAACTGCCTTTGAATGGTCAAATGATTATTGATAGTGTTGAGGTTGATAAAGAAAGAATGGGAGTCGTGGCCAGAAGCGAAGATCTTGTAGGCTGTAAAGAGAGAGGTTTGCATTAAAAAATGGCAACTCTTGTCCAGATTGAGGGTTATCTCAAAAAATTGGATCTTAAATATACCCTGATTGACTTGAGTGGGAAGGTTTTTAGAGTGGAGGATGTTGTTGCGGCCGGGGTTAATCCTGAGGAAATTATTAAAACTTTACTTGTTAGAATTTCTGACAACCGTTTTGTAGCTTTGGTGGCAAGAGGTAGGGATCGGGTTGATTTTAAGAAGGTAAGAAGGTTGTTTGGTTCCAAAAGTGAGTTAGCTAAGCCTGATGAGGTAGGAAGAATTGTCGGTGTGCCCATCGGTGCGGTTTGTCCAATTCTGACAAATCTGCCCGTAATTTTTGATTCTAAAGTAATGGGGCTGGAAAAAGTTAATCTTGGCTCCGGAGATTTAACGCATGGATTGGAAATGGATTTAGGGGATTTAGTCAGGGCAGTTGGTCAATACACGATTTGCGATTTAACTTAAAAAAGTCTGACTAGAGTTCCGGCTCTTCGCCAATTAGTGGGGTACTTTTAGTTGTTTTGATCCATTGCCGATTGAGGATAACGCCGATCAAAAGTATACTAAGAGGTAGTTATGAATAAGAAGCGAATTTTAACAGGTGGTAGGCCAACCCCACCTCGTCCTTCGATAAACTCAGGACTTCGAGGGGCAAGCTGGTGATCTTTATGACTAGAAAGCGAATTCTTACCGGTGACAGACCAACGTATGACAGTTTCCATTTGGGGAACTATGTCGGCTCGCTTAGAAACAGAGTCAAACTGCAAGACGAGTATGAGATGTTTATCCCGATTGTCGATTTGCATGCCCTGACTACTTACTTTGATAAGACAAAGCAGATTGAAGGTAACATCAGAGGGTTAATGTTAGGTTATTTGTCAGTCGGCTTAGATCCTGAAAAAGTGACCTTTTTTATTCAATCAAAAGTGCCGGAGGTGTTGGAGCTTGCTTATTTTTTGAGTGTTTTAACTCCCAGGCCGCTTATTGCCAGGCAGCCGGCCTTGAAAGAGAAATTAGACCAAGGTTTTCAGGACACAGTCGGTCTTTTTTATTATCCTGTTTTGATGGCTGCCGACATTCTGCTTGTTAGGGCAAATCTTGTTCCTGTGGGGAAGGATCAAAAAGCCCACGTTGAATACGCAAGGGATATTGCGATTAAGTTCAATAACACCTATGGGGAGGTTTTCCCTATACCAGAGCCACTGATAGGGGAAGTGCCCACGCTTCCGGGGACTGATGGACAGGCGAAAATGGGTAAATCTTCAGGCAACGCGATTTTTTTGACGGATTCAGCAGAAGAAGTGAGGAAGAAAGTAATGGGTATGTATACGGATCCAGCTAGAATTCACGGAGATGAGCCGGGAGACGTAGAGAATAATCCGGTGTTTATTTATCTTGATGCTTTTGCGTCCCAGGCAGGTAACAAGCGACACGTGACACGGACTGAGCAGTACAAAGAAAGATATCGGAAAGGGACGGTGAAGGATGTAGAGGTGAAGGAATTTTTAGTGGAAGTTTTGGAGGAGTTTTTAGAGCCGATCCGCCAGAGACGGACAGAGTTTGAAAAGCAGCCGGAACTGATTAATAAGATTCTGAAAGAGGGAACGGCTAAGGCGAGAAAAGAAGCACAGCAGACATTAGATTTGGTGCGTAAAGCAATGAAAATGGAATACTTTTAATTCTGGTAATTTGGTCTTTTTGGTGATAGAATTATCCTCTAAACATGCCCAATTCACAAGATAAAAATTCCAGCGGAAAAATTTTGGGAGGCAAACAGATGAAGCCGTCTGTTCCAAAGGTTTCAATACCTAGAATTCGCGGAAAATCTTCTTGGCGTGGTTTTATAATCTATGCAATTCTGGGGTTAATATTCTTTGGGTTTTTTGTTTTTACTTCGGGTTCTTCAACGCGATTTCTGCCCAATAAGCCACTTTCTCAAATGATTGCTGATATTCGCGATAATAAAGTTGAAAAAATCGAAATTGACGGGGATAGAATTTCGGTTAAGTTAAAAGACGGCCAAGTTTATACATCTCGCAAGGAAGAAAACCAATCTTTGTTTGCCGCATTGGAAGCAGCCAAGGTTGATCCAACAGCAACAGCGATTGAGGTGCGCGACCGTACTTTCTCACAGGCATGGATAACAATCCTAACTACTCTTTTGCCACTGGGACTGATGGTATTCTTCTTCTTCTTGATTTTTAGGCAGGCAAGAGAAGGGGCCTCATCTGTTTTTTCTTTTGGTCAATCGCGGGCCCGCCAATTTACGCGAGATATGTCCAAGATTACTTTTGCCGACGTGGCCGGGGTTGACGAGGCCAAACAAGAGCTTCAGGAAGTTGTCGACTTTTTGAAACATCCGGAGAAATATCGGGCGGTGGGCGCCAGAACTCCCAAAGGGGTGCTTTTGGTGGGACCCGCGGGTACGGGCAAGACTCTTTTGGCCCGGGCTGTGGCCGGAGAAGCGGGAGTGCCATTTTTCTCGGTTGCCGGTTCAGAGTTTATGGAGATGTTGGTAGGGGTCGGGGCAGCAAGGGTTCGTGATTTATTTGCCCAGGCTAAAAAGACGGCACCGGCGATAATTTTTATTGATGAAATTGAATCAATTGGCAGAATGCGAGGTTTAGGTTTTTCCGGGGGACATGATGAACGGGAACAGACCTTAAATCAGATTTTGGTGGAAATGGATGGTTTTGCGCCAAACGACAATGTGATGGTGATGGGAGCAACCAACAGACCAGATCTTTTGGATCCTGCCCTAACCCGGCCTGGAAGATTTGACAGAAGAGTGGTACTTGATTTACCGGATATCGAGGGTAGAAAGGCGATTATTAAAATTCATATGAAAGGTAAGCCATTTGATAAAGAAGTGGATATTGAGAGTCTTGCCAAAAGGACTGTCGGTTATAGCGGTGCGGATTTGGCCAATATGCTCAATGAAGCAGCGATTCTAGCGGCCAGAGACTTGCGACGCGAAATTAATAACTTAGATCTTGAGGAGGCAGCAACTAAAGTCAAATTAGGGCCACAAAGAAAAAGGATGCAATCGGAGGAGGAAAGAAAAATGACGGCGTACCACGAAGCCGGCCACGCCGTGGCTGCCCACTATTTGCCCCATGTTGATCCGGTGCATAGGATCTCAATTGTTGCCCGCGGCATAACCGGCGGTCATACTCTTGTGCCGCCGTCCGTAGACAGATACACAGAGACTAAAACAAGACTTTTAGAGCGGATTGCAACGCTTCTTGGAGGAAGGGCCGCCGAGGAATTAATTTTTGATGAGTTTACAACAGGAGCAGCGAGCGATTTGGAAATTGCTTCAACTTTAGCGCGCGAAATGGTTACCGAATTTGGGATGAGTGATCTTGGTCCGACAATCTTTGCCCCGCGACCCCAGTTTGGAGTTTGGCCAACCCTTATGGGCGAGGGGGGTCAGGTCTCTCCAGAGCTGGCTGGTAAAATTGACGGGGAGATTGCCAAGATAATTGATAACGGTCATAAAAAGGCCCAGGAGATTTTGCAAAAACACAGAGCAAAGTTAGATTTAGTGGCGGGGACTTTACTTGAAAAAGAGACACTTGAGCGAGACGAGTTTGAGAGGCTGGTTGGTAAGCCGGTTTCCGACGGCGAAACGAAGTTTAAAAAAGCCCATCTTATCAAAACCGCTAGAGCCTAAGAATTAATTAAAAACTTAAAATTTATAATTTAAAATTCTACGTTTAAACTCGACGCTCAACTTTCGTTCTTCGAGATTATATATCAAGGGAATAAAATATTCACATGAATAGATTACTTTTGATTGACGGCAATTCGCTTTTGCACCGCGCCTATCATGCTTTGCCGCCCCTAACGGATAAGAAGGGAGAGATGGCAAACGCCGTTTTTGGGTTTTCCAATATGCTAATTAAGGCGATTGGTGAGGTGAAGCCAGATCATATTGGTTGTGCTTTTGATACCGGCGCGCCGACATTTCGCCATATTGAATTTGCAGAATATAAAGCCCAAAGAGTGGCGCCGCCGCCAGATTTATACCCGCAACTGCCAAAGGTTAAGAAAATTCTGGACGCTTTTGGCATTAAATATTTCGAGAAGGAAGGGTATGAAGCGGATGACTTGATTGCGACGCTAGTGTCGAGATTCGTTAATGGTTCATCTTTAATAGTTAATAGGGAAAATAAAAAGAAGAAAATTCCGACGAACGATAAACGATTAACTATGAACATTGTTATTCTCAGTGGTGATCGTGATGTTCTCCAACTAGTCAACGGCAACGTCAAAGTCCAAATGCCCTCCTTCACTAAAGTTACGGAGGGTAAACCCGGATGGGGTGTTTTAGTTGGTGCGAAGGAAGTTCGCGGAAAATATGGAATTGAACCGTGCCAGATGGTTGATTATAAATCGTTGATTGGTGATCCGTCTGACAATGTGCCGGGGATTTTGGGCATTGGACCAAAAACAGCGGCCCAACTTTTGCAAAAATACCAGACTTTGGAAAACCTTTTTAAGCATGTCAAGGAGAACCCTTTACATATAAGAGAGAAGCTGGAAGCGGGTCACGATATTGCTCTTGCCGCCAAGAAGCTGGTGGAGCTGGACAGTAATGTTGATTTGACGACCTGCCTGCCGGTCTTCGACTCCGACCATTCGGCCTCCCGTTCAGGGTCTGAGGACCCTTCAGGGTCTCGAACGACGAGCTCATGGCCGAGAGGGGTCGTTCAGACTCGAGGAGCAGGCAGGTTTACGATTAACGATTTACGATTTAGGCCGGATTGGGGAAAGGTCCGGATGGAGTATGAGGGGTTAGGATTTAAGTCGATTGTTGCTAAGCTTTCGCAAGTTCATAGTTCACAGTTAACAGTTCACAGTAATAAAAAGCAGAAAAAATCTGTGAACTGTCAACCGTCAACTGTTAACCAATCTGATGATCAGCTAAAGCTTGTTTGATGAGAGTAGCCCTGGTTCATGATTATTTGAATGAGTTTGGAGGAGCAGAAAGGGTGCTTTTGGCGCTTTCGGAGATTTGGCCCAAGGCCCCAATTTACACGGCTTTTTATAGAAAAGGATCGTCGGCCTACGAGAGGTTTAAAAATAAAGACATTCGTACTTCTTGGGCACAGAAAGTGCCCCTTTTTAGTAGATATCTTCACAGCCCCTTAAGATTTTTGGCACCCTTAATCTGGGATAGTTTTGACTTTTCGAACTTTGATGTGGTGATTGGCTCCTCAAGTTGGTATGTGACAAAAGGGTTCAAGAAGAGAAACCCTTCGACTCCCCTTCGACTCCCCTTCGACTCCCCTTCGACTCGCTACGCTCGCTCAGGATCGCTCAGGATCGCTCAGGGTCGCTCAGGGTCTCAACGAACTGTTGAGGTTTGCTATTGTCATACGTCCCCACGATATCTTTATGGATATAAAACTTCAGTCGATTGGCAACGGTATTGGCCGGTTAAAGTTTATGCGCTTTTGGTTAATCATTTTTTGCGGGTTTATGACTTTGAAGCAGCGCAGAGAGTTGACTGGTTTATTGCCAATTCAAAAGAAGTTCAGGCACGAATTAAAAAATTTTATCGACGAGATAGTGTGGTGATTTACCCGCCAGTTGACGTTAATCGTTTATCGTTATTGGTTAATTGGGTGAAAAAGAAAAACCCGATGAACGATTTACGATTAACTATGAACAGTTATTTTCTCGTTGTTTCCCGGCTTGTTGCTTCCAAGAACGTAGATGTGGCAGTAGAAGTCTATGCCAAGCTGGGATTGCCGCTCAAAGTTGTGGGGGCGGGCAGAGAGCTTGAAAACCTCAAAAAACTTGCCGGCATTACATCAAATTTGGCCGATCGGTCAAAAAAGGTAAAGAATGATGTCGAGTTAAAATTGGACAAACACTCCCGGAGTGAAGTCAGGGAGTCACTCGGAGAACACTCCGGGAGTGAGGACAGATCAACAATCGAATTTTTAGGTGAAGTTTCTGATGAAGAATTGATCAGGCTCTATCAAAATTGCCGGGCGGTGATTTTTGCGGCGAGTCAGGAAGATTTTGGCTTGGTGCCGGTTGAGGCGATGGCGGCAGGCAAACCCGTGATTGTTAATGCGGAAGGGGGAGTGCTCGAGTCGGTGATTGACTGGACAGCCGGCCGCGGCAAGTGCACTGGTGTTTACTTTAACCCGCCAACTGCGGGATCTTTAACTTTGGCAATTAACAATTTTATTGATCTTGAGAGGCGCGGTTATTTCGACCCAAAATTCATCCGAGCCCATGCGCAAAAATTTTCCATAGAACGCTTTAAGCGGGAGATTTTGAAGTTTGTGGAGAGTAAAGTGGAATGAAGCGGATAATTGAGCAATATAATGATCGGTTGGCCAAAGTTTATGATGAGGCAACCGGCGGAGAATTTAAATGGAAGGCTGCCAAAGAGTCTACGAAAATATTATTGCCAAAACTTGGCAAACAATCAAAAATTTTAGATTTAGGTATAGGTACAGGACAGAGTTCTGAGAGATTTTATCAACTAGGACATACTATTGTAGGATTAGATATCTCTGAAGCAATGTTAAAGGTTTTAAAGAAGAAATTTCCACGAATCAAAACTCACAAGCATGATCTTGAGAAGGGGCTTAAGAGTTTGGACTTTAAGCCTGATTCATTTGATGTAGTAATCGGAGTTGGCATATTTGAGTTTATTAAAGACCTGAAAAAGCTTTTTGAGCAGATAGCAAGAGTTACTAAAAGGAATGGATTTTTGTGTTTTACTTTTGAGGAATATATCAATGATCATCCGATTCAAGGTAACAGGGTGACATCATTGGGGCAGGGTTTAGTTGCTAAAATCCCCAGGCTTATAAGTTTCAAAGTCTATAGAAGAACTGTTGGGGAGATCAAAAGTCTACTTGCAAATCTAGGTTTTGAGATTTTAGCCACGAAAAAGTTTGTGGGTTATCTTAAAAGTAAAAAGAAAATTCCTGTCTATTATGCTCTTGTTTTAGCGAGAAAGATTTAAGATGGAGATCTTAAAGTTTGTGGGGAGTAAGTTAAAAGAAGCCGATTTTTATCAGTATGTTTGGGTGAAGTAATGAGTCGAAAGATAGTTTCTTTACAGTTCAATAATTCAAATCATTGAAATTGCCTATTTGCTACTGCGTTATATAAGCTAAGCAGAGCTTGCGGTTCTTTTGGGCTGCGGGCTTAAACAGCATAACAACTTATGCTTTACTCAAAAATCAAAACTGATTTAAAGAGAGTTTACGACGATTTGTCCGTTTATTGGGGTAAAGACGAGAGCCTGCATGATTGGGGAGTTGCTCAGTTGGAGGAGTTTGCTTCCATGATTCAAGGCAACAAACCGGGTTTGTGGGGCAATTTTCAAACCCGGTTTGAGAAAGTTAAGAAAAAGCCAAAAGTTTTGGATTTAGGATGCGGTTCCGGAGTGCAGTTGAAAATGCTTGCCGGTTTAGGACTCTCGGTTGTTGGATTGGATCTTTCTCCGAAGATGATCAAAGAGGCACAAATTAAGGCACCAAAAGCTAAGTTTGTTGTAGGAGATATGTCAAATATGAAGTTTGCGAAAAATTCTTTTGATGGAGTTTACGCCAGGGCCTCGCTCCTACACATTCCCAAAAAGCTTATTCCCAAAGTTTTGTCCTCAATTTACAAAATTTTAAAGAAGAAGGGAGTTTTGTATCTTGCGGTTAAAGAGGGCGAAGGCGAGAATGAAGTGGAGGATGAGAAGCATGGGCAAAAAGTCAAAAGATTTTTTTCGTTTTTTCAAATGTCTGAACTGGAAAGTTTCTTAGAGGAAGCCGGATTCAAGATAATTAAAGCAACAAAATTTAAAAGAGCCAAAATTTCCACAAACTGGCTGCAGGTTTTTGCGAAGAAAGCCTAATTTTTCCCCTCTTGAAATTTGGCAAAATTGGGGGTTAGAGTGGATATAGGATGCTTGGATTTGGTGGAGGAGAACGAGGTGGTAGATTCGATTTAGAAGCGTATTTAAGTAATTGCCTGAGAAATCGATTTCCAGATTGGGTAGGTAGTGAGGATGTGGGTCTTACCGAGGGTAAGTATCTAGAACTGATCAGTGAGGAAGAGGAGGGTCCAGTATTTATAGCGAGTTCTTTAGTCCCGCAAGGTGAGTTTAGAGACGCTGGGCAAGTCCAGGGCGAATTACGAGAGAGGGTGGGCATAGGTGACTTGGGCCCTGATGTGATGAGGCTGACTGATCCTGAATTTGTAGCATTTTTGAGAGCCTTAAAGCAAACAGGGGATATTACGGAAGCTTCTCGTTTGACCCCGGAAGATTTGCTTTCGAGTACAAATTCTGTAACAACTCCCATTTCCAAACTTGTTTCAGGTGCCCGACGAGTTATTAAACTTCAGTCCGCCTAGCTTTTTCCAAACCTTTAATTTTCCGTCATTTGTAGAGTAGAATAAGTGGTTATATGAGCAAAAATAACGTGCCTGTGCTTGAAGTTAAAAATTTGGTCAAAAAGTTTAAGAATTTTGTGGCGGTTGACAACATTTCTTTTTCCATCGAGGAAGGTGAAATTTTGGGGTTTTTGGGGCCAAACGGGGCAGGTAAGAGTACGACTATTAACTGTTTCCTGGGCGTGATTAAACCAGACGGCGGTGAAATTAAAATTTTCGGAAAGGGCTTGATTAAAAATAGGAGTGAAATTATGCAAAAGGTAAATTATTGTTCTGCAGAGTATCACATGCCTTGGAATCTGAGTGTTTATGAAAGCCTTTTGGTTTACAGCACTCTTTACCAAGTGGGCAGTGCAAAGAAACGCATACTTGAACTTTTAGAATTATTTGACGTTTCTGATTTAAGGAACAAAAGAATCCGTGAACTTTCTTTCGGGCAAAGAGCCAGAGTCAGCATTGCAAAATCTCTTCTTAACCATCCAAGGCTTTTATTATTAGATGAACCGATGGCTTCCATGGATCCTGATGTTGTTGATCGTGGAATTAGGCTCATTAAAAAGATTCAGAAAGAAGAAAAGATAAGTATTTTGTATACCTCTCACAATATGTGGGAGATTGAGCAGGTTGCCGATAAGGTAGTTTTTATAAATCACGGAAAAGTGATTGCTCAGGGTACGCCCCTGGAGCTGACCCAGCAAGAGTTAAAATTAGAAGCAAAAGAGCCGAATCTACGAGAGGTTTTTATTCATCTTTCCAGAAGGTCATTAAAGGAGGGTATCGAAGGAAAAGGGAACCCTTCGACTTCGCTCAGGGTAAAATCATGAATTTTACTAGAGTTTACGCGATTGTTTTAAGGCATATTTTTCTGACTATGCATCAGCTAGAGAGATTTGCCGATATGTTTTTATTCCCTATTTTTGGGCTTTTACTGTGGGGATTTGTTTCTGTTTACATTGGGCTAAATTCTGCGGGTCTTGCAGCTTTTTTAATGGGCGGCATGATTCTATGGGTTGTTTTTGAGAGAGTGAGTACTGCTGTCGGGGTTGATTTTATGTTTGATATTTGGGAGCAAAATTTAATGAATGTTTTGGCTTCTCCGATTACGATTTTGGAATACATAGGCGGCTTGGTTGTTGTTGCTATTGTTAAAGTCGTTGTATCTTTCCTTGTAATGCTTGCGATAGCTGGCATTTTTTATAATTTCCATATCACGACTCTTGGAGTATCATTGGTTTTGTTGTGGTTTAATTTGGTTCTTTTTGCTACAGTTCTGGGGATTTTCAATATAGCTATAATTTTGCGCTGGGGGCATACTGTTGGGCCCCTAACTTGGATTCTGCCTTTTTTCCTGCAACCGTTTACTGCGGTTTTTTATCCGGTTGATATTTTGCCAAATGTTTTACAAAAAATTGCCTGGTTTTTACCTATCACCCATGTTTTTGAAGGAATGAGATTTGCAATGACTAGCGGTAAATTTGATTCAGAGGAGTTTTTTACCGGCCTTTTCTTTAATTTGGTTTATTTCGTTTTTACGGTTTTGTTTTTTGCCTATATGTTTAATTTGGTAAAAAGAAAAGGGACTTTAGTTAAGCTTTAGTATGCCCGAGTTGCCGGAAGTAACTGTTATTGTAAATCAGCTTGACAAAAAGCTTAAAGGTTTAGTTCTCGATTCGATTGAGTACGACTGGCCCAAGAAATTTGATTGGGGCCGCCGGCCTGGAGGGCCTTCTGGCCCGGAGGGAAAGTATTCGATTGCGGATTTGAAAGGGGCTAAGGTTTTGGGAGTTGAGAGGCGAGGGAAGGTGGTCCTAATAAATTTCCAATTTCCAATTTCCAATTTCCAATTTCCAATTTTAATCCACCTCAAATTAACCGGCCAACTTATTTATCAGGACGAAAAAACCCGAATCGCCGGAGGTCATCCTATTCCGCCTCTTAATTTGCCGGTGCCGAATAAAACGACTCGGGTGATTTTTAGTTTCACCAACGGAGGGCATTTATATTTTAATGATATTCGCAAGTTCGGGTGGGTTAAAATCGTGACAAGTGACAGGCAACAAGTGACACGAGCGATAGGGAAAGAACTTGGGCCGGATCCGCTGGAAATTAGTTTCGAGGAGTTTAAGAAGAGGCTAGAGGTTAGAGGTCAGTCACGAATTAAAAAACTTTTGATGGATCAGGGTTTTGTATCCGGAATCGGCAACATTTATTCCGATGAGGCGCTTTGGCGGGCCAAGATTCATCCGGCAAGATTAGCCGTTAGCCTTTCGCAATTAGAGGTTAGAAATCTTTATAAAGGGATTCAAGATAGTTTAAAGCTTGCCATTGAGAAAGGCGGATCCTCTGCCAGTGCATTTGTCGATAGCGGCGGGGAAAAAGGTTTGTACCTTTCATTTGCCAAAGCTTACCATATGACCGGAAGGCCCTGTGAGCGATGCAAAACGCCGATTGTTAGGGAAAAAATGGATGGGCGAAGTGCACACTTTTGCCCAAATTGCCAAAGGCTAACCTAAATTGCTACATTGTTAGCTATATTGATGATTTGATTCTCAATTTAACAATATAGCAATTTAACAATGTAACGATGTATATTGATTCCCTTAACTTAATTAACTTCCGCAATTTTGCCCACAAAAACCTAGTCTTTGACCCAAGCCTTACTGTGATAATCGGTCCCAACGGTTCTGGCAAAAGTAATATTTTGGAGGCTGTGAGTTTGCTTTCCGCCAGCCGCTTGCGCACGGTTGATACTGATTTGGATTTAGTAAAGTTTGGGCAAAGTGAAGCCAAAGTTGAAGGAGAAGTTGTTGGCGGCGAGAAAAAGAGATTGACTGTCAATTTTCAGGTAATTGATGAGACTTATCTAAAAAAGGCGTATCTTATTGATTCGATAAAAAAAAGACTGGCCGATTTTACCATGTATTTTTCGATCATCGCCTTTGGTCCTTTCGATTTGGAACTGGTGGATGGTTCACCTTCTGTCAGGCGCCACCATTTGGATAGCCTGCCCTCTTCTGTTGACAGAGATTATTGGCGTAATGTTTCGGCATATAACAAGATTGTCGCAAGACGTAACAAAGTCTTGCAACGGATTGCTGAAGGGAAATCTAAGGTGAGTGAGCTTGCCTTTTGGGATGTGCGGTTACTTGAGCATGGGAAGTACATTTCCCAAAAAAGGGAGGAATTTTTCGAGTTTCTAGCTGATTACGCCAAATCCGGTTCCACCGACTCCTCCAAACCCGGTTTGAAGGGTATTTACAAACCGGGTTTGTCTCATGTTTCCCTGACAGGTTTTTCTTGGCAGTTGAAGCAGAGTTTACTTTCGGAAGAAAAGCTTTTGAGAAATCGGGAACGGGATATTGCTGCAGGCATGACACTTTCCGGGCCGCATCGGGATGATTTTAGGTTTTTTCTAAAAGGTAAAGATCTAGAATTTTTTGGTTCGCGGGGAGAGCAGCGCATGAGCGTTTTGGCTCTCAAGCTTGCCGAGCTTGAATATTTTACAGTCAAAAGAGGGCAGAGGCCAATTTTGGCTTTGGATGATATATTTTCGGAACTCGATTGGGAACATCGAGAAGCGGTTTTATCGGTAGTCGGCAAACAGCAGACGATAATTACGGCGGCCGAGCGCGAATCCCTACCAAAAGAAATTTTCAAGAAGGTAAAGGTTGTGGAGCTGGGATGATTTGACAAGCGGCTTATAGTCGATGTAAACTACGCGCTATTATTATGGCAACCGATATGGAAAGACATTATCGTGAAGTGCTTGCCCGGATGGAACTCGGTGATAAGCACTTTGATCTTTTGGACAGGCAGTATCGCGAGTTGCGAGCTGCACTTCAGCTTGATTGCCTTGATTTTGACAGATTCCCAAAAACTGAAACAAAGGTTAAAGAAGAGCTTGCAAGGCAAGCAGACAGATACATTGAGTTCGGTTTAAACGGACATCGGCAAATCAACATGGAGCAAGGGAAATTTAAAGATAGCTTGATTGCACTTGCATGTTTTCAGCTTGAAAACTTTGCAGGTAGGTTTGATATTCCTGTTGCTGTTTTAG
>MFBZ01000024.1 GCA_001776545.1 Candidatus Curtissbacteria bacterium RIFCSPLOWO2_12_FULL_41_16 | reverse complement strand
CCAGATAAGCGTTGTAAGCGAAATTGGTGAAATTGGCGAAAATTGATGCGGCTATTAAGGCGCCGCCCGTGGCTATACCTGACCTGGCAAGAGCGTAGGCATCGGCAAACCTTCTTGCACGATCTTGGGCCTTTTGGGCTTTGATTTCGGCCCTGGCCTGATCCTGGGCAACCTTGGCATGGTGAAATCCGTGAACGGTCTTTTCCCAGTAATGCGGTTTGATGATTAGTTGATAAGCGGCAATTACAGCTGCAAAACTAATAGAGAGCCAATAAAATGGGATCAAAAAAACGTATTTGATAAGAGACCAGTGTTGCCTCTGCGCGCAACCGATCATGTAGTAGTAGAGATAGAGAAAATTGCCAAAGACAAGCGATATGACGGCTATGTAAAAAACGGGCGCAGGATAAAGGGCTTCGATTGTCGGTCCGACAATACGGTACAGGGCAAAATAGGAAATGGTGGCTACCCAAAGAAACGGGTTGATAAAAAGCGAAGCGATTTTGCCGCCGACCACGAACTGAAAAATGACGGCGTGTACCCCGTGGGTCTTGATAAGTTTGAAAGGGTTTCGCATGTGAACCAGATAAGTCTGCATGTAACCCTTAATCCAGCGTGAGCGCTGGCGAAGCCAGTTAATTGGCTGGCTGTTTGCCTCCTCATATGTTGTGGAGTTGAAAATTGCCGTTTGATATCCGTGTTTGAAAAGACGCACGCCCAAATCGGCGTCTTCGGTGACGTTAAATGGATCCCACCCTTGGAGCCTTCTTAGGTTTTCCGTTTTAAAATGGTTGCTGGTGCCGCCAAGCGGAATGGTCGTTTTGATTGACTGCAGTCCCGTCAAGACAACATCAAACCAAAGTGAATATTCTGCAGTAAAAAGACGGGTTATCAGGTTCTGATGAGGATTGTAATAATTGAGCTTAGCCTGTAGACAAATTACATTTGGATTTGTCTTTTGAAAAGCCAGATGTGCTTTTTTAAGTTGATCCGCTTCGGGAACATCTTCTGCATCATAAATTACGAGATATTGTCCTTTGGCAAGCGATAATCCATAGTTGCAAGCTTTAGGTTTTGTTTTAGGTACCGAATGTGGAACGACGTTTGCCCTAACACATGAAGGCAGTGATAGTTTCTGAACTGCTTCCTGGGTTTGGTGATCGTCTTCCTCCAAAAGCAGAATGACGTCGAGCTTGTTTTTCGGCCAATCAAGCTTTTCGATAGCATCGAGAAAGTGAGGCAAAACCTGTGCTTCTTTGTAAAGCGGGCAAAGAACGGTATAGGTTGGCAGATCTTGCTGTTGAAGACCGTCTATTTCTTCTTCGCTTATTACAATTTCCGGCGGTTTATGCAGGCTCTTTATAATTAAAAAAAGATTAAAAATAAAGTCGATAAAGTAAACAACACTTAGTACAGCAACCAAACCGATAGCCGTATTAAGCGGCCAAAAGTAGAATAGAGCCGCCAAGCCCGCAACTATCAGGGTAACGCTTGCTTTTTGCCAAACGACAAACCCCTTAAGGGCACTTTCGTGATGTGGCAATGTGGTATGAGTTATGTATTGACGCCTCTTAAATCCGATTCCGGCTCCCTGCATGGAAGTCGCGGGACTATGTGGCGGAATTGGCTGAGGATGTATCTTTTTTGTTTTGAGAGTCAGCGCATTAAAACCGATCTCTAAAGCGGTTTTGAGTGTATTGATCTTGGAATGGCCGTTCACACGAGGGTTAAAGTCGATATCAAAACTTTTTCCGGTAAAACCGGCCTCCCGGGCTCTATGCAAAAACTCCAGGTCAAAAGTCCAGGCACTCCTGGGCACAAATTTAACAGTTTCCCAAACACGACGCTTAAAAACCTTGAGGCCGGATTGGATATCGCTGTCTATTCCGAAGAGAAATTTGCCAAATGCAAAACGGAAAGTACGGCTAAGAAATTTGCGCAAGTTAGAATCGTAATAGTTTTTACGGTTGGCAACAACCAGATCGGAATCATCGAGTGCTTTGACCATTTCGGCAATAGCCTCGGGCGGATACTGCAGATCGGCATCACACATGACAAGTGTGTCACCACAGCTCTTAGAAAAACCTTCATAGAGAGAGAGTGCTTTGCCTTTTCGACCGATTTTTCTGAAAAACTTCAATGGGTATAAGCTTGCGAGTTGTTGGAGCAGTTCCCACGTGCCATCGGAAGAATGATCGTCAATGACGATAACCTCATAGTTTTGGTTATTTTTGCTAAAGGAGTGGCCAATTAACGCGAGAAGATTTTCGATGTTCTTCTCCTCGTTAAAGGTCGGCACGATTATGCTTACCATGATCAATTTTTAGATTTATGGAAACTTTTAAAAAGAGTCCCAAACTTTGGGCAGTTTGGGCAGAAGATCTACGTTATTTTTTTCGAGGCTTTATAATACCATAATTAATATCCTATAGCAAGTTAAGCGCACAAATTTTTTGGGCAGGTTGGATTTAGAAACAGATCAATTATATCATCCATGAATTGCTTAGCAAGTGAATAATAATGTGGGAATCATCATCTAACCAATGATTGATCTTTATTTCGTTGTTTTGAACAAAGATGTTGTTAATTATAGATTGCAGAAATCTTTTTTGAGCTTTTTTAAATAGCTTTCAGCTCGAGGAGCCGTTCGCGGATGAGCATTCTTGCGGTGGTAGAAATTCCGATCCCTTTTTCTCTGGCAACTTTTTCAATTGCCTTTTTGGTCTGTTCATCAAAGTCTAATAGGAATAACTTTTTGGTAAATGGACTTCAGATTTTTGGAAAATTTAACTTCTGGTGCAGGTTCCCAATAATCTGGAAAGTCTTCAGACGAATGTGTATCCCAAAAATTAGCTTCCTCTTCGATTGATTTGAATTCAGGTACCGTTTGTGTTTTTTTCTTCATTTTTTCTTTAACTGTTTTCTTTAACTGTTTTCTTTCTTTATTATCCGAATCTTTGGCAGTAACAGGATAAAACTTTCCTGAGCCTCTTGGCGCTAGAATAATTGTTAAATACCTGCGGTATATATTGTAACGCTTCTGCAACCATTCGACTTCGCTCATGGTCTTGAATCACTTTAAATATCTGTAGGCCTATACTGAAGTGATTCTGCAACATGATTGGATTTGATTTTAGGTGAACCCTCAAGATCTGCAATTGTTCGGGCTATTTTAATCACTCTATGAAATGCTCTAGCTGACAAATTTAGTTTTGATATTGCTTGCTTTAGGAGTAATATTGATTGCTCGTCAAGGTTACAAAAGGCTTTGAGTTGTTTATTGTTCATCTCCGCATTAGATGTAATTTTTTGCCCTTTAAATCTTTTAAGCTGAACGTCTCTGGCTTTTTGGACCCGTTTTTGGATTGTTGCGGATGGATCTGATTTAAACTGACTGGTTAATTTTTCGACTTTAACAGCCGGGACAGAAATATGCATGTCAACCCCTCTATCGTGCGTTTTCTTTCTCTTCACGCATTAGTTTTTCAACTTTTTCAAAGAGAATATGAAAAATGAAAGCCTTGTTGATGAAGTAATCAAGCTAATAATTTTTTATAAAGTTGCCCATAGGCATTTAGCATTCTCTCTTGCGAAAAATGTTTCTCCACTCTCTCTCGGCACTTTGCTCTATCAATCTGGCCAATTTTACTAATTGCCCTTGCAGCCTGATCAACATTGGTTACCACAAAACCTGTCACGCCATTTTCAACAATTTCGCTCACCGATCCCCGATCAAAAGCAACAACCGGTGTTCCGCAAGCCATAGACTCTACTAGAACCAATCCAAAAGGCTCTTCCCACTTAATTGGAAAAAGAAGACAAAGGGCATTTTTTAGATATTCTATTTTTTGATTAAAATCAACTTCCCCCACATAAACAATTTTTACTCCGTCTATAAGTAGTTTAACTTTCAGGTTATAAAAATCTTCGTCTGTAGGATCAACTTTTGCTGCAATTACTAGTTTTTTGTTAGCAAGCTTTGCAATTTGAATAGCTTCCAAGATTCCCTTAAAATCCGTGATCCTACCCAAAAAAAGTAAATACTCACCTTGCCCATTTTTAAAAGTAAATCTTTTAATGTCAATGCCGTTATAAATAACCGAAGAATTTGGGAAAAACTTTAAAGGTGCTCTTTGGTTTTCACTGATAAAAACATAATTGTACTGCCATAAATTTTTGTGCACTTTATAAAAATCTATATGTTTGCCAATATGAGTCGTATTGTGAAATGTAATTAAAATGGGTTTTTTGATAAAATTCAAAAAATTAAATTCAATACTATCTATTGTGCAATTTAAAACAATAGGTTCGTAATGAAAATGAAATAAATCAAAATTTGATTGATTGGATAATACCTTTAAAAATTCGTTGATCTCAAATTTTCTGTTTTGAGAAAGATCTTCAATAGAAGGATATGGTGAACTTTCTACCAGATCAATGTTCGGTTCTTTCAATTGTGATCCCTTAGCACAAAAAACGCCGATTTTGTACCCCTTCTTGGCAAAACCTAATGATAACTCTTGGGCTATCACTTCAATGCCGCCATACTTTTTGGGTGGAATTGTATTGATGAGAGGAATAACCTCGGCTATTCTTTTGTTCATTCAATTTTTCATTATAATATCTTTATACAATTCTACATAATTTTGGGTCATCAAACTTAGATCAAATCTTTCAATTGCCTCTTGGCGGCATTTTTTGCGTGAAATTGTATCTATTAAATTGATTCTCTTTTTAAATTCTTCAAAATTGTCAACTACAAAACCCGTCGTTTTGTCCGCTACTATTTCGGGGACCGATCCTCTTCGGTAGGCAATAACCGGCGTTCCGCAAGCCATAGCCTCAACCATTACCAGCCCAAAAGCCTCATTCCAACGAGATGGGAAAAGAACGCCGTCAGCCTCGGAAAATAAACGGTTTTTTTCTTCGTGCCCGACCTCGCCAATAAACTTTATTCGTTCGCCGTCAACATAAGGAAAAAACTCCTTGTCTAAAAATTCCCGATCACTTTCTCTGATTTCTCCGGCAATTGTCAATCTTACTCCGAGTTTGTGGGCGGCTTTAACTGCAATATC
>MFBZ01000023.1 GCA_001776545.1 Candidatus Curtissbacteria bacterium RIFCSPLOWO2_12_FULL_41_16 | reverse complement strand
CTGACAAATTTAGTTTTGATATTGCTTGCTTTAGGAGTAATATTGATTGCTCGTCAAGGTTACAAAAGGCTTTGAGTTGTTTATTGTTCATCCCCGCATTAGATGTAATTTTTTGCCCTTTGAATCTTTTAAGTTGTCGGTCCCGGGCAGTCTGAACTCTTTTTTGAATCGTTGATGATGATTCGGCCTGAAACTTACCGGTTAGCTTTTCGACTTTAACAGCCGGGACACTAATGTGCATGTCAGTCCCCTTGTCGTGAGTTTCCTGAGATTTTAATTTTGCTAAGTCCTAAACTAAATCTCTCTGGCAACAACTACTAACCTGTCCTTATCGAAAAAGCCTGTACATGTAAATAAAGTCAGGCGGGAATCGGGTGTTGCTTTTAAAATATTGACGGTTTCTGCGGGTACAGTATGAATCTGACTTATTTGGTAGTTAACTTTTTTGCCGTTTGCCAAATGAACTGCTATGTTATCGCCAATTTTTACTTTTTGTAACCTGCCGAAGAGTCCGTCCCAATTATGGGCGTAAATGACACTGTTACCAGTTCCGATATTCTGGGTTGATCTTATAAAAATTGCCTCATTATCTGAAAATTGATAATTCCGGGCAACTTTTACCGGAACATTAATACCAACATCGTTAATAACGATTTTGACAGGCGATGTGGAATTTGGGTCGGAATAATCACTTTCGGTTAGAACTTGTGGGGATCGAAAATTTTTATAAAGATAGACCAGAGAAGTTGCGACTAAAATGGAAGCGCCTACGACAATCATAAAAGTGGCCAGGAAATTGGTTTTCATGGAAACAGTTAATTTTTGGTAAAACGGAATTTGAGAAGAAGGCCGAACATTAACAAGGAAAAGCTTCCAAACATTAAGGTTAAAAGTACTCCTTTACCGCCGGTAGCAGCAAGAGTACTTGCACCCAGTATTTGACCTGATTGATTTGTTGTCGAGGAACCACCCACACCACCAGTAATATCACTAGAACAAAGATAGCGGGTATTTTTGGCCAAGTATGGCTTTGCCGCAAGTCCCCAAAGTGAGCCATTGGGAACAAAAATCCAGCCTGAAGCTGTAAGTTCATCGACTCTGTCTTGTGGAAAGCTACTCCACCAGATTGTTTCCACACCGCTACCGTCGGTTGCGCAAAAACACTGGAGGGCACCCGCTTCGCCCAAGCTATAGACATCATCCCTGCCTACAAAATTGTTGGAGTCTCCAACAATGCCATGGGTACCATTTTGGTAGCTGGCAATCTTTTCCCCTTGCGGAGTGATGCAAGTTGCTTGTGGCGGAACAGCCGATGACTGTTCTTGGGCATAAACCGGCCGTGACAAAAACAGGGCAATAGATAATGGGATTGAAAACATTAGGCAGGTAGTTTTCGATATTAAACTACCTAACATAGGCAAGAAGTATATAATAATTATTATAAGATTGTCAAGTTTATGTACTCTTGCTTGAAATTTCTTGATTTTGGGAGTTATGGGTTTGGTAGTGCTCGGAGGGTATAATATTTTTTGACAATCTCGGCGGCGAGCTTTTTGCTGTGGTCGTTTCCGAAAATAGCAGTTGATCCTCCGTGAGAAACCCAATAGTTGATACCGATGACTTCTTCCTGGCTTTTTACTAGATTTAGTGCTTCGTCTATCCACCGGGCTTGCTCTTCTTCGCTTATTTTGCCATGAATATCGGGAATTGGGGCGCCAAATTCGCCAAGCATAATTTTGGCTTGTGCCTTTTGGCTTAAAGTCCTTATGTTTCCTGCCAACTTTTGAGGCTCTTTGACATAATGGTCGATAACAACAATGTCTCCAACAGCGTTGGCAGTCTGCTCGTCAAAAACAAGGCTGGCAACGTCGTAATTGGCAGAACCGACAGTCCTGACATTCTTGCCGATTTTTCTAAACTCGGCATTGGCCGCCTGAAATTCCTCTACTGCAAACTTACGAAAGCCTTCAACGTCACCCGTGCGTCTTGGGTCACCTGTCCCCCCGTTTTCGCATTCCGGACAGGGCGTAAAAAGGTCGCCGTTTTCAAAAAGAGTGCCGTTTTTGTTAATGAACTCGCGCATCTGCTCTAAATGCCCCTCCCGGGTCAAACCCTTCTCGTAACCAAACCAGCCTTCCCAGCCGGAAAAATTCCCCCTAAACCAGACCTTAAGATTGTTTCTTCTGGCAGCAGCAACCCAGCGGCTTAAATAAGGTATGAATTTCTCATCATAAGGAGTACCTAAAGCCACGTGGGTGGCGCCAAGATCGGCAATGTTTTTAATCTGAATCTCGATGGTTTGATCGAAAGTCGGATCGTTTAGCTTCGCCCCTGCCGCGTCACGGGAATACTTCATGGTGTCTATGGATTTTATTTCCCATGTCCTTTTGGGAAGTTCCGGGGTTTCTTGGTTGGTTTGCCAAAGTTCAAGTTTTTGGCCTTGTGTCTTTGTTAGGACAAAAATTATAAGAACAACAATAGTAATCGCAAGTATTATTTTTTTCATTTTTGTTTACCTAATACCGGTTCGGTGTCACTGCAGAATACGCAGGAATTCTTTTGGTGTAATGATCTTTGTGGATTTGTATTGTTTCAGCTCAAGCACCAGCTTATCACCGCTTACCAGATAGTCTGCGCGGGATTCAAGTGCTAGTTCAAGCAAAAAATTATCATTGGGGTCGCGGCAAAGATTAACCTTTTTCCCGGGAATATATTTTTCACTATATAAATCCAACGCGTCTTCGATAATTTCTACAGTCGTTAGCGGCAAGTCGAATTTTGAACGTAATTTGTCAATAATTTCGGCTTTTAGTTCGGGGGAGATACACAAAACGTATTGTTTGCCGAGCCAAGCCGTGATTATTTTCCTGGGGTTACCGCCAAAAAGGATGCCCGAAAGTAATACGTTAGTATCCACGACAACTTTAGGCATTTTTTATAACGGAATACGCGTCTTGTTCGGTCCGGGGAGTTTTTACGGCTTTTTTCTTAAGATATTTTTTAAATGCCTTTTCCCCTTCTGCGAAAACTTCTTTAAATTTTAGCTGGAACAATTGTTCTTTTTGCTCATCGTTTTTTAAGGCTTCTTCGTAAGGATAAATAACCGCTGAAGGAATACTGTCTTGAACGATTACCACAGGTTTTTTGGTCTCTTTAATTTTCCTAACCAGTTTAGCGAAGTTATTCCGGGCGTCAGAGATGTTTACTATTTGTATCATGTAACGTACACTATACAGTACGATAGGTATTCTGTCAAGACGTTGGTAAATTGTCTGTTTCTTCATTTTTGTTTACCTAAAACCGGTTCAGTATTTAGATTTGCAAGATATTCACTTTTTAGCTGGTAAATGTCGGCAAACGGATATGAGTTGACCAGATCGTATTTTTCCAGCTGGCCGGATTGTTTAACCAGTTTAAATGTCGAATCATTGAGATCGTTTGTTCGCATAACAATCCAGCGGGCCCAGCGATCCGGGCTTGTGGTCGCGTTTTCCCAATAAAGACCTGTTCCTTCATGGATAAATTTGCCCATAGGCAAACCGGATGAAAAAATTATAGCGTCATGTGAAGCCGCCGAAATCAAAACAAAGCCTTTTTCGTCTTTTGCGTTTTGTCTGAGCCAACCGCTAACCTCAGTGACATTTTTCTGGCTGGAACCAACCCTGGCATCATCTATGGTGACGGCATCAACGTTGGCAAAGGCAAAGAAAGTTACAAAAAGAAACAGGCCAATGATTGTTGCCCTTAGGGAAGTAAGCTTATGGACAAGATATCCCGTAAAGATAGCAAAAGTCGGAAGCATCATCACACCGTAGCGCACGTTAAACCAGGTTTCACCGGAAATGCCCTGGATAAAAAGAACCGAATGGCCCAAATATAAAGCAAGGATGTTGAAGGCAAAAGGCGCCAAAAGTGCGGTGCTTGCTATCTTCATGCTTGTTTCAACCTTTTTGTTAAGCCAGAAGGCGGCCATCCCCAAAACCCCCAAAATTGCCGTAAATGCGCCGCTGTTGTAAATAAGCGCATAAAGATAGACTTTGGCAGAAAGCAGGATATTGCCTTTGGTTGCCAGAACTCCTGCCTGTTCAAGCTGTAACTGTTGGGCGCGGGCAGAATAGGGTCCAAAAGCAAAATATAAGGGATCACCAAAAATCAAAAGGTTCCAGAGAAGCCATAAGCCGATCCCCAGACCTGCCAGGGTTGCAAAGAGAATAAACATACCTTCCGCCGCTTTTGCTCCGTGTTTTTTAAAAGCATTTAAAATGATCAGCGCCGACCCAAACGCCAAAAGAAACCAGCCGTCGTAGCGGATAAGACTCGCCATCATCATCCAAAAGGCGGCCTTTATTAAGCTTGTAACTTTGTCTTCTTTGTGCCAAAGCAAAAGTTCGTAAACTGCCGCCGTCATCGTGAAAATCAGCAAAAGCTCGGTCATAGCAGTGGACTGCAAATACAAAATGTTGACGTTGGCGACAAAAACCAAAACCCCAAAAAGCCTTGCCAAAATCTCAACACCCAGTTTTTCCAAAAACTTGTAAATTATAATGCCCGTTCCCACAAAAGAAGCCATAGAGATCAATGCTCCGGAAAGGCCCGAATGCCACATAAAATTGTTCCAAATAGTGGGGATCATTAAAGCGTGCGGAAGCGGCAACCAAACGGAACCAAGCTGGGCAAGCCCGGGTTTTAAACCTTCCACAACACGCCTGCCGATATTTAAATGGGAACGAGCATCGTTATAAGCGAGGCCTAAGCCGTTGGAATAAAAAACATTAAAACTATATAAAGATAGGCATATCAAAAATAATGCTACAAACAAGATAAGATTTCTCTCAATATACTTTTTCAAACCTTCTATTCTATCTTTGCTTATTCCAAAACTAATTTTCATCGATTTTTTCCTCCTTTTCTTTATAAGATCCAACTCCAAGCATAAAAATTAATAACGAAACTACAGCAATGTAATAAATAAGATAGTACTTGGCGGAAATTAAGTTAAAAAAGTAGAGATTGTAAACTAAGGAACTTGAAAAATTTTTCTCTAGAAGTTGTAAATTATATTGAAAAGTGTACGGAATTGGTGATGCAAGATTCTGGGCTTCTCCTTTTGGTGGTACGGCAGCGGTAGTCAATGCCCCCAGAGCATTTACCGACACACTATAGGCAATAATGAAAAAGGCCAGAATGATTATTGGCAGCTTTTTTTTGAATTTATGAAAAGCGGGGCCTATTCCCAAAGATAGAATTGCTGCTGTTGGGATCAGATACCTTGGACCATATGACCAACCTCCCCAAGGATCTCCGAACATTGAATAAAGTAGTATGTTAGTTAATGAAATTGATGAGACTAAAATAACTACTTCTTGCCTTTTCCTCTTTTTAGAATTTATTGAAACTAAAAGACCAACCAAGCCCAGAATTAATACTGGACTATAATAAAAAATTCCTCTTTCGTTACTTATTAACAGGATATAAAAACCGTTTAGTTCTCTCCTTGGATTAAATGGTGTATCAAACAATTTCAAATCGCTCGAAGTGTATTGTGAACTATTAGGTTTTTGTTCTGCAACCTCTTTTGGCGGGTAACTTGTCCTTCCAATAAGCTGTCCAATTTTTGTGTACGACCCGGTTAATTGGTAATTGTACAAAGCGAAGACAAAAAGGAAAGGGATGAGCCCGGCTATAAGTCCAAATATTTTTAAATTAAAACTAAAGCTAACCTTTTCTTTGATTTGACCAAACCCAATGTTTTTTACCAGAGCGTAAATTATGATTGGCAAAAACAAAAATAAGTTCGGTATGTCCATTAAAATTGCTACGCCGAATGCAATACCAACAGCTACGTTTTTAACAAAGGTGCTTTTTCCAATAACAGCAAGAGTTCCTGCTAGTATTGCAAGCGTGCTTAGATGATGTTGAGTAAAAGTAAAAGCATACGAAAGTGCATTTGTAGCGAACAAGAAGATTACGCCCGAAAGTAATGCTGTAAAAGTTCCCGCGCCTAATTTTTTTGAAATTTTATATATTAAAAAGACATTAACAAGAGCTGCAATTACATTTACAAGGTAAGTTGATAACTGAGGGGCTCCGATTGATTTTCCGAAGATATAAAAAGGAATACCCACAAAAGATACTCCAGGTGTAAAAATAGAAAAGAACTTATCGTTGTAAAGAACAAGGTCCGGTGACGAAAATCGCGCCCTTTTTTCGTTGAAGAAAAATGTTTTTTCTTCTACTATTGCTTCAACTAAAGCAAATCTGGATGTGTTGTTTGAAGATTCAAAAGGACCGCCTACTCTAGTATCCTTTTCATTTTGAAAATATATTGGGTTACCTGATTGGCCTTTAACAACTAGTCCAAGCAGAACTACTGTTAGTATAAAAAAAACAATAACTATTATTTTATTTTTCATATTTGATTAAACCTCAGTTTTTTGGTCGTTAATGCAATTGGCCATCTTGCCGTTAACTTATCTCCCATTCTGGAAGCTTTAATCAGACAGTAGATATTGATCAAGTAATAGGTTCCGGAAAAAATAGGGTGTTTAACAAATTGTTTAAACAGTGAATAAATATAAATTAATTTAGGAATTTTAAATTCTTCTTTTACCAATTCTGCTGGAAAGTAATTGAACATTCTATTGTAGCCGGCATGAAAACGTGTGTTTTGTCGAAGTAAATCTCTTAATCTTTGCGGAGACTGGAATAGAACAATTGCTGATTTTACGTATCTATATTCCCATCCAAGTTGAAGACAATAAAAATAGGTAAAAATATCATTTGTTATCATGTCTTCTGGCACGATAATCTTTTTTACAAGACTTTTTCGATAAGCTAAAAGTTGACCTATTGCAGAAAAAGCATTATTTCCACCCCTAACCGAAGAACGAAACTCCTGATAGGGCTCAAAAGCTACCCTAACTACTTTTTCCCAATAAGTTTTTCCTTCGACGGGCATTGGATTCCCTCCGCACATTCCAACTTTCGGATTTTTTATCAAGGGTTTAATAAGATCATGCACTACAAGATTGTGAGCAAATACTACATCTGCGTCTGATTGAACCAAGATGTCTGTTTTGAGATCTTTATATATTTTGTTCAGCCACGTTGACTTTCCAGTCCTTTTTTTATGGTCCCAAACCTTAATTTTTTTAGACTTTATACTTCTCGCTAATGCAACGGTTTTGTCTGTAGAGCCATCAGAATGAACCCAGATTTCTTTTATTTTGAAACCGATTTCTTTTTGAAGAATGATAGATTTTAGAAATCTGAGAATATTTTTCTCTTCGTTATATGCACTGATAGCAACAGTTACAGTTGGATATTTTTGTTTCATTCTATTGATTAAAGGCTGTTGCCATTCTTTCGCTATAAAAATCTTCCACTTCCTGGGCAACATTTTGCCATGAATGACCAGCTGCAAAATCTTTATTTCTTTTTTCCATCTCCAAAATTTTGGTTGAATTTTTATTTTTTAGGACGAATTTAATTTTTTCAGCTACTGCTTTGAAATCATTTGGCGCCAAACAATATCCATTAACCCCATCCTTTATTAAATAAGGTAGTGCGGTGGTGTTTGAGACTATACAGACTAATCCTTGACTAATACCTTCGTGTACCGCATTACAAAATCCTTCTAATTTGGACATGTGCACCATTAATTGGCTTTTATTAATAGCATAGTATTTATCCACTTTGTTCAAATTGCTAATGATGTGTACTCTCGATTCCAGCTTTAAATCTGTAATCAAATCATCCAATTTTTCTCTATAGCTTTTGCTGTAATCAAGTCCAACTACTAAAAAATTAACGTCTTCAGGTAGTAATTTCAAAGATCTGATTACAACTTCGTAATTCTTATATGTTTGGATCCGTCCTATTTGAATAATATACTTACCAATTCTTTTAATTTTCCCCTTAACCTCTTTACTCGCTAACTTTTGAAGGTCAGCAAATGCTTCATCTTCTATTCCATTCGTAATTGCCTTTGTTTTCGTTGAGTTTATCCCTGCTTCAATTAAAACGTTTCTCTCCCATTCAGATACTGCTCTAACTCCATTAACTGCTTTATTTATTAGAAATGAGCCGAATTTAAAATCAATTAATTTTTTGGCCTTTACTTTTAAACTTGCCTCATTTCCAGTAACTTGATCATAAAGTCCGTGCGGTGTAAAAAATAAATAAAAGTGTTTCTTTCCAAATAGCTTCGACACTATTGCGAAGAAATAAAAGTAAAAGAAAGGGAAAATATCGTTTCCATGCAAAGCTATTGTATCTCCTCGATTTAACTTTATTTTGAAAATAAACGGTAAGTATCGATAAGTTTTACTTCCGTATCTATTTATCTTGATCCCGTTAATCCTCTCAAATGTGCGGAGCACACCCTTTTCTATGTGAGTGCTATTAGTAGTATGTACTATTACATCCCAACCATTTTGAACTAAATTTTTGTAAGTTTCTAACATGTTGACTTCCATGCCAGACGTAACTGGATAAAAGTATTCTGCAATAACATGTATGGTTTTTTTAATCCTCGAGGTTCTCTTTTTACTGGTTTTCATGACTGAACTCCCAAATTGATCTGTGGTATTCATATTATTTTGCAAAAACGCCTTTTGTGCTTTCAGAAACTTGCCACTTAATCGTCATCTCATTAACAAATAATGACCTGACTCTCATATAAATAAGAATGGATATATACAAAAAAAGTGTTAGTGGATACTTTAGGAAATAACGAAAGACAAAAGGTAGAGCTACGCTTTTGGGTAATTTTGTTTCTTGCGCGATAAAACTCTTCCCAAACTCCCTAGCAAGTTGTTTATAAGACTGAATAAATCGTACGCTCTGTTTTTGATGATCCTTAAAAGTGCCGGGTAGCCGGTAATGGATATTGGCATTCTTTGCAAATATATAGGTAAATTTATTGTAGACAGTGTAAAGATACGCGTATGCGTCTTCCGCTACAATATTTTTGTTAAAGCTAATAGATTTATACAGTTTTTTAGAAAAACCCCTTGCTCTTCCATGGCAAGTATAAATATTGTTTCCTTCGTTGTATGATTCGAAAATGTCTTTTTTAAGCAGCATGCTAATTTTAAGAATTTCTTCAAATTTGGTATTTGTCCAAAATTCCTTTACGCGTGCTGAGGTAAGATCAGCGTGCCGTACTCGTATCGGTTCAATAAGCTTTTCAACCATTTGGTTATCACGAATGAGAATATCTCCATCTAGCAGTATAAGAATGTCCGATGTTGTATGTTTTATAATCTGATTCATCGCGTACGATTTCCCCATCCTTTTTTTGCCAGACACCACTCGAAGGGATTTCATTTTCATACGTGTAACAACATCAATCGTTCCGTCAGAGCTTGCATCGGAATATACAATAACTTCTCTAAGCAATGCAGTCACAAGTTTTTGTTCTTTAATGCTATTGATAAGAGTGCTTATATTTGCTTCCTCGTTATACGCCGGTATTCCTATGGTAAGTGTTAATTTATTTTTCATAATGTGATCCTGTTACTATTGCCTCGTTTTATAGTTTAAAATTAATTGCATATTTTAAATAATCGATGTGAAAATCTATTTTTCGTTTGGGAAAACTTTTATCTGTAAGTCCGTGGGTAGCAGAATTGATACTTAGTCCTTTAAATAAACTTTCAAAATACTCGCTTCCTTGATGTCTTCTGATTATTTCTTTTAACAACTTCAGATAAAAATCGTCTTCCTTCCACCGATATCTTAGAGTGGTTGTAAAATCGTGGATTGGATGAGTTAACACGCAAAGTTGTAGGTCTATAACGAAATCACTATTTTTAGTTATTAAAATATTTTTGAAATGAAGATCTCTGTGATTTAAGACCAATTTTTTCTCCTTAAAAAGAGCCGGCAAACATCGTAAGAATGTAGGTATTCCCATTAATATATACAGTGAAGCTCTTGGGTGACTGATAACAGCTTTGGCAACAAGCATTGGATAGAGCAATGCAAAATTGAATGGAGTTCTTTTGGAAATAAAACTTTTTTGTTTTGAAGTTAATTTTGTTCCCAAAAATTGAACGAATTCCATAGTTTTAAAATAAACATCAATTTTTTTTTCATTGGTTAGAACCATAGCTTCTTGCCCCTGAATGTATTCTGTAAGCATTATTAAATAATTTCTTTTTTCTTGGGAAGAAATCAATTTGGGCATGTTCATTCTTTTTAATCCTTCAGGTAAAATTTTTCGAGTTTTTCTTATTACCGAATTTAAAATTTTGGTTACCTGGATTTCATTTTTAAGAGAGTAGTAGCTGAAATCCTTATAATTGGCGGTCCACATCTTGGCAAAAGCTTTTTGGCCTTTTGAATTTTTGTAAATTCCCAATACAAAATCTTTTTTTGATCCGATTTTTTCGAAATTTGAAACAAAACAATAGTCACCTACTATTGCAGGAAGTTTACTATGTGTATTTTTATAGAAGAAGTTTAAAATCCTTCCAATAAGACTGTTTGTTAATAATCTTGTTAAATTAAAATTTTGTTTATTTGTTTTCATAATATATTAGGTGACTTTAATTAATTCTTTTGAAGAAGCCGCAAGTTCCCACTTACCATCTTTAGGAGTGACTTTGTAATACGGAAATAATCTGACGTACCAATTCATTAAAATAGACCCGAGAGTATAAATTGGACTTTTGAGAAACCATTTGACGAGGGATTTTATAAGAAGCATTTTTGGCATAGTGTAATATTCAAGAACTTGCTCTCCGAAATATTTAACTACGTCTTCTTTGTCTCCAATTACAGACCGTACACTAAGAATCCGCCAATCCATAAACGTGCTTACTGGAGTAAAAAGAACAAATGCGTTTTTGGCTAGCTTAAAACCTGCCCTATTATTTTTTGCAGCCATAGCGTAGAGGTAATTTTGGTCTGAGATGGTTCCTTTTGGATATTTGAACGATTTTGTAAGATTTTTCCTGATTAGATTCGCGGCCATCATGCCGTAGAAATTATTACCGTCATTTAAGTTGAGGAGAGCATCTTCAAAACTTAAGTATGATACATATGCAAATTTACCCATTAAGGTGGTGGGCTTAACTGGAATATGCCGTGCCCCAACAGCCTTTAGTCTCTCGTCATGAACAATTGTTTTGACCATTTGATCAATTGTGTCATTTTTTGCTAGCACTAAATCGGCGTCTATTGTTAAAAGAAAATCGCTTCTGTTTATTTTGTAAATCATATTGAGTGCGTTTGACTTACCATACCTCTCTTTTCTCACAATAAGTTTTATTTTCTTGTACTTTATAGCAAGCGCTTCAACAATACTTGCTGTTTTGTCCTTACAACCGTCGCAGACGACTAAGACAGATGCCAGTTTGTAAAAAGTTTGTTTTTGAGAAAAAATCGATTCTAAAAGAGCTGCAATATTTCTTTCTTCATTGTAAGCAGGTATTCCTATTGTGACTGTACTCTTGTTCATAATTAGGATTCCTTATAATGTTTTAGCCGAATCGCTTTGTTGATTATTGATTTACTAAATCGGTATTTGATAACTTTTGCTGGAACGCCCGCTACAATGGCATATGGAGGGATATTTTTTGTAACAACGGCTCCTGCCGCGACGATTGATCCTTGGCCGATTGTTACACCTGGCAGAATTGTTGCATTCGCACCAATCCAAACATCGTCCCCTACCTCGATAGGTTTCTGGAATTTCGAACTGTGGAACATTGGTATTGTCCAATCCCGGTAATCTATGCTGTCAGTGATAAATACAGAATTTGGACCGACCATTACAAAGTCTCCTAGCTTAACACTTGTTTCCTTTGAATTTAGAAACATGACATTTTTATTTATAAACACATTACTACCAATTTCAATTTCTTGGGGTTGTCCAAAAACACATCCTCGTTGGATAACAACATTTTCACCAATTGATTTCAGAAACAAACCCCAAAAAATTGCTCTCAAGCGTGCTATTGAATCAAAAAAATGATAAATTTTATCAATAATCCAACTTACAGTCCAAGAGGGGCTACTACTTATAGTTTGTAAATCTTTTCTTACAGTTGAAATAGTAATTGAGTTCATAGAATCTCCTTTATATATCCGATAAGTGTTTTGCCGATGGCTCTTGGCGTAAATTTTTCTAAAAATATCTTGTGGCCATTTTGGGCGATAGCTACTCTTAATCGAGGATTTTTCTTCAAGTCGAGAATCGCTCTTGATAAATCCCGTGCACTTGCGGGTTTGCAAAAGTACATATTCACTCTGTTGGTAAAAACAGACCTTATTACTGGGCTGTCGGCCGTAATTACGACTTTACCCAACGATAACCCCTGATAAACCTTATTTGGAATAATCCTTTCTACGCTAGGATGCTTTTGCAGGAATCCAAGAAAAATATCTGCTTTTTCGATAATTTCTGGATGTTTTTCTACCGGTATGTCATGAAAAAACTGGACATTTTTTAATCCCAATTTTTTTGCGCAATCGTAATTTTCTTGAAAAGTGTTCCCTTGACCAACAAATGTAAACTTAATATCTCGGTCATTTTTTAGCATATTGGCAGCACCAATAATGTGTTCAACCCCATGAACTGGACTGTAAAGACCGTAATAAACAACATTTACTTTCTTACCTGTGTTTTTGTAAGGTGTATATTTGTAGAGCTTGTCGTCTGCTCCAATAGGAAAGACTTTTATTTTTTTACTAGGTATATTAAAAGTTTTCTTAAAATATTCCATTTGATATGGAGTATCTGGCAGAAGTAAATCAACCATTTTGTAGATCATCGATTCAGTAAATTTGACTAGCTTTCCAAAATACGATTTTTTATCGAGAATCCCCTGCTCATCCGCAAAACCGCTATAAAAACTGATAACAGGATTAAAAACTAGTTTTTTTCTTAAGATTTTTGCGATTGGATAAGCCAAGAGAACGTCAAAATGGCCAGGGTATGCAACGTAAATAGCGTCTGCACTTTTTAATTTGTCCCAGTTTTTAACTATCTGGGCAAAAATCCTGTATTTCTTAAAGATTCTTCCCAATAAAGAAAGTACGTTAAGATCCTCTTTCTTAATTAAAGCGGTTAGCTTTACTTCACTGTTCACTTCCAATACGTCTACATGATTCTCCAACAAACCCTGGTAGACAATTTTGTTTGCAGTATAGTTCTTGTCGTATGTTCCAAAAAAACAGACTTTCATATTAGTTTTTGGCAGTACTTGTGACTTTCCAACTCAGCAATGATTTAATTTGACCTACGGACTGGCGCATCAAGTTGTTCACGGAAAATGGCAATTGTTTTGCGCTGGGCACTTTGGGTAATTCTTGAGCGTCTTTTTTTACGACTGTTGCCAGTATCTGTTGCCACATTTCCAGCGCCCTGGTTTGCGGCAGTTCAACGTCGCTGAATTTAACAATTTGGCCTTCTTCGACGGTTTTTTCGAAACGGGCGTTGTAAACTAGGGTAATTGGTACAGCATCTTGGTAATTTTCAATTTTGACGGCTTCTCCCCTGATATCGAAACTTCCTAAGCCTCTTTTTATAAACTCACCTGCTTCGATTTTTCTTTTGGCAACTGCGACTACCTGGGCAACAGGATTTTCCCCATTGTTAAACTGGTAGGTTTTATCACCTGTTAAAACTTTCATGATCGTCTTTGGAATTTCCGAATGAACAAGATGATAGGGTTTTAAAAGAACATAGTTGGGTCCCGGGCCGAGTTTGAGATATTCAAGGTAAGGTTTTTGTTCCTTGTCGTGTTTGGCTACAATGAATACACCTGCAGGGGCTGTGGCAGAAAGAACATAATCGCTTATTGGTTTTTTAATTTCGTCGGCTACTTCTCCTAGCCTTTGGGCTCCGTCTTCCAGGTCTTTACAGGGAATGCCGAGTAGTCCCCTGTTTGCAATTGTCGCCCCGAGCCCGTTTGCTACCAATACTTGTTCGATCTGTACCTTACTACCATCTGTGAAGGCCGTAACCTGATCCATACTAATCCCCTGCCTGTTGGACCAATATTCCATCTCCTCTTTTGTGGGACTGAGGTTTAGGAACCTTTTAATGTTGCCGTAAACGATTGGTTTAAATCCCATGCTTCTTACTTCGTAATCCAGGGCAGCGAGCGTCCCCGGCTGGTCACCTTCAGCCTCTATGAATGTGCCCATTTTGCGCAGTATTGTCCCCGACGTGATTTGCAGTTCCGAGTTCATGGTTACAACAGGTAGCCCCGCTTTTAATACCTTTTCGACCAGCTCCGTTCCGTGAACTACATCTCCCGAGCATTCGACTATTAAATCGCAGTTTTTTATGAGCTTGTCGATGTCGTGGGTAATTAATTTTTTATCGGCAGGTACGTCAGTCAAGCTTTTGATACTCCTTCTGGTAAGTACCCCTACAAGTTCAAGCTGGGGGTGGTATTTGAGTGAGTACATCAAGCCGCGGGCAACAAAACCCGTACCAACAATGCCTATTTTATGTTTGCCGTTATTTTTCATGCTGTTTCTTTCTGGATAACTTTTAAAAACTCGTTGGTGCTTTTTTCCCAGCTGAATTTCTTTGACCAAAGCTGCGCTTCTGCGCTCAAAGACTTTCTGAAAGGCTCGTCTTTGATAACTTTGCTAATGGCGTCTACCCATTTTTCCCGGTTATCCCAGGTAACCAAAAGACCTGTATGCGGATTGCGCACAGAATCGCGAAGTCCCGGAACGTCCGAAGCAATTACAGGTGTACCGGAGGCATTGGCTTCGATAACGGTAATTCCCCAGCCTTCAATTGTCGAGGGCTGAGCAAGAACCCATGATTTGGAAAGAAGCTGGGCCTTTGTCATTTCGCTGACTCTGCCTAAAAACTTAACCGCATTGGTAAGTCCAAGTTTCTTCGTAAAATCTTCAAGTTGATTACGGCTTTCGCCTTCTCCGGCAATGGTTAAAATCGCGTCCGGTATCTCTTTTGCAATTTGAGAGAAGACACTGATTAGCCTGTCAATTGATTTATACGGTTTGAGCCTTCCAAGGTAGAGAACGGCCGGATTCGGGCTTTTTGCGCCGGGTTTAAACTTTGAAAGGTCCACTCCCGGATTAATGACCGTGATTCCCCGCTTTTTGCCAAGACCTATTTGGGCCATTGCTTCTTTTGAAGAAGCGGAGACCGTTATCATCTTTGAATTTCTATAGAAAATGGGCATTAATTTTGCCTCCATGAATCCTGCAATTTGGGCAAAGGGGAACATTAAATGTTTTCTGAACACTTCCTGATGGATGTGATGGACAAGGCCAATTATCGGTTTGCGGCAGTATAAGGGGCTGAAAAACGGGATGCCGTTTTCGGAATCGATGATAACGTCAACTTTAGTGCGGAATTTAAAAATGTAGTAAAGAGCCGCCCAAAAATAGACAGTATAAAAACCGCCGCGCCGAACGATGTTGACTCCGTCGATTGCCTCACTTCTTGGGCTTTTGCCGTCGTTGCCGCAAAAGAGAGTTACGAAATGCCCATCACCGACCAATCGTTTGGCGATTTCATGGATGTAGGCTTCGGCTCCACCGGCCCAGACGTGCCTGGTATCGCGCCAGTTAAAAATGAGGATTCTTAAGTTTGCAGGACTTGCTGCGGCCTTAGGAGTAGAAAAAGTGATAAAGGCGAGAAGGTCTATCAAGTTTCTGCCTAAACTGGCAAGCGGCTCGTAGATTAGGTATAGAAGAGCGATGACTACAAGACTGGTAATGCCTGTTGCAGTCATCACCAAAACGATTTCTTCCAAATTGGCGTGATAGAAATAAATGGCGATAATTTGGGCAATTGCCAAGAAAAGACTGGCGACAGAAAGCAAATATTTTCGACGGATCTGGTAATAAGTAACCAGACTGCTTGCTACGCTGAAGCAAAACATGGCGAAACCGTAAATTGGCAAAAGATAAAGAATCGGGCCCACCTTTTCGCCAAGAAGAAGCGGGGCTGTGTAGGCACCAAACAAGCCCACGGCAAGATAAGCGCAGAAACTGACAAAGGTCGACGCGAAAAACAATTTATAAAAAACTTTGCTGCTTTTCCTTTGGGCACCCTCTTCGCGCGAGACCATAGGGTTAATAAACTGGCTAAAGAGAGAACCCGCGAAATAAACCATTTTGCCGATTAAAGAAATAAGCGCGTAAAGACCTGCTTCCTGCGGCGGCAGGAATATCTTGGCCAAAATAAGGTCGAAACTTAAAAAGGCTATGATTGAGAATCTGGTAAAGATAGAAGTTACAAAGAATTTTTTAGGGAAATAAAGGGTTTGCGCATCGATAATTTGTCTGCGTTGTTTAATGCCGATTACAAAAAGCCAGCCTATTAAAAATGCGACAGCCATGGAAATGGGAGTAGCCGCGTAAACGAGGTGGGAATTGCCGCTTTCAACAAAGACAAAAGCGGCCGTAAACTTAGCAATGGATTCGACAATGATAATAGCTGCTAAGACTTTAAATTTGAGATTGCCGCTTAAGAAACCGCCGTCGACGGCAGCCACAGTACCGATAAACCAAACGGGCGCAAAAAGGATAAACGGCTGAGTTGATGTTGATTTAAAAAGAATTGCCAGAGCCGGCGCGGCCGCAAGCCAAATGAGCATTGCGGAAAAACCCGCAATTATCGCGCGAAACCGCACATGAGACCAAAACTCTTTAAGGGGTACTTCGTATTTTCCAAGCAGGAAAGCGGCCCTGTGGGTAACGGTTTTGGAAAGAGCGCCAATAGGGACGGTTGAAAGATAGAAAAAACTGCCCACCAGCGAGATTAGGCCGAAATCTTCAACAGAAATGCGCCTTCCCAGATAAGCGTTGTAAGCGAAATTGGTGAAATTGGCGAAAATTGATGCGGCTATTAAGGCGCCGCCCGTGGCTATACCTGACCTGGCAA
>MFBZ01000022.1:12026-81578 GCA_001776545.1 Candidatus Curtissbacteria bacterium RIFCSPLOWO2_12_FULL_41_16 | reverse complement strand
ATCTTGCGAATCTGGGCTCAAGTAAAACAGAAGTTGCAATTAATCCCGAAAAGCTTGTTTTACCAAAAAGCAATAACAAAACCCTTAAAGAGCACGAAAAAATGGTTAGGGAGTTTGGCCTGAAGCTTGTAAGAAAAATTCCTGGAGTACAAGCAGTTATTGGCGAAGCCCCTGATTATGTAGAGTTTGTTTTTTTGCATTTTGATAAAACTGGCAAGCGCCTGTTTGGGAAAAAGTATGACTATGGTTTTGCCAGAACAAAAACCCTGATTGGTTCAGGCAACGCCGTAGTTGGCAACTTCTCTGCTGAGTTAGGCTTGGAGGTTTTCCGTTGCCGGGATCCTGAGGATCGCCGCGCCGGCATTTGGCTCGCTCCCCTGATAGTGCCAAAATAGATTCCCACGGGCGTAGCCCGTGGTCCTCTCTTTCTTCGCTTCGCGGCAGCAAAGTTTCTGCTTAACCCACGGCTAGAAGCTGGGGTCCTCGCTTGCTCGAAATAGAATGAATGCTTAAACCGATCTGGGTCGTAATGAGCTTAGAGATGAAACTGCTAAAGTAAGTTAAAGAGTGAGAATCAGTTAGCCATTCTAAGATCGTCAATTCGGTAAACTCACTACAAGCCCATCGGGCGAGCACCACTTTTTAGCCTCAACTTGACACTGCGACAATACTCAGTGTCAACCCTGAGCAATGTCGAATGGGTTGACTTTTCCAAGGCATGAGGATTTAGGTTTTACTTCGAGGTAACATTCTGTCTGAATAGTGGAACAATTCTCCTAAAGAAAAGCCGTGTTTTTGAAATAACTTCCTTGCAGGTTCATTATCAGGTTTGATTAAACAGTATACGTGGTTACACTCTGTTTTCTCCAACTCCGCTAAGGTCCTTTCTAAAAGTTGGTCCCCAACTCCTTTCCCTCTGAATTTATCAACAGCTGCAATGGTATGGATGTAGGCGTCCTTTGAATCTGGGTTATAAGCTGTAAGTATAAATCCAGCAAATTCACCGTCGGATTCTGCTGTGAGCAAGATGCCGTTACTGCTTTGCACCCATTTTGATAATGTTTCCCTACCGTAGAATTGAGGAGATTCGGTTCCTGTTTGCATTTCGTCAGATGATGACCCAAGTTCAATTACCTTATTCAAATCAGCCTCAGTCATTTTTCTAATTTCTACCAATCGTTTCACGCCTTCTTTTTCTTCTGCCATATTGTGAGAATTATATACTTGGTTTGGAGTGGTATCAAATTCTCAAACCTTTACCAAGCTCGGCTGTAATTTCTTAATCTCCTTCCACCTTTCTCTTAATTCACCAATAAAAACAAGGTTCTGAAAGGCTTGAATAATTTTGTCGAAGTTGCTAGTTATAATAATCCAAGGACCGGGGAGCCAAGTTGTCAATTTTAGAACCTTTTAACATTCTAAAAGTGTCTGGAGTGTTGGTTTGTAAATTGTAAAATACAAAGAAGCTATTGGTAAAAAGTGTTATCATATTCACAAGGTGTCACAAGAACGGCACGATGGTAAGTGGTTGGCAGAACCTATTACTTTAGATAGAGGGAGAGTTCTTTTAATCACTGAGGGCGAGAAAAAAGGATCGGTGCACATTCATATAGGAAAACTTGGGACGACTTTCCCTGAATCTTGGGTTAAGTATTTGGGGGACGGTAATTTTTCGGATGGTTTGGTTAAGACAAGCCAAAGATTTGCAAGCACACTAAAAGAAATCGGCATAATTTAGTTTTAAATCTTCTAAATAACTCACCCTTTTTGCTTCATGTAAATAAAGAAGAGAGAGCGGTCTATTCTTGTTTACATCGCCACCGTAATAGGCCTTCTCGTCCTATGGTTTGTGCTTGGCGAAATTCTATATCCGCATTAAACAAAATATTTCGCTCCAAACACCTCCTAAATTTGTTAAAATAACAAAGATGGCCAGAATCAAACTCAATCAAAATTTAATCTGGCCCCTGGTAGTCCTATTGGTTGCCTTTGGCGCTTTTTGGCTCAAACCTTGGCAACAAAAACCGCAGGAAACAATTTCGGTCACTGCCGAGGGCAAAACTCAAGTCACCCCCAATATCGCCAAAATTTCAGCAACCGTTGAAACTAAAAAACCTAATTTAGATAACGCCCGACGCGAAAATGAACAGAAAGTATCCAGTCTTGTCAATAAATTAAGGGAGCTTGGCATTGACGAAAAAGATATCAAGACTCAAAACATTTCAGCCGGGCCTGGTTTTGAAATCCAACCCTATCCGCCAATAAAACCAACAACTAACCAAGTTTCAACTACTTTAGAGGTAACTATCCGTGATTTTAAAAAGTCGGACACAATTATTGCTGCCTTAACAGAACAGGGTGCTACTAATCTTTATGGTCCAAACCTGACAATTGATGACCAAACACTAGAACAAGCCAAATCAAAAGCCCGCGAGGCAGCAGTTGATGCTGCCCGTCAAAAATCTCAGGAACTTGCTAAACTTTCACGCAGAAAAATCGGCAAAGTCGTCAAGATTTCGGAACAAGGAGATTTTTCCATCCCTCCGCCAATTTTTGCCCAAGGCGCAGTCGAGCTCCAGCAAAAAGCCAGCCAGATTCAACCCGGCCAAAATGAAGTTACAATTAGCCTGCAAGTTGACTTCTCTTTAAGGTGAATCTTGCCCTCAGGCTGGCTGCAATTTACAACCTGCAAAAAACGTCTACTTGATAAATCCTCTTAATCCATCTTGGGCTTGCTGTTATAATAGCTCTGATATGAAAAAATGGATAATATCTACCATTTTCATTTTTGCTCTTATCTTCACTACCGGTAATACTTTTGCCAATGATAATGATGATGATGAAAATAATGACAATCTGGCTCACGACGAAGAATTAAATGTCAGCGTCAATCAATCTGTAACCAATGACAATACCAACAACAATTCAAATAAAAACTCGAACGATGTCGATATTAAAATTGAAAACAACCCAACCCAAGCACAAACCGTCAATATCGCTGCCGCTCCAATTCCTCAAGTCCTACCAGCCACCGGGCTCTCACCGGTGAGTTTAGTTTTAATGGTAGGCGCAATTCCCTTGGGACTCCGTCTTAGAAGATACAAAATTCAGTAGATCTCTCAAGCCCTATATCAACTTCTTCTTTAAAATCAAAAATATCAATAACCCTAAGCTTCCGGCAGAAATTAAAATTCCAAGTTTAAAAATCTCACTATCATAATAAAATCTCACCACATGCTCTCCGGGGATTAGTGGCACTGCTCTAAACGTATAATCGGCCCTCAAAATTTCGGTTACCTCCCCATCAACCCTTGCCTTCCATCCCGGATAATAATTATCGGAGAGAAAAAGCAGTTTTGGCTGATCTGACTTTGTGGAAATAACAACCTCTTGCGGTTTGTAGCTAATAATCTGGGCGCTGCCCTCCCCAAACTGGGCCGAAATCGACGACGGTTTTTCCAAAATCAAAACATTGCGAAAATCAAAATCATGATCCAAAAGCTTTTGAAAGATTAACCTTCTTCTCATTTTTCCTTCATCCTTAATCCTTAATCCTTCATCCTCAACTGGCGGGGGTCCTTCATAATTTGAAGCCAAAAAAACTCTGGGCATAACTTGTAAATTTTCAAATACCGCATATTTGCCATCTGAAAAAACCTTTTTGAAGTTATAAAGACTCATCACTTCCCCTTCATCACTCAAGGCTACTACATATTTAATTCCCACCATATCGATAAGCCTTCGCCTGTCTGGATTCCCAAGTAGCTCCTCAGTCTTCCCTCGTCCAAATCCAGCATCGGCCCTAAAAACGAAATCAGAAAGTTTATTTCCCTGCATCGCGTACGTAAATTCCCCATAAGATCTATTGTTCAAAGAATCGTAACCTTCGGGCCAAAAGATACCGTATTGGCTGGCAAAATTATTTTCCAAAAAAGCATCCCCGATTCCCCAGGAGCGGAAAATTCCTTGATTTTCAGCCATAAAACTCAGAGCATGGTTTTCGGGGAAAACATATTTTCGCTCACTAAACGACAAATATTTTTGACTAAAGTAAAAAATATGCAAAAAGGCCAAAATAGTAATCAAAAAAGCCGCCTGTTGTTTAAATTTCCCCTTAAAACTAGCATAAAAGATTAAAGTAGCCGTTAGCCCGAAGACGAAAATCGGCACCACTAAATTTCTCAAGCTAACCAGCACGTTCTGTTGGGAGAAAAATTTGGCATGTTCAAAGTAATTAAGGTGAAAAAACTTAATCACCAAAAGAATCAAAATAATTACCGCGTAAACTACGCCAAAGCTAAAAATAATTTTCAGTACCATTCTGTCTTTACTTGCCAGCCACCGTTCAAGGCCAATGGCTGCCAAAATTGAAAGACAAAAAGCCGGAATAAAAAGAACTCTGCTGGCAATCGATGTCGAAAGAAATGGAACCGGCAAAGATAAAAAAAGTCTTGCGGTTGGCAAATCAAATGTTGTCGAGGCAGCAACCAATCCAAAAATTGCCAAAAAGCCGACCAACTTATCCTGCTTCTGATTAAGGATTGCATAGGCTGCAAAAATCAGGGCCGCCACTCCTACAAACAAGATTCCTTCATAGTACTGGGCAACGCCTGGTCTAAAGAAGTTTCCCGTGGCCGGATGCCCAAAAAAATCGGGGGCCAGGTAGGTTAAAAGCGATTCTATGGGCAGTAAAAAATCGAACAAGGTCTGACGGAGAACAATTTGCGATCTGGCAGAGCTAAAATAAAGTTCGGCAGAAGGCAAAAGTTGAACGGCCGCCAAGCCAACTCCAACACCAAAACTTCCCAAAATCCGCAGGTGTAAAGCTAATTCACCCCAAGGGTGTCTTGAGTTGACACGTACGGAATTACGCCAAATTCTAAGGATAAGATAGGCAAAAATAAAAATAAACATATAAATTGTAGTCTGCATATAGCCGCCAAAAAAGGAGGAGGCCGTGGAAAGGGCAATGATTACCAAGAAAAACCGCCCAGCAATACCCCCGTGGTGGGCTTGCTTGCCCTGAGCGAAGCCGAAGGGGACTCCCCGGTGGTGAGCCAGAAAACCTAAATATCGATCAATCGCCCATAGAATTAACGGCAGCCAAACAATTGAATGCGGGCTCATCACCACTTCCTCCCCCCAAGTCAAAATAAAAGGGCTAAAGCCGAAAGTCAGCGATCCAAAAATGGCGGCGAGCATCGACAATCTCAAATTCTTAAGAAACAGAAAGGTAAAAAATGAAGCTAGAATTGTCGGTGTAATACGCAACAGGTGCCAAAATTCAATCTGGGGCAATACTAACCCAAAGATGGAAAGTGGGTAAAATACCGCAGTCTGGAAATCCGCCATGTGCGGATGTCCGGAAAACGCGTAAGGATTCCAAAGCGGCAAACTAAAATTTTTTATTGCATCAAGGGCAACTCTGTAAAAGGGAAAGTATATTCTAAGCTGATCCCAGCCGGTATTTTTAAAAGGCAAATTCTGGCCAAACGGCGCGTAAAAAGAAACCAAAAGATTACCGTTTAAATTAACTTTCCCTAAAAAAACCGGCCAGAACAAAAGAAGCGAAAGAAAAGTAAAAATTGCAACAATTAAAAGCAGAAATTTTGAATCGGAGGGAAACTTTTTCACTTAGCGCAAATTATGCCAAGTTTCATGCAATCTTTGCAACGTGACACGAGCTGGTTCTAAAATTGAAGGAGCTACATTATATGAAACGACTGCAATGAGAAAGATTCAAATTTGGCCTCTTTTTATTCCCATTATCGGTTATCCCTTCATATTCTTCTTCGGTTATCTTTGGGGTTTTTTTGAAGGGAAACCAGATATAACACTCTTCTTCATAACTGCCTACGTTGCATTTGCGTTTGCAATAATCGCTAGTATCTTTTCTTTCTTAGTAGAATCTTTTAGACAACACACCTTAGAATTCAAAACTATTCCCGTGAGTTTCTTTTTCGCTGCAATTATCCACTATGTTATTCTAACTATTCTCTCAATTCTTATATTTACCTTTAAATAAATTTCCTCTTTGACTAAAAAAGGGTGTAGATAAAAGGGGCGACACCTGTAGCCTGGGCAAAAATCAGAAGGAACCCAAATAATAAAAGCACCGCCACAAAAGGAATCAAAAACCAAAGTTTTGCCTTCCACAAAAACTCAATTAAGTCTCTTGCTTCTGAACCTCTTGAAAAAAATGATTTAAAAAACCGCATAATTTCAATTGTTAGATTGTTGAATTTTTTTATTCAAAGAAAAGCTTCGCTTATTGTTCTTTAACAATTTAACAATTTAACAATATAGCAATATAACAATTACTTAACATCTTCTTTCAAAACAATATATCTCTCCAGCGCCAAAATGTCGAGGCCCGATTTTGAAAAAGTATTCAAAGCATCCTCGGGCGAATTGACAATCGGTTCACCTTTTAAATTAAAAGAGGTATTCATCAAAACGTAGACTCCCGTCAAATCCCCGAAGCGCTTAATCAAATCGTAGTAGCGGGCGTTTTGATCACGTCTTATTATCTGTAGCCGGCCGCTCCCGTCCACATGAGTCACTGCCGGAATCACTTTCTTTGCTGACTTCTTCACCGGAAACACACCCAGCATAAATTTAGTTAAATCCTCGTGTGCCAATCCATCGACCTCAAAATAATCGCCTGCATATTCAGCCAAAACTACCGGCGCAAAAGGCCGGTAAGGTTCCCTGAATTTTATTTTTGTATTGACTATCTCCTTCATTTCCTCCCGCCTCGGATCAGCAATTATTGATCTTGCTCCAAGTGCCCGCGGACCCCACTCCGCTCTCCCGTGGAAAAAACCGACAACTTTCCCGGAAACAATCTCGCCAGATAGATAGTCAACTAACTTTTCCTCAGTCCCAATTTTTCTGTACTTAACTCGCTTCTTTTTAAGAAAACTTTCAATCTCAGCCTCACCAAATTCAGCCCCGAAATAACAATTATCCTGAACAAAGATTCGTCTTTTACCCAATATCTGATGATAAACATACAAAGCCGCTCCAATACTTCCGCCGTCATCCCCCGCCGCCGGCTGCACAAAAATCCGCTTAAAAGGCCCGCGCCTCAAGAGCAAACCGTTGGCCACGCTATTTAATCCAACGCCGCCGCCGATGCACAGATTTTCCATCTTGGTCTGCTGATGTACATAATCAGCCAACTTCAAAATTGTCTCCTCTGTAAACGCCTGGATGGAAGCAGCAATATCGGCATACTTCTGATTCAACCCGCAAAGCTCTTTATAGTTCTCAGGTCTTTCTCCAAAGTAAGAAGGATAACCGGAGCCCTTTGTAAAAAAGTGCAAATCGCGGGTCCTCGGATTGCCGAAAAGCTCGACAAACTTTTCGCCGTAAGCGTACTCTACCGACTTATGAAACTTAAAATACTCCATTTTCAAAGAAAACGAGCCGTCCGGATAAACCTTGACCAGTTTCTTGACCCGATCCAGATACTTTGGTTTGCCATACGGCGCCATACCCATAACTTTGTACTCGCCGTCGTTTACCTCAAATCCCAAAAATGCCGTAAAGACCGAATACAAAAGTCCCAAACTGTGTGGAAATTTAATTTCTTTTTCAATCTTTATATTTGTTCCTTCACCAAACCCCAGCGTTGTTGTAGTCCATTCCCCTACCGCATCGCAAGTTAAAATCGCCGCTTCACGAAAACCTGAAGGATAAAAACTCGCCGCCGCGTGCGAAACATGATGAGGCACAAACAAAATCTTTTTTACGTCAACCCTCAACTCCTCACCAATAATCGATCTCACCCAAAGCTTGCCGGAAATCCAAGTAATCATTGCTTTAGCGAAAAGCCGGAAAGCCAAAGGCCACGAGACCAAAGTAGAAAGTAAAATTCTGGAAAATTTCCAAAAAGGCTTTTCGTAAAAAACCACAAAATCAAGATCAGCGGCGGTAATTCCCGCTTTTTTAAGACAAAACCCCACCGCCAATTTCGGAAATTCACTGTCATGTTTTTTGCGACTAAACCGCTCCTCAGCGCTGGCCGCTACCACTTTTCCATCTTTTAAAAGGCAAGCTGCCGACTCATGATAAAAACAGGAAATCCCAAGAATGTACATTCTTTAAATTTGAAATTTGAAATTTGAAATTTTCATTGAAAATTTAATTTTTGAATATTGAAAATTCTTACTAATACTGCTTCCTTGCCTCCCCAAGGTTCTCTTTCGGATGCTCCCACTTTCCGAAATTAGTTTTCTGGCGAAGGGCTTTCTGCCAGCGTAAGCGAAGCGGGTCTGCCAAAAACCTGAACATCAATCCGACTGGCAAAAGAATCACCAGATAAAACAGGCTCAAAATTACCTGCGCCTGGAAATTACCAATTGCTTGGGCAATAACCAGCCATTTATGCCAAAGCCAAGTCCGATGTGAAAAAAGCCACTTCAAAAAATCCATGCTGATATTAAACCACGTGGAGAATTAATCTGGAAAGCACGAAAATACTATCTAAGGGCAAAGCGCATTTTCAAAGAAGCGAAAAGCAAAAAAACAAAACCCAAAACGTTGGCAAGATCGGCAAGAGTTACTCCCATAAGCTGTTGCTGGGGGAAAACTTTAGAAAGCACAACCGAAAATACAAAGGAAACCATTCCCAAAACAATCAGGATTTCACTCCAGGCAAGTTTGCCCCCGCGCAGCAGATAAGCATTGTATGTGGCAGAGATAGAAACCAGAATAACCACCACCAAAACAACGGTCGACAAATTAGTTAACATCAATCTCAGTTTGTCATCACAAGCCCACCTTTGTCAAACTCACAAAGTCGAATTTGAAATCTATTCCTTTCGGGCTCCCCATCGAGTCTGACTCAATGTGCTGAGAATTACAAATAATCCCGTAGTTTTTTTGCCCGGGTTGGATGTCGCAATTTGCGAATAGCCTTAGCCTCAATTTGCCTAATTCGCTCTCGGGTCACCCCAAACTCCCGACCAACCTCCTCCAAAGTCCTCTGCTTCCCGTCCTCAAGACCAAACCGGTATTCCAAAACCTTAGCTTCACGCGGCGATAAAGTCGAAAGTACCTCACGGATGTGATCCTTTAAAAGCGCCTGTGTTGCCTGATCTGTTGGACTTGCTGAAACATCTTGAATAAAATCGCCAAGCCGGCTATCCTCTTCCTCCCCAACCGGTGCCTCCAAAGATGCCGGCTCCTGGGAAACTTTAATAATTTCCCGTACCTTATCCTCCCCAACTCCCATTTCGCCAGCCACTTCTTCGGGTCCAGGCTCCCTGCCCAACTCCTGCATTAATTTCCTGGAAATTCGATTGAACTTATTGATAGTCTCAACCATGTGCACCGGGATTCGAATTGTCCGTGCCTGATCGGCAATCGCCCGCGTTATCGCCTGCCGAATCCACCAGGTCGCATAGGTTGAGAATTTATAGCCTCGCCGCCAATCATACTTGACAACGGCACGCATCAATCCAATGTTCCCTTCCTCAATAAGATCCAGAAGGGTCAAGCCTCGATTGACATACTTCTTGGCGATAGAAACCACCAGCCGCAAGTTAGCATTGATTAATCTCTCCCTTGCGCGCTTGTCATTTTTTTCAATTCTCTTTGCCAGTGCAACTTCCTCCTCATAGGTTAAAAGCGAAACTCTGCCGATCTCCCGAAGATACATCCTAACCGGATCAGAAAGATAACCTTCCTCGAGCGCTGTCAAACTTTCCAGTTCTTTTTCAAGTTCTGAAATCGGCTTTGCCGCCTCACCGACGTCAAACTCTGTTGTGTCAAAAACATCTATCCCCTCTTCGAGAAACTTATGATACAAATCATCAACTTCGCTTACTGAATTTTCAGGGTTGGTAAATATTGCCAAAACATCATCTTGAGTCACAAAGCCTTGTTCTCGCCCTCGTTTTACGAGCTTGCGAATTTCAAGCTTTATGTCGATCTTTTTTTCTTCTTTTTCTGTTACTTGTTTGTCGCCTCGCCTCGATATCTTTTTCATGACTGACCTCCTTAAGATTTAAGATATTTTGCTATCTGATCAAATCTTTTTGTCAAAATCGTCATCTTGCGCATGTTCTTTTCAGCTTGGGCCGTTTTTAAACGCCGTGACACTTCAAAAAGTTGCCGCTTTAAAGATTCTTTCTTAATTCTTTGAGCAATTTTAGCCACTTCCTGAGCCCAAAATTCCTTTTCGCCAAAAGCAGGACTTATATTTGCAAGATAAAGATGGTCAACAAAACTTCCCAAATCGCCAGGTAGCTTTTCTAGTAACCTTTTTAAACTTTTGGGCTTTTCGCCCAAACGATGGCCTGTCCGCGCTTGGGAAGCCCTGATTATATCACGAAGCCATTTCCAAAAACTTGCCGCCTTTTCATTTTCAAAATCGCCAGGTTTAACATCAACCACAAAACTAGTCACTATTTCGTCTTGTGAAATAAAAAGGGCCAAAAAATATTCCTCAAGGCTTAACTTGCTTTTGACGGACGCTCCAACTCCCCCTGTTTGCAAAGTTGTAAAAAGACTGCCCATTTTTTTGTCAACTGCTGCCGCGACCAGAGTCACTTCCAAATCCAAAACCCTCGCGAGCTTATCCGTATAATGAGCCCTTACCAAATCATCTGAAATTCTTGCAAGAACAGGTAGAATTTCCTGACCTATTTTCTTTTTGCCGTCTGCCGTTTTCGGATCATATCTTGCCGTTGCCGATTCAAGAAAATAATCATAAACATTCAAAGCATTACTTATTGCCTTTTTAAAACCGGCAGGATCCTTTTGGGCAAAATCGTCAGGATCTTTATGCTTTCCAAGTCTAACCACACAAATATCAAGACCCGCAAGATCCAATAGCTCAATGCCTCGCCTGGCTGCTGCGTCTCCCGCCAAATCTGTATCAAAACAAAGTACCACCTTCTCTGCAAGCCGCGAAAGGATTACAACTTGCCTTTCTGTCAGGGCCGTCCCTTTAGATGCCACTACATTAAAAACGCCTGCCTTATGTGCCGAAATCACGTCAAATTCGCCTTCAACCAAAACAGTTTCTTTCTTGTCTCGAATTGCGCCTCTTGCCACGTCCAAACCAAAAAGCAACGAACCCTTGTTATAAATAGACGTCTCTGGAGAATTAATGTACTTTGCTTGCCCCTCGAAACTCTTTGAGCGAAGTGGGGCCTCTTTCTGTGCGTCATCGATAGTCCTGCCCGAAAATCCCAGGACCGTACCCCGCCCGTCTTTGAGGGGAAAAATAATCCGATTACGAAACCTGTCATAATACCCGCCTTCCGAAAAGCCGGGTCCTTTTGTGTCTCTTCCCTGCCCGCCGCTCGCCTGCACTCGAGGCACCATCAGGCGGGCAATCATAAGCCCTGCTGTTGCCATATCCGCAAGGTCGTACCCTCTTTTTTTTAAAAATTTGGAAAGATTTTCCCAGCCAGCCGGAGCATACCCCAAATCAAATTTCTCCCAAAACTCTTGGGTCACTCCACGGCTAATAAGGTATTTTCTTGCCGTCTCGCCTATCGGATGTTTATTTAATAAATATTTGTAAAATTGCAGGGCTTTCTTATTTATCTCAATTAACTTTTCCTTATTTTTTTGGACTCCGCTCGGTTTAAAGTCGGCAAGCACAACTCCTGCCTTCTTGGCCATCTCCTCCAGGGCTTCCCGAAAATCCCATCCTTCCATTTTTTCTAAAAAAGTATAGACGTCACCTGACTCGTTACACCCAAAACATTTAAAAGCCTGCCTTTCGGCAGAAACCATAAACGAGGGGGTCTTCTCGGAATGAAACGGGCAAAGTCCGGCAAAATTCCTGCCCATTTTTTTTAGGGGAATATATGAAGCAATAACTTCAACCAAATCAACCTTACTTTTAACCTCGTCCTTCTGATCCATAACAATTTATCCTGAACGAAGCCAATGGCCCTGAGTATAACCGAAGGGTCGAACCGCCTCCACAAAACCCTCGTTATTGATAAAAGCTGTCGGCAAAATGTTGGTCTGTTGCCCAAAAATGTAGGGCCAAACTTTGTCTTCTGCTTCTTCTAAATCAGCTGGGTAATACTTTAGCATCTCCTGCTTCATCATTTCGGCAGCCGCCTGAAAATCAAGCTCCTGACCTTTCAGCTTCTTTTCAATAATCTCCGCTCCAAGAAAATCTTCGATAAAAACCACACCCCCCATTTCACCGGTCAAATTTCCAGACGCCACAACATTTACCTTACTGGGGCTCAAACCCCTCAGTCGTAAGACAAGCGCCTCAAGATTTGTCATCGACCCCGCAAAGATTAACCCCTTCTCATTACTGGAAAATGCCTCCAAAACTCGTGTCCCGTTAAACGTCACATATAAGACTACTTTTCCCGCAATATCCACCTTATCCACATCCGAAGATTTATTAGATGAGGAAGCAAACTTTTCCTCGGGGATGACCTTGCTCTGACCAATTAGAACTGACTGGGGATAAACTTTTTCGGCTTCCGGAAATTTATCGTCGCTGACTAAAATCAATCTTTGAGGTTTTTTGGCAAGCATCAAAACAATGTTGGTTGTTGCCGCCCAAAGATCAACAACCACCACAGTTTCTCGATTTTGCCGGATTATCTCAATTTCTTCTGGCTTAAAATCTAAAAACCAGCGCTTTTTGACAATCATTGGTACCTCAGGCTCTTGCCTTTCCATCAGTGTGCGCCCAAGAGGACTCGAACCTCTAGCCTCTAGGTCCGGAACCTAACGTTCTGTCCATTGAACTATGGGCGCGAATTTCTTACTTCTTTCCAATCCACCAGCATAGCCACCCCTATAGCCGCTCCGTCGCCAAAGCTATGGAGCGTCGGCGACTTGGCGAAGGATGGCGGAGAGGGAGGGATTCGAACCCTCGATACCCTTGCGAGTATACAGACTTTCCAGGTCTGCGCACTAGTCCACTATGCGACCTCTCCAGCGCCAAAATTATACCAGAAGACTATATTCCCAAGGAGCTTCTCTCTAATTTATAACTTGTCACTTGTCACTGATCGCTTCTATCTTGATTTTCGCCTTCTCCCACAATTCCTTGGTATCCTTAAATGTCAATTTCTCCTCAACCTTATCAATTGGTAGCCAAACTTTAGCACTAACCTCAAAAGCAGTTGTAGCTTCTCCTTCTCCAACGTACTTCATCAAATAATAAGCAACAGTTTTTAATACCTTTTCTTTCCCCACCGTAGCCCTGAGCGAAGCCAATGGCCCTGAGTATAACCGAAGGGTCGAAGGGGCGAAGACGGGCTCTTCCGTTTCCCAGTAGAAATACTGCGTTTGGCCAACCCTCTCGATAATTTCCGCCTTAACACCAGCTTCTTCCTCAACCTCCCGCAGAGCCGTTTGCTCCTCCGATTCATAAATTTCCCGATGGCCTTTGGGAAAATCCCAGCCTTTATGTTTGGAATGCTGAGTCACCAAAACCTCCCACTTTTCAGCCTCTTTTCCCGATCCCGTTTCGTCAAATTTCGAAACGGGATCGTAGCCTAAGGGTCTGATAACAATTCCTCCAGCACTAAAAATCCTCTTAATCGCCATGACAGGCAAATTTTAACAGATTTAGAAGGTCTATTGACAATCAGCATTAGTAATACTAAAATTTGGGTATTACCATGCAAGTACAACCTACGACTATAACTCAAAAAGGCCAAGTAACTATTCCGGCCCAAGTACGCAAAGTGCTCGGCTTGAAACGTGGCGATCAAGTAAGATTCATTGTCACTAAAAAGAAAGAGGTTAAAGTGAAAACCGCCAAACGTTTCTCAATAATGTCCCTCTACGGCTCGCTAAAACCTAAAATTAAACCGAAACTTACTGGTCAAAAATTGATCAAATGGGAAGAACAGGCGTGGCCAAAAGCAGCCGTTGAAAGAGACCGTAAAATACTCCGTCAGCTTGGAACTCTTTCAAAAACTAATCGATGATTCTTCTTGATACTAATATTATTCTCCGATTTATTTTGGACGATGACCCTATACTTTCATCCAAGACTAAAACAATCTTTAAAAAGATCGAGCAAGAAAAAAATAAAGTCTTCATCAGTCTTTTAACGCTTTCGGAGGTAATCTTTACTTTAGAAAGATCTTACAAACTTCCCAAAAAAGAGATAACTGATAAAATGATTGCTATTGGACAAATTCCAAACATTATCATAGAAAATTACAAACTACTTCCGGGAATTTTTACTTTCTACATGGAACAAAACATCAGTTTTATCGATGCTTACCATATCGCTTTAATGCAGAAGAAAAAAATCAAAGAAATCTATTCTTTTGATCACGATTTTGACAAATTTTCTCAAATCAAACGCCTTGAGAGCTAAAAATCCGCTTAATCGGCACAATGGGATTTTACCAGATTTAGGAAAATTCTACGAAACAAGAAAAATCTCAAAATTGCGAAGCAATTTTGAAGAGGAGAAACAAGCTTGCGCTAAGCCGAGTCAGACTCGGCGACAAGCAAAGCTTTGTTTCGACGAGCGGAGCACGTGGGTCTGGAGCCCAGCGCTCCTATAGTCCCCACTACTCCTAACCATCGTATTGTATCAAATCTTCAGAACATGGTGTCTCACGTGCGAGGCTAAATGGAACAAATGTGACACTGTAAAAAAGGGTGTCTCATTTCTTCTTACTTACTGCTGGTTGCGGATCATTGACAAAATACTGAACATTATAGTAATATATACATATATTGTATATACAGTAATGAGCTTACTTGATGATGTTGCAGGGTTTGAATGGGATGAAGCGAATATAGCTCATATCGCACGTCATAATGTTACACCAGAGGAAGCAGAACAGGTATTCTTTGATACAGACAATGCCCTTGATGAAGATATTAGGCACTCAACAATAGAAAAACGTTTCATTATCATCGGGAAAACGCAAAATAGAAGATTGCTGTACCAGATTTTTACCAGAAGAGGAGACAAAATTAGAATTATTTCTTCGCGCGACATCAATAAAAAGGAGGTGAATTTATATGAAAAAACAACTCGTCGTACCAAAGTTCAAAAGTGAGGAAGAGGAAGCAGAATTTTGGGCTAATCTTGACCTGTCGCAGTACTTTGAACCATCAGATTTCAAAAGAGGCATGGTCTTTCCAAGCCTTAAGAAAACCAAGCGGCTAATTTCAATAAGGCTTCCAGAACAGTTACTTCTTAAAGTAAAAGTAGAAGCAGGTAAGCTACATGTTCCATATCAACACCTCATTCAAAAGTATATCGAGAAAGGCGTAGGGTTAAACTAACAAACGACAGGTACCCCTTAAAATAGACAGTAGTTCTTCATAAAATATACTTCAATTGGGAGGTGAAATAAATGTTTAAACCGGTTAATCCCGAAGTTAAGGCCGAAATACTTACAAAAGTAAAGAGCGGCGAGAAAGTAGCAGCAGTTGCTGCCCAGTATGGAGTCAGCGAGAAAACCATCTACACCTGGCTATCTCGAAAAGCCATGGGTACAATCAGCCTCCTTGAGTATAACAGGCTAAAAAATGAAAACTCGCAGCTCAAACAGATCATTGGAGTATTAACCTTTGAACTTGAGAAGTCAAAAAAAAAGAAGGGAAATCCTCGCTTTAATCCAGTCTAAGGTCAAAAGCCTTGGTCATACCTTCCTCTGCCGTCTTCTTAAAATATCCAGATCAACAACATATAAAACCAATAGCCAAGCCAGAATCCGTCAGGATGAACTTTTAAGGGAGCAGATTCTATCAACTTTGGCTCTCAATCCCGCTTATGGCCACAGAAGAATAGCTCTTGCCCTTTCCCTTGGCAAGAAAAGGGTAAGGCGAGTCGAGTAATGAAGCTGTATAACATAAAGCCATACAAAAGGAAGGCCAGATGGACGAAAAGAAGGGATTTGAAAAAAGCTCCAGCGCCATATCAAAACCTAATCAAAGGTACCTGCCCGATTATACCCGGTACAGTCTTGGTTGGAGATTTTACCCACATGATCTACTTTTCAAAGGTAGTATACCTGGCAACATATATGGATCTGGTAACCAGGGAAATTGTGGGTTGGTTTGTTGCCGCAAGACATACTAAAGAAATGGTAATTGAGGCGATTGTAGATGCGATAAAGACGCTGGGCAGCTTGCCCAGAATTATCCATACCGATCAAGGATCAGAGTACACATCAAAAGAGTACACGAAGTTCCTTAATTCACTGGGTATTCAAATATCCATGAGCGCCAAATCATCACCTTGGGAAAATGGTTTTCAGGAGTCTTTCTACAACAACTTTAAGACTGATTTAGGTCTTGAGTTTAACAGATTCGATACGCTTGGTGAGTTCATTGCGGCAATCCATTTAACAATCAACTACTACAACAGGGCAAGAATCCATACAAGACTGAAAATGTCACCGGAACAATACAGGCTTAAAGAAACGCAAACCTAGACGAAGAATGATTGTCTACTAAAAGGGGTACTTGACAAAATGCTATTTTTCTGACTTTGGAGTATGTAAACATAATACATCTTAGGCGAGACGTTAAATTTTATTCTATAAAATTTAACGTCCCAGCCACGTTTAAATTGCTCAAGCAATCTATTACGTGGCGGAGGAGGTGGGATTCGAACCCACGTGAGCCTTGCGGCCCCAACCGTTTTCGAGACGGTGCCCGTACGACCTCTTGGGTACTCCTCCGTAATACCCGTATATTTTACATGAATCGTTTAAATTTATCTAAATGTTTCGGGTTACTACTCCCTATAATTTCAAAAAAATTCTTAACATCATTTTTTCTTCTTAATCGAATAGAATTTGCAGAAGATTTCGTCGGGATAAAACCTTCCTTTCCAATTGTGTCCCTGGGCCGACTCGAACGGCCAATCTCTTCCTTCGCAGGGAAGCGTTCTGTCCAATTGAACTACAGGGACAAATGTCAGCCAAAGGTCATTCGATCCTGAGGATCTCAGAACCCATGGGCTGATCCGCCTCTGGCGGAAACTACAAGCACCCAGTGGAATTTTACTACAAGGGAACTAGATACTCAAAACAGTCTAACAATTCAACAATGAAACAATTTAACAATTGAATTTTTACTCGAGGTTAATTCTCTTCTGTAGCGAATTGGCCCATTTGTCAAAAAGCGTGTGCACCGGGCCATGATGAAAATGGATATGTTTTTCCAAAATATCTAGGAGTGTCCGCTCGGAAACAGTCGTTAACAGAATAATCAAGCGAGTCGGGAAATGTAAATTAGTCGCAACCACCAAAAGCCTGTCATCGCCGCGCTTATCAAACCAAAAAGAGTCCAGCTCTTCCCACAAAAACGCCCGTCCCCCGGAGATAATGCCCATATTGGTAATCTTATGCTCGATAACGTGTGGCGCAACCGTCGCCAAAACATAAACCACAAAAACCACCGCAATAATTACCCCTACCAGGAAAAACTCGCCAAAAGCAATTGCCGCCAGCACAAAAATCAACCCATAGAGAGCGACCTTGGTAAAATACTTTTTGGATCTTGCCTTAAAAATTCTCTCCGGAGATTTCCAGGAAATAATCGCTTTGGCCTCAAGTGCTGCCGCATGCTTTGCGTCAAGTTCTTCTTTGGAGAGAATTCTCCCCGTATGATGATCCTCATGATGATCTGTTTTATGAAACTTGGGCATAAAAACTATCCAACTACAAGTTTATCACAAAACAACTATCAAAATTGCCGGAATGAATTTTAAAAGAGAAGAGTAAAAATCTCAAAATCGCTTGCGATTTTGAAGAGGAAAAACAAACTTGCGATAAGCCGAGTCAGGCTCGGCGATAAGCAAAGTTTAGTTTTAACAAGCGGTGTCTGTTTGACTATGTTGGAACTTTTTTCCAAAAGCAATTAGAACAAATTGCCCTTCAACCAGTCACCGTTCGAGTATAGATTATACAATTTTAGGGAATTATTGTGTTGCTTGACCTTCAATTTGCTTTACCAGCGTTCTAGTTTTAGTAAGAACCTTGAGGAGTACAGCCCTATCAACTTCAGGCCCGTAGAAGGCGGTGTATCTATTATTCCCATCACTTAGGAAAGGCCTCTTGCCATCCATGAACCTCTCTATAACATTCCACGTTATGGACCATGTAAAGTAGGCTTGTATAGCCTCGCGAACACTCGGTATGTGTGGGTCAAACCACCGCGGTAGCGGAACCGCATCTGTTGCAGCAGCACCGACAAAAGCAGCAAAAATAGCCAAATCAACTTTATTTCTCAAGTTTAGCAATTGAGCAATCCCCTCTTTTGAAATCCCATCTTTTATACCTCTGTTCAAATAATGCGACCATGCTTTTGGAGAACGAATTCCTTCACTCCATCTCTTGTCATTTCCAATTCTATCTCTTACTTGGTTCATATTGACAGCAATGAGTGCATCTGACCACTGTTGTGGATGACTTTTACCTTCCCACCCCGGTGCAGAAAAACTTTCTGATGGTGACACATCAGCCTTAGAGGCGGCTTTCCCCATGTAGGTAGAACCTTGGCTATTAAAACCAAGTATTTGAGGCACAGTCTTGGAAGTATCTAAATCTTCAACACCAAGAACCACAAGCCTGTGAATTCCCCCGATTTGGCACAGCCTCTGAATCTCACGAAGATTCACCCCAATCCTGTCTTGGTCCACAAAATCAGGTAAACCAACCTGGAATCGGACTCGTTCGCTTTGGGCTTCAGTTATTGGTATAAAACCTCTTTCAACTGACGACATATGCGAATTATACTTAACCCACACTAGGAAGTCAAATGTTATAGGGCTTCGGCGGTGCCTAGTTGACTATGTTGGAACTTTTTTCCGAGAGCAATTAGAGCAAATCGCTCTGCAACCAGTCACCGTTCGAGTGAGTATAGATTATACTATTTGCGGGTTTTCAATTCACCTACCCGGAGGGATAGCACCCGAGCTGGCAGCCTCAAAAATTCGGGCGGGTAAAGCTCCCACGTGCGGTTCATCGATTTAACTTACATTAAGCAGTAAATACTTACCTTCTCCTACAACCTCGATGTTCTTATCTTCAACCTTAATTGCCATCTCGTCATCAAGAGCATAAATCTGCTCCGGAATCTTTTTCGCCTGTTCTTTTAAAATTTCTTCTTTTACATTTGGGAAAAAGCTATTATTCAGATGTGGCCGAATCTGGAAACTTACAAAACCAAGCCCTCTTTCGTCCTGATGACCTTTCAGGTCCTCATAGTATAGCTTCTTGGATTCACTTAGAAGGATTCTTTTGCTCGTGACCATACTTACAGCGCTAATTCCCACATACACCCTCTGTTTGAGTAAACGGGGTAGAAGTTTCTCCAGCCCAGACTTTCGAATCCAGTATATTAAATGAAAAGTATTTCCTCCCCCAAACATCAAAACATCTGCAGCACTTAATCTTGGCTCCCAAAGTTCTTTAGCTATGGCAGAAATGTCTACAATATCTATCATCTTAAATCCAAGTTTCTTACAGTTCGTTAAGTCATCAATCAACCAACACTTGTCACCCTCCTCCACATTTGCGGCAGTAGGAATAAATGCCAAATTTGTTTTAGCAAAAGATCTGCCAACTAAGTCTGCAAGAGCCTTGGCAATAGACTTATTTCTGAAGCCGGAAGATGTAAGCAAGAGTTTCACAGCCAAATTGTAGCAGAATCAAACCGTCGCAAACGGCACTTCAGCGGAGGCGGCAGGATGTTCGCTTTGCGAAGCATAGTGCACTTCGTTTGCACTATGAACGAACCTTCCTTCGCTTGGCGGAGCATGTGGGTCTGGGACCCAACGCTCCCATAGTCACCCGATGGGTATTGTACCAAATCGGAGAGGTTTAGTGTCTCATCTTCGAGGCTAAATGAGACAAATGAGACACTATATCGCTCTTGCGTTACAAGAGCGCGCGATGTAATCGCAAGCGATTATAAAAAGGGCTTGTCTCAAATTAAGATTTGATATAGTTCGATATATTTAATGCTTTAACTCAGGAACCAAGCAGTTTGTCTAATTTTGGTTTAACTTTATCCACAACATCTTCCTCGTACCTGAAGCCATATTTTTTCTTAATTTCGTTACAAACGCTTACAAACTCCCCCATACTGATTTTTAAAACATCCTTTATGTTGTCTGAATTGTAAACACTGGAAATCTTTTTTAGAACATTTAGTCTTTCTTCGCTAAGAAATTGCTCTATTCTTTTATTGGTTTCAAGCATTAAAGCTTCTTTGTTATCCAGAATCTCAAAAAGTTTTATAAGTGCAGGTACAAGAACAACTTCCTGAGCGTGTCTGGCATTCCAATATTCTCCTTTTTTAAGATATTGCACTGCCAAAACAGCCATATACCAGAAATCAAAAAAGGTTTCTTGAAACAGAGATTCGATATCTATTTCTTTTTGTCTAGTATCCAAAGCCTTCTTTAATTCACCGTTGGTTTTGTCTATCAAAATTTTGACTGGTTGCGCAATCGGTCTTAAAAAAACACTTTTAATATCTGACTGTTTAATCACTGGAAGCTCAAGACGAAATAAGTTATCAAAAACAACCGAAAATCCAGCCCACCTATTTTTGTAGTGGAATATAATCTCTCCCAGTTGTTTTGCAATTTCAATTAAATCTTTCTCGACTTTGGATACATTGCCGTCCAAAACTATGACGTAAACTTCCATGTCGGAATATTCATTTGCACTGTATATTTTTTCTCGAGCGTAAGATCCAACCAAAACGAGACCAATGACAGATGGTTTTTTTGAAATTTCCGCTTCCAACTTAGAAATAATAGTGTTTCCAAACATAATTATTAGGAAAATAACAAGCTAATTTCGAAAAGATTTCCCGACCTCTTCAATCTGTCTTCTGCGAATGATAAGTCTTTGGTCAGAATCAGCAATTTTCCTGGCTTCATCTAGATGCTTTCTTGCTTCTTCTGGCTCATCGTCTCTTAAAAGATCGGCTAGCTTCATATGAAGACCTGATTCCCAAACATGCACTAAAAAAGGATCAACTTCGGGTGCACCTCTTTGTATCTCATCAAGTCCTGCCAGAATTGTTTTCTTGCCTTCTTCTTTTTGGCCATTTTTGTATAGTGCTTCACCTAGATGATATCTATAGTCACCTTTTTCTGAAAGGCTACCCTGATAATCCTCAAGCGCCTTTTGATACCAATCAATTGCTTGAGGAAAGTTGTCAAAGATCATTGCAATTTCTCCGAGTCTAAAGTAACAAGACCCCAATTTATTGCCAACACTATGTTGCTGGGCAACCTCAAGACTTGCCTCCGCCTCCTTTTGGGCAATTATCGCAAAGGCTGTATCTTTTGAAAGAAAATAAAGATGCTTAAAAGTTAGCACTCTACTTTGCAATGCTTCACAAATACCTTGATAGTCTTTATCTTCCTGGTATAGAACGACAGCTTGATCTAGCTCCTTTAAAGCTTCCAGATGTCTGTCGCTTTCCCTTAACTCTTCTGCTTGCCTGTGGTGTTCTTTTGCACTAAGTTTTTGTTCACTCATAAATTAACCACCTAAAACCTTCTTACCTAGTACGATTGCCTGCTTGGGGTCGTGAAGCAGCATCCAGCCTAAACTTTTAGCTGAGTTTAAAGTACCACCAACATCCCCTTTTTTCAAATTTCTTCTTAAGATATTACCTTCAATGGTTACCTGCCTATTGTAGTTTCTATCACCTCTTGAAGCCCAATTAAGTTGATGCGCAGACTGATAAAGTCTATCGACTTCAGTAATGTCACTACCCAACTTTTCTAACACTCTTGCAAGCTCCATTGTAGCCGCAGCTTGAATAGCTGTATCGCCATCTTTTTCGGAAAGCTGGATTACTTTTTTATAAACGAGTCTTGCAAGTTGCCAATACTCTGAAGTCTCATGCCTCTCGTACATCCGGCCAAACTCTCTAAGCTTGATCTTTGACCAATCAATCGGTTCACCGGAAACAGTTCTAGAAAGCTGCTTCGCTAGGACATGAAACTTCTTCTCTCGTCTGATTGCCTCTCTTGCTTCATCCAAAATTCTTTGCCTTGTTTCGGCTTCAGGAGTGTCGTTGGCAAGGGAATTTATAGCGGAAAGCTCTTTAAAAGCAGCTTCTACGTAAGATAAGGCTAATCTTTCTTCAACATCTCTTTGTTCTTCCTCTGGTAAACTTTTAATTCTTTCTAAATCTCTTAAAATCGCTTCTTCCGACCATATATCTCTCGCTTTTTGGGCAGCATCTTGGGGTTTGCCAAACACTCTTTCTTTCTCAACCTCACTTAATCTTTTTATAGCTTCTTCAACTATTCGATCCTTTTTCGGATTCGAGACCACTTTACCCTCTGATAAAAATCTATCAATCTCAGAAAGGTTAAGTGAACCGTGAGAATACTCTGCTGGGTGAAAACGGGAGCCCATGACTTTTACCATCTCAGGTGTAGGTGGCTCTTGCCACGGGGGATTAATAATTGGAGAGTCGCCATGCCAATCTTCAATATCGGCATTATGTCTTACTACCTCACCGTCCTTTAGAGTAACTTGATTATTTAAGTAAACACCCTTCGAATAAGTTTTATTGTAAAAAATGATTACTTTGTCACCTTCACCATCTCCCCAAATCACTATTCTATTTTTGCCTCGTCTATCTCCAGAATCTTCAACATCTAGATAAACTACTTCTTTTGGTAAACTTTCACCCCAAGTAGAGTCTTCTCCGAATTTTTGTATTAATTGCCTTGCCCTTTGAAAAACTCGTTGAGATAATTCTCTTTGATTCTCATCTAGCTGAATCTCTTTTTGTCCTTGACCAGGCATGTCAACTTCATTATGCATTCAATCTCCTTAACAATCAACGGATTTTAAATATCTATTTGCCAAGCATATATTAGAGCCAGAATTATACTAAACAGAGGCTTGATTATCGAGAGGAGAGGCTTTCGCAATTGGCCATAGTAGTTCCCCTAGCTAGACTTCCATGTTTATTGCGGTACTCTGTACCCCTGAATATGGATAGTCAAAGCCCAAAGATAAACTATTGCCTCTATGCCCGCAAATCTTCTGAATCTGATGAAAGACAAGCAATGAGCATCGATTCTCAAATAAAGGAAATGCAGACTTTGGCTAACCGAGAAGGCTTACATATTAAGGAAATTAGAGAAGAAAGCCATTCGGCAAAACTCTCCGGGCAAAGGCCAGTATTCAACCAACTCCTAATTGATATCGAGCAAGGTGAACTTAGCGGCATTATAACTTGGGCACCAGACCGCTTAAGCAGAAATGCCGGAGATTTGGGAAAAATTGTTGATTTGATGGATCAAGAGAAACTGGTTCAAATTAAAACCTACTCACAAACATTTAGTAATAACCCAAACGAGAAATTTCTACTTATGATTCTCTGCTCTCAGGCCAAACTAGAAAACGACAACCGGGGAGTAAATGTAAAACGGGGGCTTAGAAATAAGTGCGAGATTGGCATTCGGCCAGGAGTAGCACCAATTGGTTACAAAAATATTCTTAAAGAAAACCGGATATCAATAGTAGAACTTGATCCTGAACGGGCACCAGTTGTGAAGGAAATGTTTTACAAGGTTGCATACAAAGGATTTTCCGGCAGGATGGTTAAAAAATGGCTTGATGACGTTAAATTTACAACCAAAAACGGCTGCAGACTGGCGCTTAGCAAAGTATACTTTGTTCTGCAAAACCCCTTTTACTACGGTGAGTTTAAGTATGGGGACACCTGGTATAAGGGTACTCACCCACCGCTAATATCAAAACAGACTTTTGAAAAGGTGCAAATACAGCTTCAGGTCGCACCGAGGCAATGGAATAAACAATTATTCCCTTTTAAGAAAATATGTATCTGCGGAAGCTGCGGCGGCAGTGTCACTGCTGAGATTAAATACAGGAGGACAAGAGCAAATATCGTAAACTCCCATATTTACTACCATTGCAACAGGATCAAAAAGTATGATTGTCCTGAGCCATACATTACCGAGCAAGAATTGATAAAACAACTAATCGGCTATCTTCCCGAAATAAGACTGAATACCTCATATCTCATGCAGGAATTCAAGATTGAAATTAAGAGATTACAGAATCTCAAATTTGCAGTGATGTCTGACCAATCATCAAGATTTGAAATGACGCCTCACAATAATGCTGGATCACAAATCAAGATGGAATATACCCAAACACAAACTGATATGTTGAGAGATTATTTACTACACATACTACAGTTTGGAAGCCCGGAAGAACGCATCAAAATCCTCAAAGGTGTTAATTCAAGGTTCAAGCTAATCGACCGCCAACTTAATATCCAATAACTTCTTCAATAAGCCTCTTTTCAACAAAAAATTGCTAGTTTTGGCTGTTTTTCGACAAAAGCTTAGAACCGTGGGCGATTACCTTTAGGGCATTTTGGGCGATTTTAAACATTACAGGCTATAACTGGGACACTGAAGCTTTTCTGCGAATTTTTGGCAAGCCCCAATAGGCTAATTGACCATAGTGGATGGGACTTGGAGCAACCCAAGGGTTTCGGCGGTGGGGGTGGGATTCGAACCCACGGTGACATTGCTGCCACAATTGTTTTCAAGACAATCCGATTAATCCACTCTCGCACCCCACCTAATCAAGCGGAGGGTGTGGGAGTCGAACCCACTCTGGACTTTCGCCCAGCAAGTTTAGCAAACTTGTGCCTTGCCGTCCGGCCCACCCTCCAAGCAACAACACATTTTACCAAAAATCAAGTCTTGACGAAAGCTACGTTTATAAGTTATACTTAGCTAAGTTAGCTAAGGGAGTTAATATGCAAATATTTAATATTCACCAAGCAAAAACCAATCTTTCAAAACTTATAGAAAAGACACAAAAAGGCGAAGAGGTTATAATTGCCAAAGCCGGCAAACCCGTCGTCAAACTCACTCCCTACAAAGAAGAACTCAAGCCGCGCAAGCCAGGCTTATGGAAAGGGAAGATTTGGGTTTCTGATGATTTTGATGAAGAAGACCCAGAAATAAACAAGCTATTTTACGGTGAGTAGCAAAGGCTTTTTGTTGGACACCCATATCTTCATATGGTGGATGGAAAACAAAAAAAGACTCGATAAAAACTTATTCAACATCCTCAAAAATCCTAAAAACACAATAATTTTATCCGCCGCCACTATCTGGGAAATAGTAATAAAAAGAGCGAAAGGTAAATTAAAAACTTCAATAACTCTTGAAAAAGGAATAAAACAATCCGGATTTATTATATTACCAATACAAATGACGCACGTCTTGGGTATACAAAAATTGCCTCACTACCACGCAGACCCATTCGACAGATTGTTAATTTCTCAATCTCAGATCGAAAGTTTAACCCTAATTACAAGTGACCAAAAGATTTGGCAATATGACATTGATGTTTTGAAAGCCTAACCCAAAGCCACTGTCAGTCCCCAAACTTGCCTTGCCCCTGCTTTTTTAAGAACCCGACAACATTCCGCCATGGTTGCGCCGCTGGTATAGACATCATCGACAAGCATAAAGTTTTTGCCTTCCACACTCCTAACAAACCCGGTTTGTGAAGCTATTCCAAACCGGGTTTGGATAGCGTTGAGACTAAAAGCCCCTTTGACATTCTCTTTTCTCTCGTCTCTTTTGAGTCCAACTTGACTCTTGGTTTCCCTAGTTCTTATGAGAACATCTCGCAAGTCTACCCCAAACTTTTTGGCCAAAGACTTGGCCAAAATCTCGCTTTGGTTAAAACCCCTCCATCGCTTTCTTTTTGAATGCAGAGGTACTGGTACTATTGTCAGATCAGACGGAAGATCAAAACGCCAAAGATTGTCTGCTGTCAAATCCACAAAGATTTTCTCAATATCATAGATCCATTTGTACTTAACTTTGGTAATTGCCCGCTTAACCGGCCCTCGATACCGACAAGCCACCACCAAACCATCAAGGCCATACCGGCTCCGACATCCCGGATGAGTCTTGCCGCCTATTGCCTGTCTTTGGCAAACTGAACAAACTGGCTTTTCGATATATTCAATTTTTGAAAAACAACCCTTACAAATGTAGGCGCCAAACTTTCCGCAGGAAACACAGCGTTTGGGGAAAAGAAAATCAAAGAGCAAATTGACCATCACATTTATATTACATCGCCGCTTGATTTTGAAGCTAATTTCTGCTAAAATTCCTTCTAGTCTTCCAAAAATTCGTCAGAATTTTTGAGAGGAGAAGCAGGCTTGCGCTAGACCAAAGACCGAAGGTCTAAGGTCGTCGAAGCAAAGCCTTGCTTCGACGAGGGGATGTATCGTTTCGACAGGATTGCACTTTAAAAACTGCAAGCCGAACACGATTCTAAAGTGCGTTAAACTTTGAATCAAAATTAAGTGCAGACAGAGATGTCGCACCGGTTCGACCAGCTTTGGCTTTTGCATAAAGCTTAAGAACCTGTCTCTTTGGCTTTTTCTCGGTGAAGCCATTGGGGCACAAACTCAGCCGGGAGTAGATTCTTAATTCTGATCAGATTAAAAATCGAAGCTATCGATCTTTGTTTGAGTTTCGCTCGTCAATCGGCTAAAAATTCAAACGAGACTTTAAAGATTTCCGCCACAGGCGGACTAGCTTTTAGCTTGGACTATGCTTGTAGATGTTTTTTATTTGTAATCTTGGACGAGGGCTCAAAACCCTCCATCTCCACATTCTCCTCCGCTCAAGTGTTACATTAAGTTTATAATCTGTATTTAGTGACCAAGAAAACTTTCCTGCTTTTTTTGACATTCGTCTTCATCTTCTTCCTCTCTCTCCAAGTCATCACCGACACCGATTTTGGCTGGCACTTAAGAGTTGGTGAATACATCATCAACACTCAGACGATCCCCAAAAAAGATTTGTTCTCATTCTCCCAATCTAATTACCCATACGTATATCACTCATGGGCAGGCGAAATATTAGTTTTTGCAAGTTACAAATTACTCGGACTTTATGGGGTTAGTATCTTATTTTCATTGATCTTAACTATTTGTCTTTTTTTCATTTATAAAATAACCCAAATTTTATCAGATAACAAAGTAAGCTACCCTCTTTTAATATTGGCAGTCCTATTGGCAAGTACTATTGCCGGCGGCAGGATGAGAGTTTTTGGCCTTCTTTATCTCTCCATAACCTATTTCTTATTCCTCAAATTTCAAAAACAGAATTCTAAAATTATTTGGGCAATGCCGCTTGTCTTTTTTCTTTGGGTCAACTTCCATGGCTCTTTCATTTTAGGAATAGTGACCCTCTTGGCTCTTATAGTTGCCTCGCAAGTGTTTGCGCAGGATAAAAAACGTCAGTTTAAAAAAACCAGGACACTTTTATCTGTATCAACGCTTTCCATCTTAGCTACTTTAATCAATCCATACTTTTTAAGCGCTTGGCTACAAGCCATCACTATGACCTCAAATTCTTATCTTTACCTCTCAAGCATCAATTTAGATTGGCAACCTCTGATTACACCTGGGGGAACCGGCTGGATTCTAGCAGTGATAGTCTTTGCCATAATCTTTTTTCTTTTCTTCTTTAAAACAAAAATCGGCTCTTTGCAAAAGTTTTTCCTCTTACTTTTTTCACTTTTATCTCTTATCACATCTCGTTTTACGATTGCACTGTTTGTCTTTCTGGTCCCAATTGCCAATCAGCTTTATCTCGAATTTAAGGGAAAATTGGCAAGTCAAATATTAAATTCAATTTCAGTTCGTTTTGCTGTCTTTGCCCTCTTCACAGTCTTATTTTTGACTGCAGCCAAAAATTTGCTCGAAATAAATCAAGCCTACTTATCACCTGAAAACTACAGTCGCTTTTTGGCAACCAAGTCCACCATCAAATTTTATGGGCCATGGCCTTATAGGGCCAATTTGTATCTTGAAAAAAACTTACCAGAAAAACGAATCCTAAACGACGCCAACTGGGGCAATTTTATGATTTTCCAAAACCAAAATCGCAAGGTTTTCTACTGGGGAGCTATGGATAATTTCATCATCAATGGCCGCTCTTTCGTCCTCGAATACCTCAACTTAATTCAGGCTGCGCCAGATTGGGAAGAAAAAATTGAAAGGTATCAAATCGACGCTGTTTTTTTACCACCAAGTTTTCCATTGATAGCAGTTCTAAAATTAAAGCCCGATTGGCAAATAGTTTACCAAGACAATCAAGCTATCATTTTTGTCAAAAACCCCCCGACTTATCACCCCTAAGCTCCCGCTCGACATCCCTTTCGATAGCTTCCATCTTCAAAACCGCTCGTCTGTCAAATTTTGCCCTACTCTTGGCCAGTGCCAGCTCAACTTTAGCCAGATTCCCCTTGATATAAATTGAAAGGGGAACCAGCGTCAATCTGCCTCCTGCCATTTTCCCCTGCCATGCCAAAATCTGCTTTTTATGAAGCAGGAGTTTACGCGAACGTCTCTCGTTAGTAAACCTCTCCGACCCCATCCAGGGATTGATATAGGCATTAACCAAGAAAACCTCGCCATCGCCAATCCGCCCGAAAGACTGCGAAAGATCAACCCGTCCTGCCCTTATCGATTTAATCTCAGCCCCTGTCAAAACAACACCTGCCTCAACCTTCTCCAGAATTTGGTATTTATAACGGGCTCTTTTGTTGAATATCTTCATGAAGCAAAAGATGGGTTTAAAGCTTGCCCATTAATATTTTGTTCGCGGAAACTAGATACATTGTCTTCTCGCCAGGGTTAACAACAATGTCCGCTGTCCTTGCAAACTCACCAGATTGATAAACACGCTTATAAATTCCATCCTTGCCAATAACCAAAAGGGCTGAATTTACGCTGTCAATTACATACAAGTTATCCAGCTGACTACTTGTGTAAATTACTCCAAACTCTCCCACTTTACTTGTTAAGCCGGAAATTTCAAAGTTTTGCCTGACGCCTCTCGTGAATTTAAAGATTTTATCCCGGGCTGTCACCCAAACCGATCCATCAATGGCAAATCGCCCTTTAATGCCAAAATCTTCTTTCGCATTTAAATAATCTGTCGGCCAAAAGTCACCTCCTTCAAGTGGCACGAACTTGGCGATCTGCTCACCGGAAAGAAGATAGACATTCCCTAGAAAAACTGAGATGTCATGATAACCCGCGGCTTCAATAATCTTTTTTGATTCACCTGCTAAATCGACTCTGTAAACTTTATCGTCAGTCAAAATAAATACTCTCTCATCATAAACAAAACCGCCTTTTGTATTGCCCGAACTCTTAATTTCGCGAATCTTTTTCTCGCCCGTCTCAACTTCAAATATTTTATCGTCCGAAATGCCGATTAAATTTTTGCCGGAAATTGCAAGCCCGATTAATGGACTGGCAACTTCACTAATAACCTCAAAATTAACATTACTGGTCGTCTCTGTCTCCTTTAATTTGGCAGAAATCTCACTAACCAGTTTTTTAGCCTTCTCGTCATTCAAAATTCCCAGTGCCAGACCAGCTTCATGATCTGCCGCAATTAATATTTCCCTTGCTCGAACTTTGTTAAGCTCTGCAATGGCCACCCCTTCCTGGTACTTAGAAGAGGCGGTCGCAAGATGAGCCTCAAACTCAGCAATTTTTTCTCTCCGGGATTTTTGAACCAAAGTCCAGCCAACAGAAATCACCAAAATTAAAAGGATAACAAGGGCAAAAACCACGATATTTCTGCGTAACGCAAGAACCGCCCTGATATCACCTCTTTGCAGCTTGGAAAGCCCCCCAAAAATTATTTTGAAAAATCCAGGCAGAGGATTTTTAAATTTAGAAGGCGATTCGACTTTTTGCTCCTCACGAGCCTCAACCATTTCTTCTTCCCTAATTTCCCTAGTATCCTCAATCTGCAAAATACCCTCTGTTCCCTTTGTACCCCCTGTCTCTTTTACACCATCCAACTCTTCACCCCTCACATAAACAAAGGCTGCTCCTGTCTCGCTCTGATTATCCTCCACGGAAATCTTAGTTGCCAAACCATCGATAATCCCCTCAAGATCGATATTTTGATTATCTGTCAAAACTGAAGAATCAAAAATAGAAAGAAATGCGTCGGTTGCAATTAAATAAATCTGCCCCGCCGCAATCGGCCCCGAACCGGCCTCAAATTTAATTTCAGAAAAGCGGGGTGTCTCAAAAACCAAAATCCTGACACCGTCACCGAACTTTGCAATATAACAAACATTCTCATAGAAAAAAGTGTCGATAAAACTAACCTCAAGTTTCCTCCCTAAAACCAGCTCTTGCATCGCCTCGCTAACTTTGCAAACAGCCGCCAGAATACTTCCTTCCGCTCCTTCCAATTTAGTGGTGATCAGCTCGAAGATGTCTCGAAGAACAACCTGCGCATCCTCTTCTTCTTCACACTTCACCAAAATACAGCTAACAACCGTCCCCAAGGTACCATCGGCAAGAGTTACTTTCTTATTAAAAACACCGCAAGCCGAATGTTCACTGGCAACACCGGCAATCTTCTCTATCTTTAAAGAAAACTCTTCCATTTTAAAAAACTCCAATGACTACAAAAAGAAGAGCCAAAGAAACACCCAGGTGCAAAATTGCCACAAACGCCAAATAGGGGTTAATCACAGTTGGCAATGACCTACCCATCAATTGGATCTGTCGAAAAAGTATCAGCGCAAAAATTGCAAAAAAAATTAAAAACAAAACAAAAAAAGCTTTTACCCCCAAAATTACCTGTAGTCCATTTGTTAAATCATCAATCGGCATATTATCAAGCTATTTCTCCCGGCGCCTCAGCCTCTTCCTTTCTCGCCTCATCCAAAATAGCCTCGGCTACGGCGTCTGGTCTTGGAACTTTTTCAAATTCAAATTTCGGCCTAGTCCCTGCTGTTTGCACGAAAACATCACCGTAATTAAAAAATGTCCCAAAAAAGCCTACGGTCTTTGGCTCTACGTCTTCAATGTGTAAAAGTGTCGCATAGGAAATTTCTTTATGCAGCACGCCTCTAAAATCAAAGTCGATAATGCGTTCGTTCGTCAGAAGGTAAACGTTAAAATACCAAAAAACAAATTTATAAAAAGCATAACCAAAGGTCACCAGATACCAGAATAATGTGATTAAAAATAACCGCCCACCTCGCAAAAGATCTGTAAGATCAATATTAGCCAAAGTTAATAATCTTGGTACAAAAATTGGCCCCACAACCAGAAAAATTGTTGTCAAAACTGCTGGGATTAAAGTTACAATGTGTGCGCGCAAAAGCAAAATGATTTTTTCGCCTTCTTCTTGATTCTCAAACCTCACCCCAACCGGCTGGGGCGCAAACATCGCAAAGGGATTATGGGTTGCCATCAAATCAATTATATACTTGAGAGGTGCTTAACGTCTAAAGACCAATAACTAACGTTCTCCAATAATCTCAAACTTCTAATTACTTTAATGTCTAAATCATAATTTCTAAATAAATCCCCATGGTCCTTTAGTCCTTAGTCGCTAAGTTTTTAACGTATCGTCACTTTTGTTCAATATTAAAAAGAGGTGATCTTATCGAAATATACCCCGGGGCTCGTAAATTAAAAACCCTTATTCGAATTTCGTTCCCCCCAGAAAGAATATAGCGTTCTTTTACTACTTTTTTTCTATATTAAACAACCCCGACTTCAATGCTATCCTCCCGGGAGCCCGCAAATTAAATGCCTTATAAAAATCATTGCCGCCAATAGTCACGCTCCCCTTATTGGTTTGAAAAGTCACATTCGCCGTTGCTCCGCTTTCTGAATAGGCCACGCTCACCCCAGACACGCTGGTATAACCCCCTATAGACTGCAACTCACTTATACTATAAGGATTCCCTCCCCAGCAGGAGCCTTGGGGTGTCACCCTTGAACTATCACCCCCGCCTTCAAAAAGAACCTTCCATCCATTCAAAACATCTGCCATTTCTTCGCTGGTCAACCAGGGATGATTCCTTCCGCAACTATCTCCACTGCGACTCTTATACCACCCTTTATAAAACCACGGGCTGCTCGCGGTTTTTTCATAGGCTTGGCTCGTCCACCCACTTCTACCGCTAGGTGTATCCCAGAAACCCGGCGTTGAGTAACCATTACTGCTATACGATTCCTGATATCCGCCGCTCGTTGAGGCATACCATGTAGAGAATGGCGCCCCGTTTGCATAAACGACTTTCCCCCTCGTCTGGTTTACCGCTTCTTCCCATTTACCACCCTTGGGACTTGGTTTAAACACTTGACAACTCTCGGTTGCGCAAATCGACCCGCCGCGAGCCAAAGCATAGCTCCTCGCTGCTACCACTTGTGCCCTAAGAGCCTCCATCCCTCCTTCATCGCCCCACGATCCAGGCATCTCGTAAATCCGCTTTGCATATTCCTCAAGTGAATACGTCCCATACCCATCTACGGTTATTTGCGCGTCAGGATTATGGTCTTTGATTTCAACTCCTTCTCCGTAATACGCTTTCAGAATCTGTTCATAATTTTGCCCCAGCTTTGCCCTTCCAAACGCTCCATACTGACTCATACCTTTAAAATGCGGCGCCCCGAAAGAGAATGCCGCAAATGCAGGCGAAAATCCCGGGTTATAGTCAGGCCGGGAGTTAGGATCGTCTGCCAACGGAACATCGCCAACCGTTGTCTGAAACGTACCCGATTTTTCAGCCAAAATCTCCTGCTGCCGGGCAGTCAGTGCCGCGATTTTCCCTTCAAGCTCGGATTGGTACGCCCGCGCCGAAGCGATTTCCCCCTTTAAAAACTGCGATTGCTTGGTGGTTTGTGCCTGTAAAGACGCCAGTCTTTTTTTATCACTGGCAAGTTTGGAAATTTTTTCAGAAATATCTTTTATCACTTGCCGGTCATTCTTACTTTGACCTGCCTGATAAGCGATCAGTCTCATCACCTCTGTTGCGTCATTTGAGGCAAAAAATGTCAACAGTGGAATATCCACAAAACTCCGAATATAAAAATTGCGCACAGTTGCCGCCAAAATTTGTTTTTGAAAAGTTAAGTCTTCCTCGCCTTTGTCCAAATCTTCTTGAATTTGAAATAATCTTGAATTAATTGATGCCAACTGAGTCTCCAAATTTTTAACCTCGAGAACCAATGGTGTTGTTGCGTTTTTGGAAAGTTCCAGTTGATGCCCTAGATCATTAATCTGCTTTTGCAACTCTTCAAGCTCATCCGCCCGACTACTAGTCACTATAAAAAAAAGCCCCAAAACAAAAATTAACAAAAAGGTGAGAAATTTTCTCATAAAGTTGGCTAAAGACTCAATTTTATATTCGCTTGCTAGATATCCCCGCCAAAAATTGAATATTTAGGCGGGGATGAATGCAAAAAAGCGAATACATACTTCCGAGGGATAAAAATCTCAAACGTTGGTGGTTTTCTGCGCTCATGTAAACTTAAAGAACAATACCGAGGGCTTTAGTGCCCTCGGAAGTTTATTAGACTCTATTATCTCATAAACCCATTAAATAATGAATCAAAGAATAACACAAAAATATGCCATGGCCTAAATTTGTGTTACTATTGCTCTATGGCTAAAACAAAGTCGAAAAAGGAATTAATCAGTCCAACGGTCAAGAATGTACTTACTCTTTTGGCAGCCGGCACGTTCTTGGCTGCCACAATTATTGCACCAGGCCTTCCCCTTGCTCTAAAGCCATTCTTGGATTACAAGCGCGAGAAGGACTATCAAAAATGGCGCCAGTTTAATCAATCAAGGCTCAAGCAAGTCTTAAGGAGATTAAAAGAACGGAAAATTGTTGAGGTTGTAGGTGACGAAACGATTAAAATCACCGAAAAAGGCAAAATAAAAGTACTGAAGTTTAATCTTGAAGACATGCAACTGAACAAAAAGTGGGACGGTAAATGGAGACTTATTATCTACGATGTTCCCAAACATAAGAAAAAAGAAAGAAACTACCTTAGAGAAATCCTCAAGCGCCTTGAGTGCTTTCAATTACAAAAAAGCGTCTACCTAACACCCCATCCTTGTGAAAATGAAATCGAATTTCTAAGACAGCTTTTGAACATAGGTGACGATGTCAAAATTCTAAAAGTAGCCAGCATCGAAAACGAAAAACCATACCGTGATTACTTCGGAATCTAACACAATTTAATACCATGGCCTAATTTTGTGTTAAACTAGATTCTTGATATGATTCACACATTCATACACATTCATATATGGGAGCAATAACTACGAAAAATTGAAAAAACAATATCCAAGAGAAAAAGTAAGCCTTTGCCAAATCTCTCGAAACCGAAATCTTCAAATAGCCAACTCGGCAATTTAGCAATGTAACAATTTAACAATTTATCTATCTAATGCTACACTGAAATTGACGATGAACATTTTTAATTTCAAGAAGATTTCTTTCATTATTTCATTCGTAATACTCATTTTTCTTTGGAGCATTATAGGTTTAAATAATACCGCGAGGGCGGTAGGGAGTTGTGGTGCTTCTCCCAATTTTATTTCTACAACTCAGCAGACAACTGTTTCGTTTACTTCGAATAACCCAGCACTCGCCAACAAATCTTACACGCTTGTGGTCAGAAGACCTGGTTTTGTCGTTATAAGTGATCCGATTACCACAGACGCGAACGGCAATTTCTCAAGGTCAGTTGGACCATTCGATGTGAATGCCGTCTATACCTTCGATTTCCAGCGCCCAGATGGCAGTATTGAATGTTCCTCAACCTTTACTGTCCAGGCAACTACCGGAGCTGGGGCTTGTCCTCAGTTTGACGCCTATAGCCCAGCTGAATTTTATGAAGATACCGATATTACGGCATATTTTGAACCTGTTACAGGTTCTGATCCCTTGAGAACAAATCCTGCATCATTTGGTGTCAAAATTGATGATAAAGATTTTAAAAGTTTAACAGCAGGTGCTCCAGTTGGCCCAGGAGGGTGGCAAGCAAATATCGGAAAACTAAAAAAGGGCAATCATATCCTAAAACTTTATTTTGCTCCTAATACCATACCTCCAACAACAGAATTTTGTTATCAATTACCAGCCATCACTGTCAAAGAAGGGAAAACTCCTGGTGGGGGCACCAGTACCGGAACTTCCGGCCAAAATCCCTGTCCGGGAGGAGTCTGTGAAACTGCCCTTGGAGACATCCCCACCAACCCCACAGCCTTTGCCGGCAAAATCTTGGGCATTGCCATTGGCCTTGCCGGCGGTATTGCCTTAATTCTAATGGTTATCGGCTCAGTCCGTGTCTTGACTTCTTCCGGCGACCAGCAAAAACTGGCAGGCGGCCGCGACATAATTGTGGGAGCAGTCGCCGGACTGCTGTTTTTGATATTCTCGGTTTTGATACTCAAATTTATCGGTCTTAATATACTTGGAATTACCTTTGGATAAAACTATGCAAAATCAATTAAGAAAACTTCTTGCGCCGACGGGCCTGACGGCGATAATTGCCCAAATCACTTTACCCAAGTCAGATGTTGAAAAAAAGTTTTCTGCACAAGGACTGATAGGCAAAATTATTAGCGAATTCTTGCCTGTAGTTCTGGGTATTGCCGGCTTTATCACCGTCATTGTCATTATCATCTCCGGCATTCAATTTATTACTTCCGGCGGCAATCCCGAAGCCGCAGCAGCCGCCCGCGGCCGGCTGACCTTTGCCGTCATCGGCTTCGTGATCATTATCCTGGCCTTTGCCATTTTGCAGATTGTTGACAAGATATTTTTAGGAAACAGTGGGGTAGTTTAAAATGCTTAACGACTACCAACTAAAGACTAGCGCTTTTAGTAATTTTCAATTTGCAATTTTCAATGAATTTTCATTTTCTAAATTTCAAAATTAAGTCATTAAGAATTGAATGTGAATTGAAAATTAAAAATTATTGAACGGCTTTAGTCGTTAGTCGGTCGAAGGAAGAAACCATGAACCAATTAGCTTTTACAATTGACAAAACTATCTTCCCTCCAGCCCGCTTTGAAACTTTCGGCGCTCTCGCCAGCGACATCATTCTCATCCTAACCAGCATCGCCGGCGCCATCGCCATTATTTTTATTATTATTTCCGGCATTAAAATCGTCACTGCCTCAGGAGACCAAAAAAAACTGGCTGCGGCCCAAGCAACCTTAACCTATGCTATTATTGGTTTGACGGTTACCATTTTGGCTTTTGTCATTTTGCAAGTAGTCCAATATTTCTTAAGGTCAAGTGTACCGATAACATAGTACAAATTGTTAAATTGCTAAATGGCTAAATTGTTATTTGAATAAAATGAAGCAATTAATCACCATCCTCGCAATTTTTTTCAGTTTATTTATTCTTCCCTCACTCGCCCTCGCCCAAGATCTCGGCAAAATCTCGGCCCCGTCCTCAATTCCCTCTGCCGGAACCAACCCCTCAGGCTTTGTTGCCAGCCTCATCAGGAACGGTATTTTCCTGTTAGTAATTGCAGCCTTCATCATCGGTGTCATCTGGATGATTTTTGCCGGTCTCCGATTCATCTTCGCCGGCGGCGACGAAAAAGCCATCGCTTCCGCCTGGGGCCAAATCTACTGGGGCTTAATCGGACTGGTTGTGGTTGTCGGCGCTTTTGCTATAATCAAATTAGTAGAAACCTTTTTCAATGTTCAAATCATCTCTGGCCAATTCAATCTGCCACAAAGATAAATCTAAAAGGGAGGTGAAAAGAATCTGATGTTTAAATATGCCAAAAGATTGCTGGGGCCGCTTGCGATTCTTACCGGTTCTCTTGTATTCCCAACCATAGCCGCTGCCCAGAATAATCTTGTACCGGAACAACTTAGCAAAAACGCGGATATTATTAAGATCATCCGGGCAATTATCCAGTTTATCCTTGTAGTCGCCTTCATTATCGCTTTCATTATGCTTCTGGTGGGAGGCATCCGCTGGATTCTGGCGGGTGGAGACGAAAAAGCGGTTGCGGGTGCCAGAAATACGATTACTGCTGCGTTAATTGGTCTGGTGATTGTCTTGGTTGCTTTTGCCATTATTAAATTGGTGGAAACTTTCTTCGGAGTCACCATTATCAGCGGTACGTTTACGATTCCTACTGTCGAACCATAACCAGAAACTCATGCGGATTTTCTTAACTTTGGTTGGGCTTTTGACAGCTTTTGTTTCGCCTGTCTATGCCCAAACTGATCCACCACCAGCCAAGCTTTTGGATGTCGTGGATATTCTTCAAAGAATCATTAAGCTTCTGGCCCCGGCGGCCGGTATTGCTTTTTTTGTAATGCTTTTGGTTGGCGGCTTCCAGTTTGTCACCTCAGGCGGCGATCCTAAAGCCGCCGGCCAGGCCCGTAGTACCCTCACCATGGCTGTCATTGGCATCATTTTAGTTGTGGCCTCTTGGCTTATCCTTAAGTTAATCGCTGGCCTCACCGGCGTCGATGTCACCACAGTCGAAATACCAAAGTAAGATAGAAATTGTTAAATTGTTCCATTGTTAAATTGTTTTAGAAAAACATCATCATTATTTAATTTAGAAACTTAACCAAACAATGTAGCAATGTAGCAATGTAGCAATTATACTTAAGGAATGAGTCTGCTGCCCGGATTCAAAGAAGTACTAAGTGCAAAGTGCAAAGTATGATCATAAGCACTTTTCGCATTTCTCTTATAGTATTTTTTTTACTTATCACTTATCACTTATCACTTATCACTAGCGGCGCAAGCGCCGCTGGCCCCCCTAATCCTCAACCATGCGAAAATGCCGTTGAAACCGATAAATTAACCGACAATTACATCACCGACGAAAATAGAGATGCGCCTATCAAATTCACTGATGATCAAGCAATTCAAGTTAAGGGTAAACGCGATGAGGATGTCATCGTTTCCCAATCTTTTAGTTTTACAGTCGATTTTTCCAATCTCCAAGCTCTTTTCTCCACAACCAATTCCAATTACCTTGAGGGCAAATTCCAAGATGATGCCCACCGTCTAGCCAACATTGTCAATCTTTCCAGCCAAAATTTTAATCTTTTCCATGGGCCTGGCCAAAAGACTTCTGCCAAAATCCTTATTGATGACTTGAGAAAAAAATATGTGGAGTATGTCTACAATAAACCCACACTTCTCGAATCTACCAATAAATACACAGATATTGAAGGTAAGGGTGATCCCAAAACTATTTATGATCTGGTTGGCGAATTTGGGCTCCCTGACCCACCCGAGGCCAATGAGGATAGAACTCAATGGCTGGCCACTTGGGGCCGCTACTGGGAAAAAATCCCCACAGCTTATAGCGAATTCTATGTCGGTAAATTAGAATTTAAACAAGCTGTGGGCAAGGAAACCATCAGACAATTCGAGGCAGGCAAACTTTGTCTTTTATCGCTCCCTCGAGTAATCGAATTTATCCTCCCCCAATTTTGGCGAACCACTGCCACCTCTGATCAGCTTAATCAAATGATTGTTCCTTATGCCGCCCAATCATTTCGAGACCACGGGACTATCACTCAACAAGCTGATGCGGGTAATATTCTTTCCAAAGCTCTCTCGCTCTGTAAGAAGCTACTTGACCAAACACCAGAAGCTCTCCTCAAAAGCTTACGGCGGGTGATTAAAATCTCTCTTGATTCGGCCAATCCTATCAAAACCGCTTTTGCCCAAACAGATACTACTCCGACAGGCTGTTTTAAAATCTCCAAGCCCGCCAAAGAAGGCAATGAGAAGTATTGTGCCTTACCAGCTGATCAACTTTTACCTGGTGAAACTTGTCAAAATAAAACTGACGAGAATAAACTCGATCAGGATAATCCCAACGTAGTTTGTACCTTTAATATTACCTGGATAGGCGAAGTTACTATCGATCCAGAAAATAAAGCTAAGATATTTGATCACTGTGACGATAACGGCGACGGTACGTACACTTGCTTTTTACCTCTAAAAATCTGGCCGGTCTTTCGCGTCCCCTGGCTTGCAGAAATTTGGAATAGTACCCTTTACTCGGATCAGGCAGAAACAGGAACTCAGTCTTTACAAGAAACCGGCAGGCCGGGGGTTTATAGTTTCTTTACACCTCAAGCGGTCGGCGATTATTTCTTACCGCCGACCTTTGCCAGTCTTGTGCAAAGATGTAAAGATGGTAACCAAGCAGCCTGCAATCAAACTAGCAAGATTGCTAGTGAATGCGCCCAAGGTGATGCCGAGCGCTTAGTCAAGTACTGCCTACCCGATCTTCTTTCCAAAAGCTTACCTGGCAAACAAATTGAAAGTGGAGATGAGGATCTCAAGAAAAGATTTATTGGCGCTACCGATTGCGGTAAAGAAATCGTCCGTGATTTGGCCCTCAAACCCAAAGCCTTACAGGATTCTCTCGGTGTTAAAATTGACTGTGGTCAACAGCCTTAACAGACAATCCCTTTATAACAAAATTCCTCTTGCTACCACTCGCCATAAATGCTAATGTAAATTAAGTAATTTATTCCCATTGCGGGGAAGTGGAGTGCAACTCTCCCACTGTGCCGCAACGGTGTCTCGCATACGTTCGACATAAATTATTAACTTCGAATGTTGTTAACAATTGTTTAGCAACTAGACAAAGTAATAGTTTACTCCGAACGCAGTGAGGAGTCCGAATACCGCAATGGCGAAGTCGAATCCCGAGCAGGATAGTTGCCTAAGAAGCACAACTAACCTCCTACTCGGGCACACGGAGGTTTTTTTGTGCCCGAAAGAACAATCATTATCCCTCACACTCATGACACCTCCAAGGTGGACTCGCCTTTCACGTCCACTCCTGGGGTGGGAGTAGCCTTACACCCCAGGGGTGTCTTAATAAAAGCAGAACCCGTTTTCTGGGAAATACCCAAAGAATTCAAGGGCATCATGGGCTACAATCCCCGCCACGATATTCAAGATTATCTGGATCTTAAGAGTCTAAACGGCAAAATTCCACCCGAAGAATACGCCCAATTATTAATCCAAACCAATAACCGCACCAAACGTCAAATAGAAAAAGCATTAGGAGAAAGATTCGGCGTCGAAAAAAGTACCATCGAATACTTCATTGTTACGGATGGCAGGCTCTATAGTCCAGATTACCCGGGGCCAATCGTTGAAGAATATGAAAAAGGCAGAAGGTTCTTGACCACAAATGGCAGTACAGAAACTGAAAGAGAAACCGCAGAAGTCGAAGGCATTGCCAAGATTCAAGAACTCTTTACCAACACCTCCGAGGTGAGCCCTGGCTCCTCGGAGGTGGAAGAAGCCAAAATCATTGTCATCTCACCACAAAGTCCCGAAGGTAGCCTCTACACGGAAAACCTTTTTGATGTTTATCAAAAAAAGTCGGGCAAAATAAATATGACGAGATATCACTCAACACATTCACTTGAAAGTTTTCTGAAAGCCGCCCAGGCTGTTAGTCCCCAATTTAGAGACCCATCCGAAGGATTAAATGCGGCCTTCTTCTTAAAAACTCCCATTAGATCCCAAAAATCTCTTGAGGAAATTTTGGCTGTTTTTGGCTTTGACAAATCGGCCCAAAAATATCAGGTGAACCAGCAGATCATTGAAGCCTGTACGCCCTTTATCCTTGCCTATATCCGAACTTTAATCGAAAACCCTCTTGATATCGAAAAAATAAAACTGACCTTAAATGCCATCTATAATGTGGCGGACTTAACTGAAAAACAGCTCCGAGAAGAAAAAAAGACCACGTATGCCACTTGTTTTTTAAGAGGTCCGACCTCCAAAAGAGAGTTTGAATTCTCAGAGGTCGGACCTCAAAATACTAATAATCTTATCAATCATTTCGGTAGACAGCCTGTTCGCCCCGTCGCTCGGGGTTGTCCGGGCGGTCAGAAAGGATTCAATGTCAGTCAACCACCACTCCTCAAACAACTTGCAAGAGCCATAGGTGCTAAGTCAGTCTTGGATTTTGCTCCATTTACCGATGACGAAGATGAAGATACAAGCGATTTTCAGTGCCCAGGCTGGAAAGTAGATCCCGAAACAGACAAGAAAGAAAAATGCACCTATATTATCCGCTACGGCAGCGGAGTCAGAAAATGCCCCGAATGCGGTATGGAAGCAACCTGTGGCTAATCACCCTGCCACCTGTCACCTGTTACGTGTTACTTGTTGCGTATTTCCCCACGTGCTACTATTAAATTAAGCCTTCCCAAAAAGGAGTCCTTTCAGTCTGCATGAAATTAGCTGCCAAAATCTGGTCACTAGTTACTAGTTGCAAGTTACTAGTTACCTTTCTACTAGTTACCAGCTACATGCTACTCGCTACCATCTCTCCCGTCCACGCCCAATGCACTTACAACCCAAACGCAACAGATCAAGAACTTATTAACCAATTTAACCGCTGTGCGATTGATAAAAATATCTTCGATGATAAAATTTTTAACTTTAACCAAATTGCCGGAACGGTTGACAGTTTAAATACTCAAATCCTAGGATTCTCGCTCCTTCATCCAGAAACAAATGAACTCACCGCAGGTAGAGGAGCCTTAGCTGCAACATCGAACTTAGTAGCAAGTTTATATGGAAACCCGCCCGCTTCAGGAGTCCAATATTTCGCCCAAGAATTCCAAAAGTTTAATCCAGTACAACCTGTTTATGCCCAAGGAGAAGGATACAAAGCTTTAAGTCCAGTAATTAACCTCTGGAGAGTCTTCAGAAATGCCTCCTACGTAGGTTTTGTTATTGTCTTTGTGATCATCGGCTTCATGATCATGTTCCGCGCCCATATTTCACCGCAAGCCGTAGCCACCGTTCAGGACTCAATTCCCAGAATTGTCGTGGCTCTAATCTTAGTTACTTTCAGTTATGCCATCGCCGGTCTCATGATCGATCTCATGTTCCTTGTAATAAACATCATAATTCAATTATTAGCAGAAGCAGGTGTTATTGCTGCCCCTAAAGCTTCATCTGTAATTTTTGACAAAAGTATCTTCGGTGTAATCGTCGGTGGCTGGAAAGATGTTTTCACTACAACAGCTGAAGCAATCAAGGGCCTATTGGACAGCGTCATCTCTGGCGGCGCTGTACTTGGTTTAATTAAATGGGGCGTAGGGGGAATAGCCGGTTTAATCGTCGGCATCGCCGCTCTTTTTATTATGTTTAGGGTTTTCTTAATGCTGCTGATGGCCTATGTCATGATTATTATTTTGACAATGGTCGCACCTTTTTTCTTTTTAATCCAGGCACTTCCTGGCAACACCGGCGCCAAAGAATGGTTTAAACAAATGGCCGCCAATATCGCCGTTTTCCCCACGGTTTCCTTAATGATTATATTTGCCGGGGCAATCGGTGGAATTTCGGCATTTGGAGGAACCGGAGCAGGCGAGCTTCAAGGAGTCGCCTCCGAAGCTCTCAAGTTCCCATTGCTTGTCGGTGGACTTAATCCTGGCGCAATTGGTAAAATAATAGCTCTCGGATTTCTCTTCATGACACCCGAAGCGGCCAATCTTGTCAAAAACGCCATCGGCGCCAAAGGCCCACAATTCGGTGGTGCCGGAGCTGCCGCCCTCGGTGCGGGGGCAGCCGTCATTGGTAGACCTCTGGGCGCACCCATCAGAGCAGTCGGTCAAGCCGCCAGTTGGGGCATGGCTCAAGGAGTGGTTGCGAAATATGGAGAGCGTGTCCCATTCTTAAATAGATCTCTCAAAAGCGGTGTCGGAACAAGACCTCCACCATTGGAACAAGGAGGCGGTTAAAAAAGTTGAGAATTAAGACTGCCCACCCAAAGCACCGGCACTATACTTAAATAATTGCCGAAGAAACTCAAAAAACATCCCCAAAGGCGAAGTCAGATATCCCCTCCCCGTCTCTTTAGCGAGAATGTGAGTAGCCTCCCCTGACTCCCTTAAGCCTCGTAACCACCACCACCCAGGGATATGAAATGCACCCAGTCGCACACCTAACATTTGCCTCTTTAGAGGATATACACTCTTGGGGTCCAATACTCCAGTCTGAACAGCCAGATCGACCGCCCCCTCAGCTTCTGCAAGTGGCATCCTCTCGGGCATCTTAAACCATCTTTTCCAATAATGGCCAATTTCTCTATGGGCTGGCAAAACCATTTTCATCCAAGGCCAAATGCGCACGTTCCTTTTGGAATAAAACTTTTCGCGGCTGTTAACATCCATAAATCTGGCTGTACTCGGCTGCCCCAAATAGGCCTGCAGATGATCTGCACCAAAATAGCGCCGGCCTTGAGTCCGGTCATCAAAAATATCGATTAAATTATATTTGCTTATGTTACTTTCCTCCTTTTGATAATCGCTAGTCCAGTCCAATCTTTCAAAAACTTCACTCCAATTAAGCTTGTCAAAAGGAATAACATCATCGCCGTTCATAATCAACTCCGCTATCGCTGCCCCGCTTGCCCAACCTCTTGCCTCATCATTGCCTTCTACAAAATCCAAACCGGTTTCGGCACGATGAGCCTCAAAAAGCTCAGTCATTTTATTATTCACCGCGGTACGCAATTCCGGATCGTTCCCCCATGCTTCCGGATCGTTCCCCCCTTCTAAAAGCCCGCACTGGCCTATTGTTCTGACCAAAAATCGCAACTGCGGCAAAACATACTTCCTTCTTTTACCCAGCATGTGCTTCCATAAAACCTGGTTCACATCATTTGGCCTACCCCGATTTTCATTGAGATAAAATTCCGGCAGGTGATCGACATGGAAACCGTACCAGTTGCTTGAATCCCAACTTTTAACTATATCTCGCCAGTCTCCTTGATTGCCGAAAGCATCACGTCTGCCATTATCCCAAACCCTAATCGTATCGTATTCTGAAAAAGCCAGAGTCCAAGCAAGATAGTAAGCATTATTGTTAACCTGATCCAAAAGCCCCGTATTTCTTAAATCCTTAATCTGCTGCGCGGTCAAGCCGATCACCGGCTCTTGCAAAATCATTTCTAAGCTCTCGCTTAGTTCTCGTCTGCGTTGATCAAAATACCTTTCGCCCATTGGCCTTCCTGGTGTCGGGCGAGCCTTCCCTTTGGTTACACCTAAAAGATTAGCCTCTACGTGCCACCCGCCAATCACCGCCTTTTTGCGGTCAAAATTAGTCGCCCAATCAGAAGAGTCCCAGCCTCTTCTACTTATCCTCGAAACCATCTCTTTTCTTAACTCCTCCAGCCGACCTCTTACCTCTGGCAAGGTCCCCATTATCCCCGTTCGTTTGTACCATCTGCTCCAAATATCATTCAATTCACCTGCTGTTAACTTCCGACTTATATCGTACCTTGATAATTCTTCAACCAAATTCATATCTATTCTTTCCCTCTTCAGTCTCTTGAAAATCTCCTGCAGTGCTTTATCCAAAAGATTGAATTTTTGTATGTTTCCGGCTGCATCCTTGAATTCAAAATCTTTCCCATAGGCATCCTTGGCAAAACGGCTAAAGTAAATTCTGAATGTCTCGTCGTCAAACCCTTCAAAAACCTTGCCGATAGCCTCCGGATTTAGGCTCGCGCGCTCCGCTGTTACCCTCAAAGTGTGCATTGCCTGAGTTGCCTTAAGGATTCTATTTAACCTATCCTGCATTTCTTTTGCCTCACTCAATTCATCTCCCGTTAGTACTCCGATGGGGATCGACTCTGGAATAGCAACCGCCCTTTGCAAGGCAGAACTTATCTGCTCTGGGGTAAAATCTGTAGATTCCACAAATCTTAAAATGCTATTTAAATGGCTCTCAGATTCCCGCCAGTCTGTTGGCGGCCCCTTTAAAAGTGCTTCCAATTGGTTAGTCTTCATTCCCTCAATTTCAATTGTGGCCCGCCATTCTATAAACCCTTCTTGCCCTAGTAATTCTTTTCTGGATTCCTCTAAAATAGTCGGTGCCAGTCGCGCCTCAACTTCTCTTGTCCCATAAAATCCTGCCCGAAGCGACTGGGCATAACTTTGCGTTTCTTCTTTGAGTCTTTGGAAGAGCCTGTCTCTGATCTTGGGATCCATAGCTTTATAGACTCGCTGCCAATCGTCATGCACGTCCCTACGAATCCTACTTAGTTCCGCAATAACATTTGCAGGCAAAAAACGATGCAATGCTGCCAGTTGCCCAGCTGCTTCCGCAGACGAAGCAATACCCTCCACCGCCTGATTAAACTGATTAACAAACCTGTAGTTTTGCCTGCCATAATTACGAATAAAAGCAATTAAAGAGTCCAAATCAGCCATCTGTGGCGTCCCGCGAACATTGATCCCTCTCACTGAATCGTTGAATAAATTCTGCAAGATCACCTCGGCATTCCTGAGTCGCCCTAAATGCTCACCCAGCTCGGTACGATCTCCTTCCGCTTCGAGCTGTCGTATCGCTTCTCTTTTTGCATCTTCTTCGCTAAGCCCGCTGGTTAATCCTTGCTGGAATAAATCTTCCTCGACAGCATGTAATGTTTCTAGACGACTTGCCGCTTTTATTTCACTTATCCGATCATTGTCACCCCAACGAGTACCACCCCCTGAAAATACCGGGACCACTTCGATACCCGTCTCCTTATACCATTGCCGCTTTTCGGGGAAACTCATAGCCTGCCAATCTTTAGGGGGCTTTAGCTCTTTTTCAATATTGGCTCTCTTTAATAAATCCCCTATTGTCTCTGGCTCCAAATCAGTCACTCCAACAACATAATATTTGCCAGATGGCGACTGACTGACTAAAATCTTTTTCGCTTTATCCTCATAAACAATCTCGGATCCCGCCTGAGCATCGCTTACAGACCTCTCGGATTTTACCCCTTCGGCCGTCAGTTCTTGAGTGTTAAAAATACCATTCTTCCTAAGAGCCTCCCCGCGGTCAACATAGTCCTTATCTTCCCATCCAGAAGTCGCCTCAACGATAATTTGTTCAGGCACGACCTGTGCTTCACAAATTTGCGCAACATCTTCCTGAGATAAAACCGCCAGATGTTTCCGCGACTGGACAATGAATGAAACTGGTTCCCCCTCATGAGCTTCAGCCTTTCTTTCTGGTCTCTCCATCGTCCCCGGCCCGCTACGTTCAGCCGCCTTTTCAAATTCCTCAACAGTTAAATTTTGCCCCACTTTTTCTACATTTAAGGTTTCCTCGTCGACACTTTCTGCTTGTCTGATTAAACTCTTTGCTCTTTTTCTCTCCAGCTCTCGATTTTCTCCTTCAGTGTAAGAAAAATCCTCTTCTTGTGGTTCTTCAAACCCCACCTCTCGGGCCACTGCCTGAAAAATAACCACTACCTGGGCGGGCTCTAATTTATTAATCTCGGAAGCCTTAAGATAGCCGTGCTTCATAAGCAAATCTTTGTAGGTTTTAAGCTCTTCGGGGTTAATTATTACTGGGTTTTCGTCCTGAAGTGACGAAACTGCTTCCAGATAACTTTTCGCTTCCTTGTATCGAATCTTTTCTTGCTCGCCTCTTGCTTTAGTCTCTTCAATCCTCTTTTTAGCTTCCTTGACAAACTCATATGCCCTTTTTTGCTCCTCTCTTAATCTCTTCTCTTTCGCCTCCTGGTTAAGGTCTTTGACTTTTTCTGCGCGTTTTTCCTCGTCCGCCTCGGATCGACCAAGTCGAGACGGGCCATCAGTTCCGGGAACTCTTCTGGGCTCCTCATCCCCCGGCAATGTCGGACGCAAAGGTACTTCTGCCATGTTGCCCCTATTTTACCATAATTCTAGCCCATAGCAGGAATCAGTTAGAACACTCGGAAGGCCCAGCATTCTGTTTTGTGAAAAAAATCTACTTTCCGCCCCTGCGAATTACGCTCAAAATATGCTAAACTATACTTATGGCTCTCCCTAACTTTTTGCAACCATATCTTTGGTCTTACGATATTAAAAAAATGGAGAAAAAACGCCATAAGGAAACTATCATCACCCAAGTTTTAAATCTCGGTGATCAAAAAGCCGTTTTATGGCTATTTAACAATTACAGCCTCAACGGCATTAGACGTGTGTTGCGAAACCCAAGAAGGGGCATGTGGTACAAAATAAGCCTGCTTTATTGGCAAAAAATTTTGGGTGTTGAAGCTCCCAAGTTTAAACAAGAGTTAGCCTACATTAATCTGGACCCTAACGCAAATCTTAATCTCTACAAAAAACTTTTCAAAATTTGATGCATTCGCACATTCTGAATAAAAATCAGCTTGCAATAGTCAAAGAGCTGAAATTGCCAAAGGCCCCGGGTTTCTATCTCGCCGGCGGCACAGCACTAGCACTGCAGATTGGTCACCGGACATCCATCGACTTTGACTTCTATAGTCAAAAAAAATTCCCAAGTCCTCGACTTGCCAAAGACATTAAAAAAACTTTCCCAAATGCCAAAACGCTACTTACGGCAGAAGATACCTTAAAAAGTATTATAGGCGAAACAGAACTTTCTTTTTTTACTATTCGTATCAACTACTTGAACCTCTGAAACAATATCAAGACATAAGTATTGCTAGTCTTGCTGACGTTGCCGCCATGAAACTGGCTGCCATTATTCAAGGGGGCACAAGGCGCGATTTTATAGACATCTATTATCTTCTCAACTTCTACACGCTAGGAGAACTTATTAACTTCGCTATTAAAAAGTACCCTGGCTATCAACTGATGCTCATTCTGCGCGCACTAATCTATCTTGAGGATGCTGAAAAAGAAAAATATCCCAGGTCGATTAAAGTCCTTGACGCGGACTTCTCTTGGGAAAAAGCCAAGAATAAGATCTTCACAGAAGTCAAAAGATATCAACTTTCAATGCTTGCAAAACACTAGTTCCAGCAAATCACACTAACTCTCCATCTGTGAAAATCTGCCTATTTTGAGGCTGTTTGATCTACTTTCCGCACCTTGTTTCATATGGTAGGGTGATATTGTTATATTGTTTCATTGTTAGATTGTTATTCGAAGAAAAGCTCTGCTTATTTTTAAACAATTCAACAATTTAGCAATGTAACAATCTAGCAATTGCAATCATGGAACAACATCCTGTCCCGCAACATATTGCTTCTTTTGAATTTAAACTTTTTGGTAACCTGACTGTTCGCCAGTTTATAACATTGGCAATTCCCCTCTCTGTCGCCGCCTTGATTTTTTTCTCTCCTCTCGCCCCAATTTTAAAAATTCCCGCCAGTCTCATCTTCGCCGTTCTGGGCTTTATCGCCGCTCTTGTGCCATTCGGCGGCCGTCCACTGGATAAATGGTTAGTCGCCTTTATCCGCTCCGTTCTTTCACCAACGCTGCGCACCTGGATTAAGGAATCAAAAACACCAGAGTTCTTAAATGTTGTCACCTCTGCCCCATTGCCCGAAAAACATCCTCCAGAAACAACCACCGCCCAAGGCCGCTCCAGGCTCCTTGCTTATTTACGTTCACTCCCTAAGGGTCAGGTAGCGCCACTTGATGTCAAAGAGCAAATCGCGCTCCAAAGACTTGAACTCCAAGAATATGGACAAGTGCCCAAAGGAAAGCTACCCGCGCCAATTCTCTTTTATTCAGAAGCCCTGCCCCAAATCAAAGCCGTGCCCCAGTTAACCCTGGCCCAAACTCCCCCCATGCCCGAATCCTTGCCTTCTACCAAACCTCCAATTATGTTCTCACCCCGCACATCAGTTAAAATTTCTTCCCATGCCAAGCCTTACGTACTCCCTGGCCTTGAAACCAAACTTGGCCCGGGCCATGCTGGCCCCGTCGAACTCCTTATGCTCTCAGACTCCACTCCGAAAGAAGAGGAAACTAAAAACCCCCGTCACCTGGCCTCAGATATCAACTTCTCTCAGGAATTTGTCATTCCCATTAAAACGCCAGACAAACGTCTAGCCTTTTTGCCGCCAGTCGGCAAAACCAGGGTCAGAAAACTTCACTTTGCGCCGCCTGTCGATTTTGACCTGTCGAAATTACCAGTCAGGGGCGAGCGCAGATTCGAGATTTCCGAAGAGCTTAAAAAGCGCTTCCGGTTCCCGGAAACTACAGAACCAATAACTAATGAGCCCCAGCCGAAACCAGCCAAAGGCAACCAGCCTCCGGTCTGGACTGGTCCATCTCATCAGGCCACCACAACCTCTTTTGAAAAACACACCCAACGCGCAGCTCATGCAAAACAAGCCTACTTTGTTCCAAAACCAAACCAGAGACCAGCTCCTCAAAATGCCTCCTTCAAGCAACAAGAGGTAATAGCCGACTCGAAAATCTCTATTGTAGGCCAAAATCCCAACGTAACCTCAATTGCAGCCGGCCTTGGTAAGGCCAAAATCATTCCTCTAACCACTAATCCAAATACTCTCTCGGGACAGGCCACAAGTGGCAAAGATAATACTCCAATTGTTGGTGCAATCATTATCGTCAGAGATGAAAATGGCATTCCCGTTCGTGCCCTTAAAACCAACAAACTCGGACAGTTTCTTTCAGTCACCTCCCTTGCCAACGGAAAGTATTCAGTAGAAATTGAAAGTGAACAGGCCCACTTCGAGCCTTTCACTATCAACTTAGAAGGCCAAATTTTAGCTCCGCTGGAAGTCAAAGCAAAGGACTGATACTAATATATGGCAAAAACTAAAGCCTCTACTCAAGAACATTTAGACATAGAGAATATTATAGACGACTTGGTAATTTTAAAAACCGGTTGGGTTGCTCTTGTCTTATCTTTAACTGCCGTTAACTTTGACCTCTTGTCTGAAGCCGAACAGGATGCCACGATTTATGCCTATGGTGCTCTTCTAAACTCATTAACCTTTCCGGTAGAAGTTCTTATTCGCTCCAAAAAAGCTGACATTACCTCGTATTTTGCCAGCCTCTCCGAGGCCGAACATGCCCAACCAAACCCTGATCTTAAAAGACAAATCCAAAAATATCTGGATTTTATAGAGTCGACTGTCCAGCAAAAAACGGTTCTTGATAAAAAATTTTATTTAATCATTAACTTCTCCCCGCTTGAACTCGGTTTCAAAAACATTACTGGCAGAAAACCAACTAAAAGCGGCGGTAAATCGCAGCTTATTGCCGACGCCAAAATCGCGCTTTTGCCCAAACGTGATCATTTAATCAAACAAATGGCCAGGTTAGGACTTTCGGCCAGACAATTAACTACCCAAGAATTAATCGAGCTTTTCTACGATATCTACAACCCGGCGCCGACCGGAACCCAAAGAATTCTTCTGGACACCTCCTCATACACCACCCCGATAGTTGAACCGGCCGTTGAAATCCCCTCGCCGGCTCCGCCGCCTTCTGGCCCGAATCCGGTCCCCGCCACTGAGCAGTCAAAAATAGCAGACGACAAGTCACAAATTACTGCGAACCAACCCTTTAGTGCCTACCCAACTTCCCTACCAACCCAGCCGGCTGCTGCTTACCCTCTTAACGAAACTGGTCCAAATTTAAGACCAGTACCTCAAAGACCAGCGACCGATAATCAAGTAGAGGCTTTAAAAAACCTTCAGGAGGCAACCGCCAGGGTTGCCCAAATCGTCCGACCGCAACAAAATGCCAATGACACAATTGTGGGTACTCCCGACAACGTGCAGTCGGAATCAAGAAAAACGGTATGAGCATATTTAACCCATTTGCGCCTAAAAAAACAGGAGAGACCCAGCTTTCCGATAAGCAGAAGCAGTGGGTTCAAACACTTGCGACTGGCATCGTCTCAGTTAAAGACATCATTGCGCCTCCGGCAATTGAAGTCGATTTCGACTTCATTAAAGTTGGCTCAACATATTTTAGGACCCTTTTTGTCGTAGGCTACCCCAGATTTGTGCAGGCTAATTGGCTTGCTCCCTTAATTAATTTCGAACACACTCTGGAAATTGCCATGTACTCTTACCCGGTCGAGGCAAAGGGAGTTCTTGATGATCTCAAGCGCAAAATCACCGAAATGGAAGCTACCATCGCCACCGATATCCAACATGGCCGCGTTCTCGACCCGGCCGTCCAAGCTGCTTTGGAAGATGCACAGGTTCTACAAGAAGAATTAGTCAAAGGAGCCGAACGCTTCTTTCAGTTTGCCCTCTATGTCACTATCCCTGCCGACAGTCGTGAAGAACTGGATACCATCACCAAACAAGTAGAGTCAACCCTGGGCTCACTGCTTTTAGTCCCCAAACATGCCACTCTCCAGCAGGAAGAGGCTTTCAAAACTACCCTGCCGCAGGGCACTGACCATATCTATATTACACGCAACATGGATACCACCTCCCTTGCGACCACTTTCCCTTTCATCTCCTCATCACTAACCTCAAATACCGGCATTATGTATGGGATCAATGAACACAACGGCTCTCTGGTGATTTTTGACCGCTTTTCTTTAGAAAACGCCAATTCCGTCATTTTTGCCAAATCCGGTGCCGGCAAATCGTATCTGGTGAAGCTCGAAGCTCTTCGCTCCCTAATGTTCGGTACTGAAATTATCGTCATCGATCCGGAGGAAGAATATAAAAATCTTTGTGAGGCAATCGGCGGGGAATATATTACTTTTAATTTCAACTCACCCGCTAAAATCAATCCATTTGACCTCTCCGGTGTTTATGAAGAAGGCGAAAATGAACTTGGTCTAAAAATTCTTTCTCTGCATGGACTTTTCAAAGTCATCATGGGCAATTTAACTCCGACTGAAGATGCTCTTTTAGACCGAGCCTTAGTTGCCACCTATAAAGCCAAAGGGATTACCCCTGATCCGGCAACTCAAAAAAACGAACCTCCTCTAATGGAAGATCTCTATAAAATACTTCTTGGCATGGAAGATCAGGCCGCCCGCGGTCTTGCCGATCGCATTGAGAAATTTGTTAAAGGCTCGCTGGTTGGCATTTTTAACCAACAAAGCAATATCGACATTAAAAATACTTTTACTGTCTTTTCTATTAAAGACATGGAGGATGAGCTGCGGCCAATTGCCATGTATTTGATTTTAGACTTTATCTGGACCAGAATTAAAAACAATATTAGAAAGCGCCTTCTCATTGTCGATGAGGCCTGGTATATGATGCAGTACCCTGACAGCGCTACCTTCATGTACAGTATCGCCAAAAGGGCCAGAAAGTATTATCTGGGTCTGACCACTATCACTCAGGATGTTACCGACTTTCTAAGAACCGATTATGGTAAGGCTATCGTCACTAATTCTTCAATCCAGATTCTCCTAAAACAATCGCCAGCCGCCATCGATCAGATCGCCGAAGTCTTTTATCTATCAGAAGGCGAAAAGCACTTACTTCTGGCAGCCGACGTTGGTGAAGGCATCTTCTTTGCCGGACCAAACCATGTCGCCATTCGTATAGTCGCCTCGGAAGACGAACACTATTTAGTAACCACCAAGCCCGAAGAGCTTCTGGAGATGCAGAAAAAATCGGCCGCCGTTTTAAAACAATTCTAGATTCAATTACTATATCGAGCTTACGAGATACCAAGCTCTCTTATATTGCTAAATTGCTCTATTGATGAAAAACAATTTAACAATTCATGATATCTTTAAAGTATGCCTGCCGAAGCTGCCGCGAAACTCGATACCGCCCTCTTTCTCAAAGCCGTAACTTGGTCGATCGACTATTTACTGGATCCTAAGCGTGGCAACGGTAAAAAACTACCGGGTTTAAAAGAGCTCCAGAAACAATTCACCGGTTTGGAATTAATATCAGCGGACGAAATCGACACCTGGATTTATAGCAGATTCAAAACCACTGATCTTCAAAAAATAGTCGGCGACCAACAAAAAATCAAGGAGGTCATCGACGAAATATCACAAAAACTGGAAACACCAAGGGAGTCGGCAGTACCAAGACTCACTGGTGAAGATCTAACCGCTGCCAAAGCCGCCAAAGGTCGTCCGTCCGCGCTCGGAGTTCTGGCCGAACTTGAGGCCATCGAACCAATATTAAGAAAACATCAACAAGAAACGGCCGTCAAGCTAACTTCAGCATTAACACCTCAGGTCCAAACACTTATCACGTCCTTAGGCATCAAAGACATTCCTCAAGATCAACTAGCCAAAATTTCCGAAGAAATCGCCAATGAAGTAACCCGTGAAACACTTGAAAATATACCCAAGATTGCCGACCTTGCCCAAACTCAAGATGTCATCACCGACTCAGTCATTCAAACATTAATCGCAGACCCAGACCTAGGCCCAGCAATTTCCAAATCATTTCCTGCCAAAAACCCAGATAAAACTCTTCCCCCAGAAATTCAACTCAACGAAGAAAAACTTATCCAAAAAGTTACACCAATTACCTCACAAATCGCCGAATCACTTAAGCCTCAACTGGAAAAATCTGCAGTTTTAGGATCACTTACAGAGCTCAGTACGTTTAGAAAACCTTCCCAAGAAACTTTAAACACTATTTCAGATAACGTTAAACAAATCATAGAAACTAGCGCACCTCTTGCTACTCCCCAAAGTCAAGAGATTCTCAAAGCAAGTCTTGGTACTTACCTTGTTACTTATCTTGACGAATTCGCAAGCCAGATTCCAAAGATTTCGCCAACAACAATTCCTTCATTTGAAGATCTTCAGAAATACAAAGAAATCGCCCACAACAAAGCTACAGCTAAAATAGGTACAGCGATTTCTCAAAATGAGAGTGTCAAAAGAGTAGGCCTACAAATCGGCTATGGCAATTTAACCGCTCCCCTAGCAACCAATTTAAGACTGGCACCACCAAAAGTTTTACCCGAACAAAAGTTCCGACTCCCTACCGGTTCTGGCTTAGTTCTATCCTCCGATAAAAATTTGTCCGATGCCCAACTGGCACTTCTTGCTCATGATCAGGAGTGGCTAAACAGAGAACTTAAAAAAACAACATTAGAGGCCGGAAACTTTAAAAAGAAAATGTCATTAACCAATCGGGAAAGAAAAATTTACCTAACGTCTCGGATCAAATTAGCCAAGTTACAAAAAGCCCAAGAACTTGCCCTCAAAAAACCCAAAAGGGCATCCGCCTTTCGCAATATTTTTAGAGATCGCCTAGCATTACTTCAAGCAACCTACAGCGCCCAATCCTTTTGGGAGTATCGACTTGATTATTTTAGACCACAAACCATTATCAACAGCCCCTGTTTTGGCCCCCGCGCGGCTTTTACCTCCATTGCCCCCGGAAGTCTTTCCTTTTTTGGCAAGATAAACCCCGGCTTTAGATTCTCAGTCACCAGCCTTGCGCCGTCATTTGGCATGGGCATAGCCCCAGCTGGTGTTATCGGCTTCACTCCAGCCGGCATAGTCTTAGGGATCGGCCACAAAATCAGAAATATTGCCGGCGCCGTCTTAGGCGGCCTTGGACTCTTCTTTCTAGCTCTAGGACAGGCTGCTTTCACAGGTTTTCTAATCGGCGCAACCATTGGGGCAACCATCGGTCTTGGAGTCGGTATTGGCATCTGTGTCGCCCTCGGTCCGTTTGGACTACTTGCCGCTCCCGTAGTCATCCCTCTAAGCATGTTCACTGGGGGGATAGTTGGTGGAACAGTTGGTGGCGCAATTGCCCTGGGTTTATTCACCGGATCGCCAACTGCCGTCACCGCCGGCATTGGTGTTGGTGTCGGTGGCACAACCGGAGCAGTCGTCGGTGGAATCTTAGGCAGTGCTTTCGGTCCATTGGGAACCTTCGTTGGTGTCATTGCCGGTGCTTATATCGGATCTTTCATCGGAGGCGCACTTGGCTACGTTATTGGTCATTATGTTCTTAGCGCCATCGGAGCAATTGGCACTGGCGCGGCTATCGGATTTATCTTAGGAGGCCCCATTGGCGCCGCGATTGGCGCTGGCATTGGCTGGCTGGCAGCCGGCGGCTTGATCCAAATCAAAAACTTCTTCGCCGGCACAACCAGTGTAGCAACAGGAACAACCAGCGGGATTATCGGTACCATCGGCGGATTTTTTACTGGCGCTGCTTCTACCGTTTGGGGCGGCATTACCGCAGCGGCCGGTGGCGCACTCGGATTCCTCTCAGGTGCTGCCAATTTTGTCATCGGCTTGACCGGTCTTGCTCCCTCAACGGCCCTTGCCGCAGTTCCAGTTGTCGGCGGCATTAGCGCCGTTGCCATTGGCGGCACCATCATCGGCATTGTCACCGCCACCACCTTTTTTAATCCGGAAGCAGACTTACCAACAGCAATTGCTCCACCCGGGGAAACACCATTTTTTACAGTAACCAAATCAGCAACTCCTAACCGTCTGGAAAATAACCAATTGCCCGCTGATATTACTTTCTTTATAACCCTAACAGCCAAAGAAAAGGGTCTCACAGGTCTGCAAATTACCGATGAATTAAAAGTCCAAGCCAAAAACGGCAACTTTACTGTAACTCAAGATAAAAATGGTAATTTGATATCACCGCCTTGTGCAGATACAATCCCTGAGACGCTTGCTGCCAATGCAACTTGGAGCTGTCAATTTACTATTACTGCCGACACTCAAGCCGGACATGACTTCTCAGATTCGGTCGTTGCCAATACTGTCACAGTCACAGCTACGCCCGAAAGCGAACCCACGATCACCGGCAATACAACTGCCACAGTAGTCATTGGTAACCCTCCAACAATTTGCGGAATAATTGAGCGGCAAGGCCCTTGGTCTTCCACCGAGAATAACAACATCGACGAAATCTGCAAAGACTTAGACCAATCACCACAGGCTGTCTCTCTGCTCCAAAACGCCGGCACTATTTATTTAATTCGCGTCTCTGACGGCTCACTTGGGAGTGGGGTCTGCGGAACAGTAAACGGCGGCAACAGAATCACCGTTGCCTGTAATATGACACCAACCAGTTTTGCCAAATATGTCATTATCCATGAGATGGGCCATGTGCTTGGTAACTACAATACCGGCATCTACAACAACTTTATAGGTATTTACAACCAGGAGGGCTTGATGCCTACCTATCCTTTCCCCCCTCAAGAAATAACCTGGGGCGTTGCCTCAGAGTCTTTTGCCGAGATGATTAGTGATTATGTGGTTTCAAAAACCCACAGCTTTAACCCCAGATCTTGGTCCGGTTATCCAGGTGGCGCTTGGGTCAACCCTGGGCCTGGGTGGACAACTTTCAAAAATGATAGGCCTGTCCATTACAACTTTGCCAAAACCCAAATTTTTGGAGGAGTTGAATATTGATGGAGAAACTAAGTTTGACGCGAGTTGCCAATATACTAAAATCCGAATGGATCCTCTTGCTTTTAGGAGTTCTTTCCATCGGCATGTTCCTGCTAGCAATTTTCTCGTTCTCATCAAAAAATAAAGGGCCGGAAAGTCCCACGGGGACTCCGTGGCAAGGGAATATTTATGCAGGTAAAACTACTAAAGAAAAGCTCGAATCAATCCTTGGTCCTCCAGAAGGAGTCGAGGGAAGCGGTGAACAAACAATCTACAAGTACCGATCAAATCAAGAGTTTAGACCTCATCGGGTCGAGTTTACAGAAAATACAATTGCGCTTATCAAAGAACAAGTCATTGGCAATGAAAAGGGAACCCTTGATAATTATATCCAAAAATACGGTCAATCAGAAAAAATACTTTATGGCGAACACGGAACTTTTGCGCCAGGACACTTTTGGGGTCAAGCAGGTATTTTAGTCTTTGCCGGCCAATTCGACAAAACTATTGTCGAAATTTGGTATTTTGCGCCGGCAACCCTGGAAAATTTTCTCCGACAACATCCTGGGCTTAGTTTAGAAGAGCCTCAAAATTTCTTATCCAACCCTAAACCTTAAATGAGTTACCAGTCTTTTCGCAAACACCCGATTAATCTCACGTATCAGCCCCTCAGAGCGCATCTGAAGCTCTGCGCAAAGCAAACTCGGGGCCTGTATTACTAATATCCCATTTTTAAAAGATTTGATCTTGGCAGAGTCCAAAACATCGCTTCCCAAATCTCTACAAATTTCCCCCAAGGATTCTTTGGCAGCCTGTCTAACTTGCAATGCTAAAACCGCCTCCGGAGTTTTAGAGCGACGAGGGAAATTTTTGATTAAAGTTCCAATTGGGGTAAACACGATTGTGCACCTGGTAACCGGTATCTGGTTACAAATTACCAGCTACCGGTTAATCATTACCAGAAACTAACTTTGCAGTCTCACCGGCATAATTATATGGAAAAAGTTGTCCCTGCTATCTGTTTCCGTAAACTTCCCCGGGTTTAAACTCTCAATCATTTCAAAATTGACATCCTCCCCCTCAATCGAAGAGAGCATCTCCAAAAGATAACGAAAATTAAAGGCGATTTCCCCGCCGCGACCTGTCATCTCTATCTCGCATGCAGCCTGGTTTGATCCTAGCTGATTGTTGGTAGCAAAAACGGTCATTAACCCAGCGCCCTTTGCCGCATGACCCTCAAGTTTAAGTCTAATAATATTCCCGGAATCTCGAGCAAAGATTGAGGCGATTCTTACCAATTTAATAAACTCCTCTTTGGAAATTCTGGCGAGTGAATTAAAACTTGTCGGGATGATCTTTTGCCAGTTTGGGAATTCGCCCTCAATAAGCCTCGAGGTAAATTCGACGCCTGTCTTAGCGCTAGGCAGTTTATCGACCTGGAAGTTAACCTGGTTAAAATCATCGGCAATAATCATTTCTATGCTCTCATCTGTTTTCCCCTCGGTTCTCTCACCAATAAGCTTTGCTGCCTCAATAAGTGATTTTGAGGGAATAATAATTTTTAAAGGGACTGCTTCTCCTGTTGTTGCTATTTTTTGGAAACCTAAACGGTAACCATCTGTTGCTACCATCGAAAGAAGATTCTTCTCAAGCTCGCAAAGAACACCGGTTAAAACCGGCCGTCCTTCATCGGCCGCTGCACAAAATGCAACTTTTAAAACCGTCCTCACAAAATCACCGGCGCTAAATTTTATAGTCTGTCCTTTTTCAATCTTCGGAATTGCTGGGAAGTCTTCAGTTGGCATTGTTGCAAAACGCGCACCATAGCTGCCTAGTTTTACTAAAACTTCCTCGCCCAGCTTCTCAAAAACAACCTCTCCTTCTGGGAGTTGCGACACAAACTCCAAGAGTATCCTCCCCGGAAGAACCGCCTTGCCTGTCGTCTCGGTTTTACATACAGCCCCCACCCTGGCTGCTGTTTCAAGGTTTGTAGAAAGAACCTCAAGGACCTCGCCAGAGGTTGAAATTAACACACCGGAAAGAATAGGGAGGTTTGTTTTCGCTAAAATAGACCTATTGACGGCAAGCAATGTTTTTAGAAGATCGTTTTGTTGTATCTTGAATTTCATTCAAACGACAAGGCCGAAAAATTATATATCAAGCTTTATTGTTACGCAATCTGGAGTTAAAAACCCTTTTTTCATTATAGACTTAATAGACTTAATAAAAATAAATAAGTTTAAAAAACAGTATTAAAATTATTATAGATGTGCAGATCTTTAAAAACCCTCGGCAATCAAAGTAGAATTATGGTCTAAAAAATTGTGGGAAACACCCAGGGAATCGTTAATAACCCCACATTTTTGTGCAAAAGCCGCCTAAATTATTGGAAAAGAGAACGAATTCGCAAAACCTCATCATTCTTGCTCCGGTCAGCTGCCATCTCTTTTGAAACTCTCTCAATGCCGTAAAGAACAGTCGAATGATCTCTACCCCCAATAAGATCCCCAATAACCCCAAGCGGTAAGCCCAGCTCTTGTCTTAAAAGGTACATTAAAACTTGTCTAGCACGGACCAACCTTGCTTTTCGCCTCAAACCACAAATATCACCGCTGGCAATTTTAAAATGACGAGACACGGCCTCAATAATTTTACCAGGCGCAGGTTTTATAACCACATTTTTCCGGCCTCTTTCAATGGCCGTTTTAATTTGCAAAAGAGAAATTTTACCCGAAATCCGGATTAAAGAAAGAACCTGCACCAAAACTCCCTCCAATTCTCGCACTTCATTGCTGCATTGACGCGCAATATAATCAATTATTTCATCATTTAAATTTAGTTTCCTCTCTCTGCACTTAGCCTTAAGAATTGCCGTACGCAGCTCCAGGTCGGGTCTGGCGACATCGACCGCCATCCCACCCAAAAACCGGCTGACTAATCTTTCCTTGAGTCTTCCTAGCTCTCTGGGATGACGATCCGCCGCCAGAACAATCTGTCTTCCCGAAAGATAGAGCTCATTAAAAGTGTAAAAAAATTCATCCTGCGTACTTTCTTTGCCGGCTAAAAACTGGACATCGTCAACCAGGAGAAGGTCGACGCCTCGGTATTTCTGGCGAAAAGCCGCCATGGTTCTGTCGCGGAGCGATTCTATGTAATCATTTGTAAATTTTTCTGCCGAGACATAAAGAACCTTAGCGTCTACGATTTCCAAAAGGACAGCATTGCCGCAAGCCTGCAGGAGATGGGTTTTACCGACACCCGTTGGTCCATAAACAAAAAGTGGATTGTACACTGAGCCCAAATTGCCCCCCACCTGGTTAAAAGCCAAAAAAGCTAAGTTATTGGAAGACCCGACAACAAAGTTTTCAAAAGTGTGATTCGGATTAAGACCATCAATTTTACGAGAAATACCAATATAAGTTGGTGCCACGCCCGAAAATAGTGGCTCGTTTTTACCCAATACCTCCTGCCTATCATTTTTGGAAACTACAAAAATTACCCTTGTTTGCAAAAACCCATTTTTCTTAACAGTTTTATCAATTATTGGCTGATATCTAGTCTCAACTTGTTCTTTGAGAAAATTATTCTTGACGCCGACAATCAAAAGATTCTCGCCATCATTTTTTTTGTAGTCCAAAACAAAAGAACCGGCAAACCAGGTTTTAAACGTTGAAGATGAAATCTGCGATTTGATGCCTGCTAGAATGCTGGCCCAAATTTTTTGGCCTTCCATATGAAACAACCCCTAAAAATAGTTTTAAGTAATTGAATATTTGCTCTAAGCAGGCTAAGTGTTTAAGAAGATCAACTCCAAGAAGATCTTTGAAATTTTAGAGCTAAACTCTATAATCGCAAAACTTTTCCACAATTGTCAACCCGCCAAAAAGTATGTTAATAAGTAGCTTTGAACAACACAAAGGATCGCTGTCGATCATCGCTCTTCAAAAGCCTTACTCCCCCCCCCAAAAAAGAACCCCTTACGGGTCTTGATATCCCAGGTTATTTCTAGTACTCTGTAGTCATGCCCAAACGTACTTACCAGCCAAAAAAAAGAAAAAGAGCAAAAACTCACGGATTTCGGAAAAGAATGCGTACATCAGCAGGGCGCGATGTCATAGCAAAAAGAAGGGCCAAAAAACGCACTCGCCTCACCGTCTGATGTCCCCAACCCGCCTACAAGGTCAAGAGCTTATTTTGATTGTTAATCAATCGCATGATTCAAAAACGAATCAATCTTGGCCGAAACCTAAGGTTGTTATATCCAAAAAGACTGTCAAAAAGGCAACCGACAGGAACAGAATTAAAAGAATCATAAGGCAAGCCCTGGACAGCCTAAATTTGAAAGATGGCCAAATAACAGTTATCATCAAGAAAAATATTGCAAATCTCAAAATGGAGCAAGTTAAACAGAAACTAGAAGACTATCTTAAAATATGACCGCGCAGGTTGTTAGATTTCTCTATTTTTTTTATCATTATCTTTTTCAGTCAGTAAATCGTACTTGTCGCTACGACCCGACCTGCTCTCAATACGCCCTGCAAGCCACAAAAAAGTATGGATTAATTATCGGTTCATGGATCACTTTTAAAAGGCTCATCGCCTGTCACCCGTTTTCCAAAAAGCCCTATTATGACCCAGTTTAAAATAATTTCCAATTTCAAATTTCCAATTCCCAATCACCAATTAGAGGCTCTAAAAGTTACTAAAAGTTAATGGAACGATAAATACTGGGCTCAATTCGGGTAAATTCGGATTAACTAATTCGCATAAATTCGTGACACATGAATCCTTTTGAAGTTTTTTTAACTACACCGATTCTAAACTTACTTATCGCATACTATGCGGCTCTCAAAACACTGTTCATCCCCTGGGCCTTGGGTTTTGCAATCATCCTTCTCACCGTCACTATTCGTTTAGTACTTTGGCCTCTAACCGGTGTTCAGCTCAAAAGCACCCAAAAAATGGCCGCCCTAAAGCCGCACCTGGATCGCATTAAGCTCGAGCATGGTCATGACAAAATCCGTCATCAACAAGAAGTCAGTAAACTTTACAAGGAGCACGGCGTTAATCCTCTGTCTGGTTGTCTTCCAATGATTTTACAGATTCCGGTTTTTATCGCCCTTTATAATGTTCTTCTGAAAATTGTTCAAGTCAACGGAGATTTCTTGAATAAAATCAACAGCCAACTTTATTTTTCGTTCCTGCACCTTGACAAAGTACCGGATACTTACTTTTTAGGTTTTAATCTTTCTGATAAACCTAACCAATGGCAACAGGCGGGTATTCTGATTCTTGCTATCCCCATTTTGACAGGTCTATTGCAATTGATTCAGTCGAAAATGCTTACCCCCGCCCTCCCACCGTCTCCGTCAATTACGCCAGTCAAAAAAACCGATAGCAAAGGTGAAATTGAAGATACCATGGCCCAAGTCAGCTCACAAATGACCCTCATTATGCCTTTAATGATTGCCTTTTTTTCTTACGGGTTTCCGGTTGGCCTTTCGCTTTATTGGAACACTTTCACTATAATTGGCATTATTCAACAATACGTTATTTCAGGTCCGGGCGCGCTCAATAAATATTTACCAAAAAGATGGCAAAAGCAAAGCTAGATGAAAATTTTGTAGCCAAAAATATTGCCGCGATTATTGAAAAACTTGGAGTTTCGGCAACCGCCGAAGTTTCACGAGCCGACAACACTTTTTTTATCGACATCGCCTCGGAAGACTCCCCGCTTTTAATTGGCAAAAATGGTAGTAATTTAGAAAGCCTTCGTTTTATCTTGGCAGTCAGGATCAAAAGCCTAACCGGTTCAAACGACTTCGAAATCTTTATAGATGTTGATAACTGGCGCAAACATAAAGAAGAAAAGCTGAAAAACATGGCTCTTTCTGTCGCCCAAAAAGTAGTCGCAACAGGCGAGCCGGAATCATTTTTTAATCTGAAGGCTTTCGAGAGACGTGTCATCCATTCTGCCTTAACCGATCATCCTGATGTTACGACTGTTTCCGAAGGTGAGGGTGCAGGTAGGTATTTAATTATCAAGCCTCGATAGGTTATTAGGCAATTGGGTCATTAGGTAAACTTCGACTATCCTGATAGCCCATCTACCCGATGACCTATTCAATGTCCAAATCAGATTTCCTCTTCCTTGCGGTTTTGGCTACTCTTCCGATTCAGTTAAACAAATTCTTCTGGCCAAGCCACTCTTTTGTTTTAGGCCTGCCCATTGATTACCGGGCAATTACTGTTTATCTTTCTGATCTGGCAATTTTTGCTTATTTGGCAATTTTTGTCTTGGAGAATTGGAGGAGTCTTCCGAAAATTTACAAAGACGCCAAAACTATTATTTGGATCCTGGCGCTTTTTAATCTCTATTTGTTTTTTACTTCCTTTTTGATCTCTTACCAACCCTTTCCAGCTCTCTGGTTTACTTTAAAAATTTTTGAATTTAGTCTTACAAGTATTGCTGCGTCGGTTACATTTTCTAAAAAAAACCTGCATGGGGTGATCCGTCACGTTATTACCTTCTCGGTCCTCTGGCAATCTGCTTTAGTGATCTGGCAATTTGTCTTTCAAAGAACCCTGGGGCTTTGGATATTGGGTGAAAGAACATTTGATTCCTCAACGACCGCTATCGCCCATGCCCAAATTCTCGGCCACCAGCTTTTAAGGCCATACGGCACCTTTCCTCATCCTAACGTAGCTGCCGCCTTCTTTGTAATCAGTGCGATTATCCTCTCTTCCCTGAAGCTTTCGAAAAGAATAACAAGAGTCCAGATCTTCAGCTTGCTGGTCCCGGTGGTCGCGACTTTACTGACTTTTTCCAAATCGGCAATTTTGGCGATTGTTCTTGCGGGTTTAATTATGCGTGGATCCGCCAAAAATTTACTATTCGGACTAGTCTTTTTAGCTATTATTGCGGTTGGATCTTTAAAATCAGTATCGGATTTTCAACTTGCCACGATTGCCGAAAGGCTTATGCTTTCCCAGGCGTCCCTTGATATCACAAAAGTTAACCCCTTGTTTGGAGTTGGTTCAGGCAATTTTATCCTCGAGCTTTCCAAACTTAATCTATTTTCTCTTGCCGAAATTCGACTCTTGCAACCTGTCCACAATGTCTTCTTGCTAATTTTGGCCGAAAACGGCATTATTGGCCTTTTACTTTTTGTGAGTTTTCTTTTAGTTATTGCTCGCCAAATTACCACCAAACCCAAAGTTGCTATCTTTATCGTCATCCTTGTCTTTGCCAGCCTTGACCATTTCCTCTGGACTCTCCAACAAGGCCAACTGCTCTTTTGGCTGTCGGCAGGCTATATTCTTAGTAATCAGAAAAATTGATTTCAATCAATTTAACAATATAGCAATCTAACAATCTAACAATTACAATTGTTTCGTGTTTAAAAAAGTTATCTACTTTAATACGGGTGCCCAAATTGTCGGCAAAGGCATAACTGCCTCAATCACCCTTTTGATCACCCTCGTCCTTTTCAGAACTCTTGACGCCTCAGGATATGGCGATTTCACTAAAATCTTTGTTTTTGTCGGTTACTTCTACACTCTTGCCGACTTCGGCTTAAACACAATCTACATCAAAATCGCCAAGGAAAACGAAGTTACTCACCTCAAGCCCCTTTTAGGTCTGAGAATTTTAATGGGCATAACCCTTGCTCTAATGGCAGTGACTATAACCCAAGTCCTTCCTTACGATCAAGCCGCAGCCACGGGTTTTAGCCCTCTTGTCAAAACCGGCATCATCATTGCTTCTGCAACCATTATCACCCATGCCCTCTTTACTACCACCAATGCCTTTTTCCAAAAAATTCTCCGTTACGATCTCTCTACTCTTGCTGCTGCCTTTGGATATTTAATCATCCTGGCAACAGCTATAGTCGTAACCCTCACCACTAAATCTATTCTTGGATATACTACAGCTTATGTCTTAGGGGGAATTTCACTAGTAGCTTTAGCTTACTTAATAATAGCCAGACGCGTTAAAACTTACTTTACCCCAACATTCTCGCGCCAGCAATTTTTAAGCTTCTTGGGACCTGCGTGGCCGGTAGGCGTTGCTCTCATCTTCAACCTGATCTACTTTCGAATTGACGTTTTAATTCTTGCAAATTTCCGTACGTCTTCGGAAGTTGGACTTTACGGACTTGCCTATCTGTTTTTCGAGGCGTCACTTGCCATACCGATTTTTTTCTCAAATGCCATCTATCCTGCTCTCTCAAATCTTTACAAAGAGAACGAAAATGTCTACAAAAAACAGCTTTCTTCCTGGCTAAAAATCCTCACCTTTACCTCACTGATATTGGCCACAGCTTTATTTGTCATCTCATACTTTATCCCTTTATTTTTCGGTCCGAGTTCCCAAGGTGCTATCCCCGCATTGAGAATCTTAGCTTTAGGGCTTCCATTTTTCTTCATCTCCGCCCTCCTTTGGCACTTATTAATTATTTACGACCGCCAAAAATATTTGACTTACATTTATGCTGCAGGGGCACTTTTCAACATTGTGGCCAACTTAATATTTATTCCCCAATATGGTTATCTTGCTGCTGCTACAATTACTGTAATTTCCGAAGGGTTAATTATGTTGCTTCTGGCTGCTGGCTTTTACATATCCCAGAAAAAGAAGAGAAACCCATGAGTTGGTTCATATTTGCAGTTCTGACTGCCCTTTTTGAGTCCTTAAAAGATGTTTTCAGCAAGAGGAGTCTGGGAGAAGTTGACGAGTACATCGCTGCTTGGTCACTTAGAGTTTTTGCCCTGCCATTTTTGTTGCCGGCTCTGTTGTTTATAGAAATGCCCCAACTAGGGGACGGGTTTTGGCTTGCTTTAGCAGTTAGTGGAACTCTTAATATTGCCGCTACTATCTTTTATATGAAAGCGCTCAAGTTCTCAGATTTATCCCTGGCTGTGCCCATGATTACCTTTACCCCCGTATTTCTGCTGGTTACCTCACCCCTAATCGTCCATGAGTTTCCACCGACCTTAGGCTTATTAGGAATTCTGCTCATTGTGGCAGGATCCTATTTTTTGAATATCGCAGAAAGACGAAAAGGTAACCTTGCTCCTTTCAAAGCCTTAATCAGGCAAAAAGGTCCCAGACTGATGTTGGCCGTTGCTTTTATTTGGAGTATTACTGCCAATTTCGATAAGGTCGGGGTTCAGAATTCTTCGCCGATCTTTTGGGTAATTGCTGTTAATCTCTTTTTGGCCATTGCCATGTTTCCGATCATGTTACTCAGATCGACACAGAGCCTCCAAACCGTTTCCAAGAATGTCCAGGCTCTCGTTCCCATTGGTTTGGTCTCAGCCTTAGGTTTAACCTTTCAAATGACCGCTATCAATCTTGCCCTAGTAGCCTATGTCATTTCGATCAAACGTACAAGCAGTATCATCAGTGTTTTACTTGGTTACTTTCTCTTCAAAGAAAAGAACCTCAAGCAAAGGTTAGTAGGCGCAACTATTATGGTGTTAGGGGTAATACTAATTGCACTGTCATGATAGAAATCTTTTGTGATGGCGGCGCCAGAGGTAATCCCGGCCCTGCCGCTTACGGTTTTGTCGTCAAAGAACAAGCTATTGTAGTTTATCAAGGCCAAGGTTTTATTGGTATTGCAACCAATAATGTCGCCGAGTATACTGCCGTTATTGAGGCCTTGACTTGGGCCAAAGGTCGCCATCCAGGTCAATTACAGTTTTATCTGGATTCACAATTGGTAGTTTCGCAACTCTCAGGTCTTTATAAAGTCAAAAATGCCACAATCCGCAACCTGATATTTAAGATTAGAACCCTTGAGACAAATTTTGGCCAAGTTCAATACATCCACATACCAAGGGGACAAAATAAAGAGGCAGATCGTTTGGTTAATCAAGCACTAGATGAACAACTTAGATAATTGAAAATTGAAAAAGTAAAAATTTTACATTTTAAATTTGTACCATGGAACTCAAACAATACCTGGCAGTTTTCAAACAATATTCATTCTTTATTCTCATTTTTACTATAATCGGCGCCGCGCTCTCCCTAATTTATGTTTCCAAGCTCCCGTCAGGGATTCATTTGGAGCAACTTTTTTTTGTAACTTCATCTCAAACGTCCATCAATTCACCGAACTTGTCATATCCGGATGATTATTTTGCCCAAGAAAAAGCCAGAAATTTTACCGATACCGCAGTTAGTATTTTAGAAAGCCAAGATTTTTCTCAAGAAGTTATTACTTTTCCGGAAACAATTAGTGCGCAAAAAATCGCACCTCAGGTAATTAAACTGGCTGTCACAAGCCAAACGCCCCAAAGCGCGAGATTGCTTATTCAAAAAGCTGTCGTAAAGTTTAACCAAAAACTGCAAGATCTTGCCGGGTCGGAACCTATTCAATTAAAAGCCATTGGAGAGAATTCAAATCTGGTCCCAAACTTCCCCAATAAAAAAATTTTAGCTTCAGCTGGTGCAGTCGCGGGTTTTACATTTGCCCTTTTTGTTACCGGTCTAAAAACATATTTCCGACTTTAGGCGCAAATATGGTGATATTTTAAGGTATAAACTAATGGAACCCTCTGCCCAAAAACCGAAAAAAACTCAGGTCTTAATTACAAGCGTCGGGTCATATCTTGGTGCCGCCCTTGCTAAATCTCTACTTGGAGAGAATTGTGAAGTTTTTGGGCAAGGAAAGTCAAGCCTTATTTTGGACATACTACCCAAACAGAACTTCACGCTTTTAGAGCTTGATCTTACTCAGCCTCTACCGTCATATCTACCCAGCTTTGACCTGATTTTTTATCTAGACTTACTTGAGGCTGTTTCTCACAAATCGTCCTTGCGGCTTCCGGGCGTCACACCTGCCTCCCCCCATATTATTTCTCAGGCCGAATCAGCTCAATCAAAGATATTTGTTTTTGCTCCAATTACCCAGGGTGAACAGTATGACTACCTCGTAAAAGACGATTTTACTAATAAATTCCTTAAAATGTTTCTAGTCGGAGACCTTTACGGTCCGGGCATGCCCATAGCTACAGTTCAGAGCAAAGACCCTGCATCAATTATCCAAAGTGAGCTTTCCAGTATGATTTTTCAAGCCATCAAGACGGATAAAGTTATTTTGGAAAATGAAGGCTTAAAGGAAATTTACCCCGCCTATATCACTGATGTCATTTTTGGTATCAATAAGTTTGTTTTTGGCCAAGATTCTAAAAACATCCACACCCTGATTTCTGAGGGTCCCCAAACATCACTTTCGGTAGCCTATGAAATCCAAAATACAGCCCGCCTCTTTTTTGGAAAAGAATTGGGATTATTTTTTGCAGGTAGTGCAAATTTCATCCCCAAGCAAGAACCGATTATTAGAATCCATGATTTTGGCTTTGAGCCTAAAGTTAAATTGACCGAAGGTTTAAAAAATACTTTTGGATACTTTGCCAAACTTGGTCAAATCCAAACAACAGTTGAATCAAAACCAAGTCCACAGTTTTTTGAAAAGAAAATTTCTCCCCGCGTAAACCGTCAACCGTCCGCCAACCGCCTGCCACTCACCTCAAAAATCCCCCAATTTTCTTTCAAACCTCGCCTTAAAACTGCTCTAATTTTTGTTGGAATTCTATTATTTCTGGCAATCGCCAAAACTGGTCTGGACATTTATTTGGGCATTTCAAACCTTAACAATGCAAAAGATTCACTTTTGACAGGTGATTTCGGAAAAGCCACAGCTTACTCCCAAAGGTCTGCCAAGTCATTGAGGGCAGCAGCCGGCAAAGCCAAAATTCTCCTCTTCCCGATTTCTTTTGTTGCCCCCCAATCTGTAAAGAGTCTCAACCAGGCCTTTTTAGGCGCAAAAGTTGCGGCCGATGCCACCCTCTATTTTATTATAGGTACCCAAACATTGGCTCGTGATCTGGCAATTATTTCGTCAAAAGCAACCAACGAAGGTCTGGATTTGGAAACACCCGCTGCCGACTTCAAAAGGGCTTATCTCAAATCTGCCCAGGCACGCCAATTAATGGGGGAGGCAAAAATCTTTGTATCCAAATTCCAAAAAGCCCAAAAATCACTTGACAATCTCAACAGCTATTCAGCTCAGTCGCTTGAATTTGTTAATCTGGCAGGCGACCTAACTGCCCTTCAAGGCCAGAAAACTTACCTAATTCTTCTTCAAAATAACAGCGAGCTTCGTCCGGGAGGGGGTTTTATCGGTAACTTTGGCCTTATTGAATTTGCGGGCGGCCATCTTAAAAATGTTACAGTCGAAGATACTTATACCATCGATGGCCAACTTAAAGAAAAAATCGAGCCACCAAAACAGCTGAAAGAAAGACTAGGGATCGATCAATTCTATCTTCGTGATTCTAATTGGACGGGCGATTTCCAGCTAAATAGCGCTACCGCCCGTGATTTTTACAAAAAAGAAACCGGTAAAAATGTCGATGGGGTAATTGCTGTTGATCTTACTTTAATTCAAAATTTACTGAAAAAAATTGGTGCGATTACCCTTGCGGATTACAACGAAGAAATTACCGCCGACAATCTTTTTGAGCAGGGTGAATATTATTCAGAAATCGGTTTTTTCCCGGGCTCTACCCAAAAAAGAGATTTTTTCGCAACACTCACTCGCTCCCTGATCACCAAAATCTTAGAAGGCCTTACCTACCCGCCCCCTCAAGAATCAGGGTCTCAAAAACTGCCTCTTACCGCGCTCATTGAAACCTTTAAGCAGGGTCTTGAATCAAAACATCTTATGGCCACATTTGACAATCCAAATTTAACATCATACGTGCACAATCATGGCTGGGATCATCCATTGCCTCCGGCCAATTTCAATCCTGGTGATGATTCCACAAAAACCCGTGATTTCCTGGCCATCACAGAAGCCAATTTGGGTGCCAATAAAGTTAATCGTTTTTTGGAGCGAAAAGTTTCTTACGAGATGACTATCGGCCGCGACGCCGACCTAGTCGCCAGATTAACTATTGCTTATACCAATAACAGCCAAGCCGAAACATGGCCTGCCGGCAAATACGTAAACTTTTTGCGCCTTTATGTTCCCCTCGCTGCTGGACTTGAGGATTTTAAACTCAGTATTCCACCAGAAGTTAAAAGAACCGAGCAAAGGCGACCATCGAGCCCTGTATCATCACAAGAGGATGGTGTAATCGACAAAAACGATGTTGAAGTGACGACCCAAGGCAACCTAACCGTCTTCTCAACCTTTGTCGAAGTACCCATCAAATCAACCCAAATTGTTACGTTCACATATCGCATACCCAAAAATATCAAACTCGAACAGGCTCCCGCTTATCACCTCTATGTCCAAAAACAAGCAGGTACGGAAAAAGATCCTTTTGAATTCAAATTTAACCTGCCTGCCTTCCTGGAGGCTAAAAACGTCAACGGTGATAAACAATATAAAGGCAGCAAAAACATCACGATAGACACAGATCTTTCCACCGACCGCCAGTTTGAAATTGAAGTTGTCAAGAAGTAACTTAGTTACTCAGTCCTCAAGGCCTCTTTGACATTCAGGCCACCTACTATACTAACCACTGCCGAGCCCAAAATCATCAAAAGTAACATTAAGAGACTTTTGCCGGATAATTTGGCTAGAAGTTTCC